>DATJUH010000094.1:0-36578 GCA_035502515.1 Acidimicrobiales bacterium
GAAGACCCGGCCGACATAGATTTGGCCGTTTGGTGGGTGCTGGGCCGGTCAGAGGTCTTCCTGAACAGTGTGTCGGACATGGACATCCTGCCCCTGGTCCTCGATGCCGCCGCCCGCTTTTCGTCGCGCCCGTCCGATGAGGAGATGCAGTCATTGCTGAGCCGGCGAGGCGTCGAGCCCCTTTTCGTCTGACCAGTTCCCATTAAAGTTAGACGAGGCTCAAAGGCCGGCGAGCGCCTGCGCCGTATCGAAAACGTCTTGTAGTTCCCGGTGCAACCGGTCGGTGAGGTCCTGGACGACCCGACGGGGGGCCCGGGCCCCGTCGGCGGCAGGAGGCGGCCATATCGGCCGGCCGACGGCCAGTGCGATCCGGGTGGCGTGGACCCACTTGGCCCCCTTTGGCATGGCCCGTTCGCTGCCCCCGATACCGACGGGCACAATGGGGACGTTGGCCCGGACGGCCACGAATGCGGGCCCGGCGAAAAGTGGCTGTACGATCGGGCCTGATTGGCGGGAGCCTTCGGGGAAAAGCACGACGGGCTCGCCCGCGGCCAGGATCTGCTCGCAGATCCTCAGCGCTTCGCGGTCGGGCGTCCCTCTGCGGACGGGGAAACCGCCCAGGGAACTGAAGAGTTTGGCCACCCACGGCGTGCGCCACATTTCTTCTTTGCCCATGAACCGGACCCGGCGGTTGGACAGGTAACCGGCGAGCAGGGTGTCGATGTAGGAGCGGTGGACAGGCGCCAGCACGTAAGGGGTGGTCTGAGGGAGGTTTTCGATCCCTGTGAACCGCATCCGCCACAGGAACCAGGAAGGGACCATCACTGCCCCCCGGGCGAACCGGTACCAGGCCAGCTCACCCCGGGTCGGCGGCGCCACCACAACCGGTTCGGCCCGAAGCGGCTTGGCCTCGGCCGGCGGCGGTGACGGTGACGGGCCCGGTGCCTCCGCTGTCACCCCAGCCCTGCCTTTGCCGCCAGAGCCAAAACGAGGTCGACCACTTCTTCGACCGTGCTTTCGGTGGTGTCCACGACCACGGCCTCGGGGGCCACCGATAAAGGGGCGTGCGCCCGGGTTGAATCGATGTGGTCGCGACGAGCGATGTCGGCGGCCACTTCGTCGTAATGCATGTCCAGCAGCTCCTGGCTGCGGCGCTGGGCGCGTTCGTCGTCGCTGGCCGTCATGTAAACCTTTACGGGTGCTTCCGGGAAGACCACCGTGCCGATGTCGCGGCCCTCGATGACGCCGGAGCCTTCTCGCTCGGCCCACTCGCGTTGGCGGCGCACCAGTTCTTTGCGCACCTCGGGGTTGACGGCCACCACGCTTACCGCCCGGGTGACTTCCGGGCTGCGGATTTCGATGGTGGCGTCCACATCGTCCACCATCACCCGGTCGGCCACTTCCAGTTTCATCTCGGCGGCCAATTTCGCCACCTCGGGTGCGTCTTCGGGGTCAATGCCACGGCGAATGGCGCTGAACGCCACGGCCCGGTACATGGCGCCGGTGTCGAGATAAGGCATTGCCAATTTGGTCGCCACCGCCCGCGCCACGGTCGATTTGCCAGAACCTGCGGGGCCGTCGATGGCGATCACTTTCAGTCCGGGAGGGTTCAGCGCAGGCACAGGTTCATGTCCTCCTCGAAGCTCGGGTAACTGGTGGCGGTGGCATCCCACCCTTTCACTCTTACCGCGCCACCGGCACCGAGGGCCGCTACTGCGCCCGCCATGGCGATGCGGTGGTCGCCGTGAGAGTCGACCGTGGCCGGCGTGAGCGGCGCGCCCCCGTTGCCCGTGACCACCAGGCCGTCGGGGGCGGGTTCGGCCCGGGCGCCGAGGGCCGAGAGCAGTTCGACGGTCGTGGCCACCCGGTCGGTTTCCTTGACCCGCAGTTCGGCGGCGTCGGAGAACGTGGTGGTCCCCTCGGCGAAGGCGGCCGCCACCGCCAGGACCGGCACCTCGTCGATCAGGGCCGCCACTTCCGCTCCCCCCACGTCGGTGGCCACCAGCGGCCCGCCTTCGACATGGATGCCCGCCGTGTGGTGAACGGGGTCCTCGTCCACCAGCTCCAGGCGGGCGCCCATTCGCTTTAGTACTTCGATGAAACCGGCCCGGCCCCGCCCGATGTAGACGTTCTCGAGCAGGAGGTCGCTGCCCGGGGTTATGCAAGCAGCCACGGCCCAGAACGCGGCCTGAGAAGGGTCAGCCGGGACATCGATGGTGGTGGGATGGAGCGCGCTGGGCCGCAAGTCCACGCGGGCACCACCCCCGGCCAGAGTGACCTCGATGTCTGCGCCGGCGGCGGCCAGCATTTCTTCCGTGTGGGCGCGGGTGGCCACCGGCTCGTGCACCGTGGTGGCGCCGTTGGCCCCGAGGCCGGCGAAGAGGACCGCCGATTTCACCTGCGCGCTGGCCACGGGCGGCGTGTACTCGATGCCCTCGAGGTGCCCGCCGCGCACGGCCAGCGGCGGGAAACGGCCACCCTCCCTGCCGTCGACCTGTGCCCCCAGTAGCCGGAGCGGCACCGCCACCCGGTCCATGGGCCGCTTAGCGACAGAGGAGTCGCCCTGGAGCACCGTGAGCCCGTCGATGGCCGACACGAACCCGGCCAGCAACCGGATCCCGGTGCCGGAATTGCCTACGTCGACGAGCATTTCGGGCTCGTGCAGGCGCTCCACGCCACCGTCGATGAGTAGTTCGTCGCCCGCCCGCTCCGCCCCCGCCCCGAGGGCGACGACGGCGGCCAGGGTGTGGCGGACGTCGTCTCCAGTGGACAAACCGCGGACCCGTGAGCGGCCCTCGGCCCGGGCTGATATCAGCAGCGCCCGGTGGGATATTGACTTGTCGCCGGGCGCCCGCAGCCGTCCCTTGAACGACCGGCCGTCCGCCGGCTCGACAACCAGTAGCTCCGGCGTGCGAGTGCTCATGGCTCCAGTCTCCGCGCCGACACCTTGAAATCCCGCTCGGCCAGAGCCTTGCGGGCTACGCCCTCGGCCCCGGCGTCGATTATCAGCACCATCACACCCCTGTCACCCTCGGCCGAGTGGGCGATCTCGAGGTCGAAGATGTTGACCCCCTGCCCGCCGAGCAAGGTGCTGACCTCGGCGATGACGCCCGGCCGGTCGGGTACGGGCAGCCTCAGCTCCGTGGCCCGGCTGAGCGCCGGGGCTCCCGTGGGCAGGCTGACACGCGCTTCTCTGGCCCGCTCCAGAAGTTCGAGCAGTTTGGCCCGGTCCTTCCCGGCCACTACCGCCCTGAGCTGGTCGAGGCTGGCCGAGAGGCGGTCGAGAGCGTCGAGTATGGCGTCCTGGTTCTCGGCCACCACGTCGGGCCAGATGCCGGGGTGGCCGGCCGCCACCCGGGTCATGTCCCGGAACCCGCCGGCGGCCAGGCGCAGCAAGACGGCATCGGAGGCGGCCTCGTCGGCGGCCAGGTTCATGAGCGCCGCCGCCGTGAGGTGGGGGGTATGTGAGACCAGAGCCACCAGCTCATCGTGGCGCCGGGGCTCGAGCACCACCGGGTTGGCCCCCAACAGGCGCACCAGGGCCTGCACCTCTGAATAAGCATCGCCCGAAGTGTGCCGGCCCGGGGTCAGCACCCACGTGGCGCCGAGGAACAGGTCGGGGCCGGCGCCCTCGACGCCCTCTTGTTCCGAGCCGGCCATGGGGTGGCCGCCTACAAAGCGAGGGTGGCCGACTGCGGCCACGATGCCCGCTTTGACGCCGGCGACGTCGGTGACGGCTTGCACTCGGGCCCGCCCCGGCGCAGGCCCAGGGGCAGTGGCAGTGCCAGTGGAAGTCACGGCCTCGGCGTCCTGGCGGGAAAGTACGTCCCGGGCCACGTCGGCTACGGCGCCGGCGGGTACGGCCACGAAGGTGACGGCGGCCGACAAGTCCCAGCCCACCCTGTCAATGGCACCCAGCTCCAGTGCCCGCTGAACCCTGGCCGGGTCGTTGTCGACGCCGCTCACCAGCCACCCCAGGCGGCGCAGCGCCATCCCGATGGAACCTCCGATCAGCCCGGTGCCGACGATGGCGGCCCTCGGGAGGCCGGATGTGGTGACCCGTTCGGCCGGGTCGTCTCCGGCGGCGGGTGCGGCGGAAGTGTGGGCCGGTCCGGGGTTGCTGGTCGGGCCCGGACTACTCGGGGAGGTCATCGCGTAGTCCCCGGGCCCCTTCAAGGTAAATGTGGTGCAGCTGTGGCCGGGTTGTCTCGACGTGCATCATGACCCGGATACAGAGGGGCTGCGCCCCCTCGATATTGAGCTCGCGGGCACACAGGAGCGGGACGTCACCAAAGCCGATGGCCCGGGCGGCGGTGGCCGGGAACATGGAGTGGACGTCGTCGGTGGCCGTAAACCACACCGAAATGATGTCGCCGTGGTCCACTCCATTTCGGGCCAGCATGGCCTTGAGCAGGGCTTGTGTCTTTTCGGTGACCTGAGCAGAGCTGTCCTCGTCGACGGTGGTGGCGCCTCTAAGGGCGCGTACCCGTGACCGTGGACGAGACGTGGCGTCCTCGCTAATTGCGCCCGCCGTGCCGGTGGTGTCCGCGTCAGGCCCGTGAGCAGGTTGAGCAGGCATTCGAATGGACAGGATACGCGCTCGGTGAGACCTACCCCGAAACCCTGCCCCTTTACTCGGTGTGGGCGCTCTACTTGGTCTGCCGGTCTAGTGGGTGTGGCCCTTGCCGGCCGCCTCGAGGCCTTGGGGGGCTCCGGCTGCCTCCCAGAGGCCACGGATCTCGGAAGGGCTGAGGTGGCGCCAGTGGCCGGGCGCCAGCGAACGGTCCGTGACCGGCCCGATCCGGGTGCGCACCAGCCGGCGCACGGGGTGGCCCACCGCCTCGCACATGCGCCTCACCTGACGGTTGCGCCCTTCGTGAATAGCTATGCGGGCGGCATGAGGCCCCAGCATGCTGACGCGGGCGTGGGCGGTCAGGCCGTCATCGAGCTCGACGCCGCGGCGGAGGCGGCCGATGACATCCTTCGACAGCCGACCTTCGACCTCCACGACGTACTCCTTCACCACTCCGAAGCTCGGGTGGGTGAGGTGGTAGGCCAGTTCCCCGTCATTGGTAAGGACCAGGAGGCCTTCGCTCATTAGGTCGAGCCGGCCGACGGGGAAAACCCGGGGCGCCTCCGGCACGAAGTCGAGCACCGTCGGGCGGCCTTCGGGGTCGGAGGCGCTGGTTACTATCCCGGCCGGCTTGTTGAGCAAGTAGTACACCATGCCTTCGCGCCCCGGGAGGGGGATGCCGTCGACGGCAATACGGTCAGTGGCGCCGTCGGCCCGCTGCCCCAGGTGAGCCACCCGCCCGTTCACCGTGACCCTGCCCTCTTCGATCAGTTGCTCGCAGGACCGGCGGCTGCCCAGGCCGGCGCCGGCCAGCAACTTCTGTAACCGCTCCCCCGCCGGCTCTTCGTCTCGTCCCACCACCGTACGGCCGACCTTTGCCACCAGCCCAGTCAAGCCCATCGGCCACCCGGGACCGTCTTGTAATGACAAGCGGGGCCACGGTTACGGCCTCGGCCCGCGTGCTCGTAGTGAACGGGCCCCGTCACTTGCCGGCTCGTAGCGGCGCCGTGTGGCTTGGGGAGGCGGCTCCTTGCTGTACGGCCAGACGTTCGCACCAGGTTTTCCGCCGCTTAACGATATATCGCGATATAGTGATTGCAGTGGCCGGCGTCGGGTGCCGGCCAGAACTCAAGAACGCCAGAAATGGAGGCACAGGGATATGCATTCCCACGAACATTTTGAAGACCGATTTGAAGCAGGCCCCGAGTGGGGCCGAGGCAAGCGTGGTGGCCGGGGCCGCGGCTGGGCCGGTGGCCCATGGGCGGGCCCGGGTGATGTCCCGGGACCGGGACATGGTGGCCACGGCCACGGGGGTCACGGTGGCCCGGACAGGATGTGGTTCTTCGGCGGCGGCCCGTTCGGTCCCGGCCAAGAAGGCGGCCCGTTTGGACCGGGCGCCGGTGGGGGCTGGGGAGGCCGAGGTCGCGGTCGAGGCCGTGGCGGCCCCCGGCCCTGGGGCCGGGCACGGCGCGGTGATATCCGCAGCGCCATCCTGGCCCTGCTGGCCGAGCGGCCCATGCACGGTTACGAAATAATCGGCGAACTCACCGAGCGTACCGACGGGCTGTGGCGGCCGAGCCCCGGCTCTATTTACCCCACCCTGCAGTTGCTCGAGGACGAGGGCCTCGTCACGGCCCAGGTCGACGAGGCCGGCGGCAAGCGCCGCTACGCGCTAACAGAGGAGGGCCGACGAGCGGCGGCCGACGTCGCCAAGGGCCCGGCGCCCTGGGAAGCGCTGGCCGCCGGGGCCCCCGAGGGTGCCCGGGCATTGCGCCAGGCGGCGGTCAAGTTGATGCCGGTAGTGCGCCAGGTGATGATGAGCGGCGGCCCGAGGGAGTACGAGGAAGTGGCCAAGCTGCTCGACGAGACCCGTCGGCGCATCTATGCCATCCTCGCCAACGAGCCGTCAGCGACGGGCACGCCGGCAAGTGGCACGCCGGCCGGTGGTACGTCCGGGAGCGGCACCGCCGCGGGCGAAAGCTCCGAGGGCACGACCGCTTAGCCTCAGCCGGCCGCAACCGCGACAGCAACTAGCAACTACAAAATCGGTCACAGGTCCAGGGCCGGCTCCATCCGGGGCCGGCCCTGGTCTAACTCTGGGACCGGCGGCTCCGGGGCCGATCAGGTCGTGGGCCCGGGCAGTTGGCGCTGGTCAGCCGGCCGGCGGCCGCAGCCCCTGCTCCAGGGCGTCCATAACCTCGGGCCCGGGCACGAAGTCGCCGAGGGGGGGCAGCTCCTCGATCCGGTCGAGGCCGAGCCGCTCGAGCAGCGTCGGCGTGGTGCCGTAGAGGACGGCTTGGCCCGGCCCGGGGTCGTGTCCGACCTCGGTGACGTACCCGCGCTGGCACAGGGTGCGCAGCACGCCGTCGGAGTTCACCCCCCGGATGGACGATACCTGAGCCCTCGATACCGGCTGTTTGTAGGCCACGATGGCCAGGGTTTCCAGCGCGGCGGCGGAAAGCCGGGCCGATTGCCCCTCCAGCACGAAACGCTCGATGTAGGGCGCCATGTCGGGGTGGCTCTGGAACCGGTAACCGCCGGCCACCCGGACGAGCTCGAAACCGCGGTCCTCGTCCCGGTACGACTGGGCCAGCTCCTCACAAAGTTGGGCCACCTGCGCCGGCGAACGCTCGAGCAGCTGCGCCAGCATGCTCGGTTCCACCGGCACTTCGGCCACCATCAGCACAGCCTCGATGGCCCGGCGTTCCTCGGTCTCCACCGCTTAGCTGCCTCCGCGCCGACAGCTCATAGCGGCGCACCTCGACGGCTTCTCACGCTGCTCAGCCCTCGTACTGGTCCACGAGCGGGGCGGCTCCCGGCTGGTCGAGCCCGAGCGCCCCTGGCCCGCCGTCCAGGCTTCCATCCAGGCCGAGCCAGTTCACGTGCAACTCCCCCAGCTTGCCGGCCTGGCCCAGGTCCACCGCCCCCCGCTTGTAAAGCTCGAGGAGGGCCAGGAAGCAAACGATCACCTCTAGCGGCTCACGCAGGCCGGCGGTCAGCCGCCTGAACGTCGTCCGCCCCTCCCCCGGCAGCCTGCCCACCAGCTCTTCCAGGGTATCGGCCACGCTGGCCCGGACCGGGGCCACATGCTCGGCATTGACCCTGGCCAAGGGCCTGGGCGTCAACAGTTTGACCAGGGCCTGACGGAGGTCGCCGGCGCTCACCCCCTCGAGAGGGTCGGGCGCCAGCTTGACGAACCGCTCCTCCAGGCCGGCTCGCCTCGGCACCGACAGCTGGGCCGCCTCCATCTGGCGGTTCATGGACAAGGCCGCCTCTTTGAACGTCTTGCACTCCAGCAACCGGGCCAGGAGGAGATCCCGTTCTTCCCACAGGGCCAGGGTTTCTTCATCTTCGTCGGCCGAGCCGTCGGAAAGAAGGCGCCTGGCTTTCAGTTCCAGCAGGACGGCCGCCGTGAGCAGGAACTCCGTCGCTACGGACAAGTCGAGCACCTGCATTTGCTCAAGGCTGGCAATGTACTGGTCGACAATGGACGCTAGGGAAAGCTCCCAGATGTCGACTTGCTCTCGGCTTACCAGGTGAAGGAGGAGGTCGAAGGGACCCTCGAACACCGGAGTGCTGACCTGGTACCCCACCCACCCGAGCCTACTGGTAACCTCGGCCACTCATCGTTGATGCTTACTCACCCTCCTGCAGAAGGCACCCGCGACGGCGCGCCGGCCCCCCTCAGGATGCAGCGGGATGGAACGGCGCTGAGCTGCCCTTTGATACGATATCGATGAGTCCCACGCCATGACAGTGCCCCCGTCGACACCGCCCCGGTCGACCACCCCCTCCGGTCCCAGGGCGCCCGGCCGGGCCGGCTTCGGGCTCTCGAGCGGCGGGCGGCCCGGCCTCGGTTTCGGCGCTATCGGGACCGTCGTCGGTATGGTCCTGATCGCCCTGGTCGTAGGCGGGATCGTCTGGTCGGCGGCCACGGGCAGAGCGCCGGCCTCACAGAAACCCCACATTTTCGGCGGCTCGCTCGTCCTCGACGACTACCGGCCCCTCACCGTCATCGACCTGGCCACAGGGGAGGTCACGGTCCAGCTGGAGGGGGTCTATTCCGAGGTCGGCGCCACTAACTACGGCGCCGTGGAAGCCGTCGCCACCGGCGCCGGGACGACGCTGGTCAACCGCAGCACGGGCACGTTCAACATGCTGGGCAACGACGACTACGTCCTCGGGCCGACGGACAACGGCATTTCGCTCGGCCCCCTGAACGGGGCCACGGGGGCGGCCGGCTTCGCCGACGGCACTTCGACCTACATAGTGCGCTACGGGCCGACCAGCACCGTCTCGCTGGTCGACTCGGCGACGGCAGTGGCGGGCGCGGAAGCGCTGGCGTCGCGGTCGGCCCACCCCGTTCGCCCGCTCGGCTTCAGCCGGCTCAGCACCAGGCTGACCAACCTGCCCGGCGGGGCCACGGTGAGCGACGGCGACTTGTGGGCGTTGGCCAATGCCGGAGGAAACTGCCGGCTTTTCGAGGTAACTCCCACCCCGCTCCATTTGCAGGGCCTGACGCCGACCCGCCGTTCCACGTTGCCAACCCCGTGCTCGGCGGCGGCGCTGGAAAGCACCTCCGGGGCGGTGGCGCTGGCCACGCCCGGGCGCATAGAACTGTTCGGGGCGCACGGCGCGGCCAAGGACGTGAACGACCCCGCCACCTTGGCCGCATCTGCCTTCCTGCCGGTGAACGGGGCCAACGGCGAGTTCTGGTACCTCGTCCGGTTGCCTTCGGGGTGGTCGCTGCTGGGCGTGAGCCCCACGGGCGAGGTCACTGCCCCGATGGGGCTGAAGGCGTTCGGGCCCGACGCACAACCGGCGGTGCCGGCGTTTTCGAACGGCAAGCTCTACACCCTCGACCAGGCCCAGGCCGGCCAACCCACGCTGTGGGCCATCGACTCCGGCAGCGGGGCCATGGCGCCCGTGCCCGGGGCGGCGACTTACCCGGCCAAGAGCGTTACTGAAAAAGCCAGTTTCCATGGCGCCGAAGTGCTGGTCGACGGTCCCCGGGTCATCTTCAACAACCCGGAGAGCCTACTGGCCGTGGTTGTCTTCACGGACGGGAGCCACGCTCCGGTGATCGTCGACAAGTCGAACGCCGTCGTCGTCAGCGCGGTGGGCCCCGGGGACGTGAACGTCAAGCCGCTGAAAAACAAAACGCGCTCACAACCGGCCTCCAACACGCCGACAACTACGGTAACGACCGTCGCCCCACCCATAACCCAGCCGGTGACCCAACAGGCCAACTGCGCGGCCACGACCGAGAAACCGTATGCCCCCGAAGTGAGCTCCATCTCCGCGTCAGACGAATCGGCGCTGGTCGTCTGGAGTTACCACCTCCTGTCCGAACAGGACTGCCTGCCCAGGACGTGGTCGGTGACGATGACGGCGTTGGGAGGAGCCGCCCAACCGTTGCGGCCCACCCAGGTGGTCAACGGCCAGCAGCAATTGCTCTTCACCGGGCTCCGCCCGGGAACGCTCTACCAGGCCGTGGTGACCGCATTTATCAACAGCCAGTCGACGCCGTCCGAGCCCCGGGACTTCACCACCGAGGAGCACGGGCCGTCGGCGCCGGCGTACGTGACGACGAGGGCTGACGGCCAGGGCGGGTGGCTGGTCAGCTGGGCCCCGTGCGCCGGGCCGAACTGCTTTGCCCCGGCCACGTCCTGGAACGTCATCGGTTCTTCGTGCGGGACCGGCTTCATCGGCCTGCCTCCCGAACTGCACTTGCCCGCCTCCACCACCAGCGTGACGGTGAACGCCGGCAACGACCAGAAACTGCTCGGCGACGCCCTCAGCTTCAGCGTCCAGGGGGTGGGCAGCACCGGCCTGCTGGGGGAACCGGCTTCCGACCACGTGTGCACGCAAGCGTGGCAGCCTCCCGACCCGACCGCCATACAACTGTTGGCCGCCGGCATGCCCGCCGGGCAGACGGTCACCGCTCGCCTCGAGGTCGTCCCCACCGTGAGCCCGGTACTGGCCTACGGCGGCAACCGGGTCACCTTTACCTACTCGGTGGGTGGTCATACCGTCGGCCCGACAGGCGCCGACCAGGTCGACGTCCCGGGCCTCAGCGCGGCCAGGTCCTATACCCCGACCGTGGTCATAACGCCCGATGGGCACCCCTCGGCCGCCGTCACTATCACCGGGCGGGCATTCTCCAAGACGGTCCCGTGGCCGGCGGGCCTGCGGGCGCAGGCCTCTGGCACCGTTGGCGCCGACCCGAATGCGGGCACCGTCCTGGTGACATTTCCCGGCCTGCCCTCAGGTTCGTACAAGGCGACAGGCACGGTGACCTGCGGTTCCGAGGCCCTGCCCCTCAACGCCGCCGTCGCGAACGGCCAGGTGAGCACGGCCATGAACCTCGACCAGATGGGCGGCCGCTGCTCCGTGTCGGTGGCGCTGGACGACACCGCCGTACCCGACCCCTATGGTGTGCCGTCGCCCAACCTGGTGGCCGATTTCTCCATCGGCACGCCGCAGTCGTACTCCTTCCAGGTGACGGCGGGCAAGGTCTGCGTGGGCCACTGCCCGGCCATTTCGACGATCGACCTCTACGTCAACTACGCCGGCACCGGCCAGCCCGCAGGCACGGACTGGCGGGTCTCCGCCAAGTCGGCGGCCAAGAAGGGCTGCACCGCTACCGCCCCACAGACCGCGGCGGCCGACTTCCCGGTGAAATTGACCTGGCCGGTGGGGTGCCCGTCGCCGATGGTGGTGGTGTCCTGGGTGTACCTGGGCGAACCGACGAACGCCACCGCCGGATCGGCGGTACTGCCGGTGGCCAGCACCACGACGACCGCCAGCAAGACGGGCAAGCCGACCAGGACCACGACGACCACGAGCAAGACGGGCAAGACGACCAAGACCACCACCACGACGAGCCATGCCACCAAGACCTCGACCGCGAGCTCAGGGACGACCACCGCCACGACGGCGAGCAAAACGTCCGGGACGACAAAGACGTCCCGGCCTACGGGTCCCGGCAGTACGACTACGGCCTGCTCGGGTACCGGAGGGGCTAACCCGTGCGCCTTGACCACGACCACGCAGGCCCCGCCCACGACCTCGTCATCGGCTACCTGCGGGCACGGGGGCGGGTGCCCGAGCACCAGCTCGGCGCCGACGACGGCGCCGCCGACGTCATCGAGCATCCCGTCCAGCTCGACCGCTTCGGTTACGACGACCACCGCGGCCCCGCTCACGACCACGACCACGACGGCGCCGACCACGACGGCCACGACGGCGGCCCCTACGACAACAAGCACTACCACCGCTCCGACCACCCAGCCGACGTCGCCGCCGAGCACCACCACGACGACCTCGGTCACCACCACTACGGCGCCGAGCACCACCACGACGACGTCGGTGACGACGACCACGGCGCCGAGCACCACCACGACGACGTCAGTTTCGACGACCACGGCACCGGTCACGACGACTACGACGTCAGTTTCGACGACCACGGCGTCGGGGTCGTCCGGCGCTCAGAGCGCGGCCGTGGCCCTGGCCCCGCGTACGAGCCCACCTCGGGGCCCGGGGGGTGGCGCCGGCGGGGCCGTCAGCTCGGGAAGTGCTTGGCAGACGGCCGACCTGTGGGTCGCCTTTGGTGTAATGGCGGGCGCGGTGTGCGCCGGCTCCCTAGCCTGGGGGCTGAGCAGGAGACCGAAGGCCCGCCCCGGAGCCTACGGAATTACGGAGGTAACCACGTGAGCACGCCGAGCCCTATTACGGGCCCATGGGAGGCCCAGCAAGGGGCCCATCCCGGCGGGCCCGACATAGCGCTGTTCGGGAAGATGTTCGAGAGCCTGGTGACCAACGTGACCAGGGTCCTGCACGGCAAGGACAACGTGGTCCGGGCGGCGGTGACGTGCGTCCTGGCCGAAGGTCACCTGCTCATCGAGGACGTCCCCGGGGTGGGCAAGACCTCCCTGGCCCGCGCCATCTGCAAGTCCATCAACCTGACCTGGAACCGGGTCCAGTTCACCCCCGACCTCCTGCCCAGCGATATCACGGGTGTCACCGTTTTCGACCAGGCCACCTCCACGTTCAGCTTCCGGCCGGGGCCCGTCTTCGCCAACATGGTCCTGGGTGACGAAATAAACCGGGCGTCGCCCAAGACCCAGTCGGCCCTGCTCGAGGTGATGCAGGACCAGACCGTGTCCACCGACGCCGCCGTCTACCCGGTCCCGCGGCCCTTCGTCGTCATCGCCACCCAGAACCCGATCGACCTGGAAGGCACCTATGTGTTGCCCGAGGCGCAGCTCGACCGGTTCTTGATGCGGCTCAGAATGGGTTACCCGTCACCGGAGGCAGAGGCCGAAGTGCTGCGGACCGAGCGGGACACCCCCAGCGTCGAGCACCTTGAACCGGTTATGGACCGCGACGACCTGCTCGGGATGATCGCCTTCGTGAAGCGTTCGGTCGAGGTTTCCTCACCGGTAGAGAACTACATCGTCGCCATCTGCTCCCGCACCCGCGAGATGCCCGAGGTCAGCCTGGGCGTCTCACCGCGTGGCGGCCTGGCCTTGCTCCGGGCGGCACGGGTGGCGGCCGCCGCTGCCGGCCGGCCTTTCGTCACCCCGGACGAGGTGCAGCTGATGGCCGTCCCCACGCTCGCTCACCGAGTCATCCTGCGCCCGGGTTCGGAGATCCAGGGGCGGACGCAGGAGGAGATCGTGACGCGCGCCGTCCAGGCGGTACCGGTCCCCAGGGCCGTCCTGCGCTAGCACCGTGACTCGCCTCGGCTGGGGCGCCCTGGCGGTGGGCCTGGTCCTCGTGGGCGTTGGGCTGGGCGCCAGCTGGCCCCCCTTGTTGGCTATGGGGGCGGGCCTGGTCGTCCTGTCCGCCGGCGCTCTCGTTTATGTATTCCGCTCGCCTCGCTTCGACCTCGAGCGGGCCGTGGAACCGCCCAGAGTCGAGAAACGCCGGCCGGCGATCGCCGTCATCCGGGCTACCAACACGTCCCGGCGGGCGCTGGCCCCGGTGCAGATAGAGCAGCGCATGGGGCCGACCGTGTTCCGGGCCGAACTGCCCCGTTTGCGGAAGGGCGAGCAGGGCTTGCGGACGTACCGGTTACCTACTTCACGCCGGGGCACGTACGAGATCGGGCCAGTGGAGGTGCCGAGGGCCGACCCCTTCGGCCTGTGCCGCCGGGCGCGGGCGCTCGGCGAACCGCAGGTCATTTCCGTGCACCCCCGGGTGCTGGCGCTACGGCCGATAGCCAGCGGGACGTCGCGAAACCTCGAAGGGCCGTCGAGCGACATGTCGCCGCAGGGCAGCGTCACGTTCCACCGGTTGCGTGAGTACGTGATCGGGGACGACCTGCGCAAGGTGCACTGGCCATCTACGGCCCGGCTCGGCAAGCTCGTAGTCCGCCAGTACGTCGACACGGCCCAGCCTTACACGGTCGTGCTCGTCGACCTGCGCCCAGAGGTCTATTCGCCGGACAGTTTCGAGGAAGCCATGGACGTCACCGCCTCGGTGGTGGCCGCCACGGCCCTGGGGGAGGCCCCGGTGCAGCTGCGCACCACCACCGGCCAGCGGGTCGGGGGGACCCGGAAGTCCAACCCCGACGACCTGGTCGACTACCTCACCGACCTGGCCCCGAGTTCCGAGGGTTCGCTGTCGGGCCAGCTCGTGAACCTGCGCCGCGAAAGGGGGGGCAACGCCCTGGTCGTCGTGACCGGAGTGGTACAGGTCGACTCGCTGCCCGAAGTGGCCGCCCTCCGGCGCCGCTTCGACCACGTCGTCCTGGTCTCCCTGGTCCCCCGCCCGACCCCGGCGCCCACCTATCCGGGCCTTACCATATTGGTCGGCACCGACGCCGACGACGTGGCTCGGGCCTGGGACGCGCAGGTAACGAAGTGAGCGATTCCAACACCAACTGGGGCTCGGGCAGCCGCGTCCTGACTCACCCCGGCCCGCCGCCGGGGGGCCCGGCCGCGCCGCGCCAGGCCGAGCCCGGTGCCGTCAGCCGCTCTCCCGGTGACGGGCCGGACGGCAACCCCGCCTTTGTGGCTCAGGGGACGGGTGCCCTGGTCCTGTGGTTGCTGGCTGCCCTCGCCGTCGCCACCTTTATCGCCGCCACGCCCTGGCTGCGGGCCTATCAGGTGGCGCGGGCGCCCCTGGTCCTGGTGCTGGCTGCGCTCCTGCCGGTCGCCCTCGCCGGCGCCCTTACGCGGGCTTTGAAGCTGCCGCCGCTCATCTCTTACGGGGGCTCGGTGGCGGCCCTGCTGGTGATGCTCGGGGTGGCCAACAACTTCGACTACAGCGCCGTATGGAACGGGCTGGTGCACGTGCCCACCCAATTGCTGACCGAGACGCTCCCGCTTAGCGGTTCGGCCTACCTGCTGACGGCCCCGGTGGTGGTCACGTGGTTGTGCGGGGCGCTGGCCGCCGAGCTGTCGGTCCGGCCCGCCCGTCCCGGCGCGACGGCCGCTCTCGTGCCCATAGCCGGCTTCGTTTTCGCCTTCGTGCTGACCACCTCAGCGCCCGTCGGTGACACCGTGGCTGAGGCGGCCGCTCTGTTCGGTGACCTGATGGTGTGGGCACTTGTCCGCCATGCCATCCTCGAGCGGCAGCGGGCGCTGGTCGAGGCCCGGGCGGAGGGGCCGGCAACGCGTTTGTCCACTTCGGTGAGCCGGGGTGCCGTCGGCGCCGCTTTGGCCGTCGTCCTCGCTGCCGTTCTAACGGTGGCCGTGCCCGGCACGGTCTCCCTGGCCGGTAAGGCCAAGACGGTCTCCAGGGCCACGCCGGTGGTTTCCAACATCGTGGTCGACCCGGTCGACGCCCTCGCCTCTCTGCGCCGGAACGACCCGAGCGCGCCGCCACAGACCTTGTTCCTCGTCCACGTGGGCCGGACTTGGAGCGGGTACCTCCCGGTGGCCGCCCTCGACGTCTACGACGGGGACTCGTGGAGCTTTTCGGCCACTTTCCAGCCCACCGGCGGGCGGGTACCCGTGCCCGCCGCCGGCCCGGCAGTGAGCGGGACCGAAGTGGTCCAGCATTATGACCTTTTGCGGTCTATCGGTTTGCCCTTCCTGCCGGCACTGGACCGGCCCGTGCAGGTGCGCGGGCTGTCCGTCGACGCCGACGCCACGACGGGCATGCTGGTGGCCTCGCCCACATTGCCGGTGTCCTACACCGTGGTGTCGAAAGTGCCCGCCGGCACCCTGGACAACGTCGACACGACGGAACCGGTCGCCTCCGGTGACCTCGTCCCCGGTGGAGACGCTCCAACCTACACGGCGCTGCCGGCCGGTTCGAGCCGGGACATCGCCGAGGGAGTACGGTTTTCCTCCACCCTGACCGGCACACCGGCGGCGCCCACGACCGCCTTCCTCCAGAGCCTGGCGGAACAACTGAGCGCCCACGAGCGGCGGGTGGTCCCGGCGCCCTCCAGTGCCAATGGCAAGACCAATACCGCCGCCCTCGCCGGTACCTCACTGGCCCAGGTGATAAACGCGGTCACCGTCGACCGGGCGGCCACGCCGGAGCAGTTCGCCACCTTTTACGCCGTAGTGGCCCGCTACCTCGGCGTCCCCGCCCGGGTGGTCACCGGGTTCCGGGCCCCGGACGCGAGCGCTCAGAAGCCCCTGCCGGGCGGCCGCTACCGGCTCACCGATCGTGACACGTGGACGTGGGTGGAAATCCCGGTCGTGGGCCTGGGCTGGGTCATCGTGGACCCCACCCCGGCCGCCACTACTACCGCCGCGTCTCCGCCGCCCGAGAGCGTGCGGGCCACCCCGACGACCACCCCGAGGCAAGCGACGGCACTGCCGGCGGCGAACAACGCCGGCCACGAGATCGCGCCGCCCGCCAAGGTCCACCCTCATCAACCCGTCCACGTCAACTGGGCCCTGGTCCTCGGCATCGCACTGCCGGCGGCCGTGGTCCTGGCGGTGCTGATGGCGGGCTTGCTGGTGCCGGCCGTCCGCCGGCGCCTGCGCACGGTGGCCCGCCACCAGCCCGCCGACCCCGCGCTCCTGGCCGCCGGCGCCTGGCTGGAGTTCCTGGACGGCCTCTTCCGCCTGGGCCTGGAGGTGAGCCCCTCGGCCACCAGCGGCGAGGTCGCCGACCAGGTGGCCGAGCGGTTCGGGGAGAATTTCGGCCCGCCCGCCCGTTTCGTTGGAGCCGCCGCCGACCAGGCCCTCTACAGTACGGTCTGGCCGCTCGAGGAGGCCCGGGCCAGGTCGGCGTGGGACTCGCAGCGCCAGCTGTACAAGGCCATGCGCCGCACCGTCGGCTTCGAAGCCGCCGCCCAGACTTTGCTTCGAGTGGGGAACGGCCCCGCCCGCCCCAGCCAAGCCAGCCCGTACCCGCCCACAAAGGAGCATGCCGCCGACAGCCGTTCGGGAGCGGTCCTGTGAAGCGACGCTGGGAGTGCCCGGAAAATGAGGGCCCCGGCCACAGTCGATCCGGAGCCGTCCTGTGAGGTTCCGCAAGGCCCGGCCCGACGTGGCCGCCGAAGCCTCTTTCCCGGGCTATGGCAGCGTGGTGGAGATCGCCAGCGGCGCCCTGGCCCGGGTCTACCGGGCCGTCGAGCTGGGGACGTCCCGGCCGGTGGCCCTGAAGCTCCTGCGCCTCGGGGATGCCTCGCAATCGGCTCTGGAACCGCTGGACGAGCAGCTCGACATGCTCACCCTGTTGAGCAAACACCCCAACATCACCACGCTGTACAGGACATTTTTCACCCCCGAAGGGCTGCCGGTCCTGGTCACCGAACTGTGCCGTGAGTCGCTGGCTCAACGCCTGGCCCGGACGGGCCCTCTGCCGGCGGCCACGGTGGTACCGATCGCCATCAAGATCGCCGGCGCCCTGGAGACAGCCCACAAAGCCGGGCTGGTGCACGGGGATGTGAAGCCGGAGAACATCCTGATCTCCGCCGTCGGAGAGCCTTTGCTGGGCGACCTCGGTCTGGCCTCGCTGCAGGCGGCGGCCGAACCCATGGAGCACCTGGCCGGGGAGATCACGGTGCACACGGCGCCCGAAGCCTTCGAGGAGGCACCGGTCACCCCGGCCGTCGACGTCTACGGGCTGGCGTCGACCATGTACCTGCTGCTGTTGGGCCGGGGACCGTTCGTAACGTTCCCTGGTGAAGAGCCGGCGTCAATCATCCTTCGCCTCTTGCGGGACCCCGCCCCCCGCCCCCCGCTGGGCTCCATGCCCATAGCCCTGGCCGACCTGCTGGAGGCGGCCCTGGCCAAGGGCCCGGCCAGCCGGCCCGCCTCGGCGGCGGAGTTCGCCGGGTCGCTCCGGTCCATAGAGGAGGCATCGGGTTGGCCGCCGACGGTCTACATCGTGTGGGAGATCAGCGAGCTGAGTGGGGCGCGGCCGTTGAGGCCGGCGACGCTGGCCGAAGCGCTGAAGGACGGCGAAGAGCCAGACCAAGATGGCCCGGATTTGGGGGGCGTGGAGCCTCGCTCGTCGGGGGAGGTCGAGGTGGATATCTACAGGGTGGCCAGTGACGAGGTGCTCGTGGATGCGGCGGCAGCAGAGGCAGTGGCGCCGGGTCGGGCGGCAGGTGAAGGGGCGGCCGAAGTGCCGGGCTACGAAGTGACGGGGTACGAAGTGACGGGGTACGAAGAGCCGGGGTACGAAGTGACGGGGTACGAAGTGGCAATGAATGCCGGATCGCCGGAGGGGCAGGAAGCGCAGGCTGAGAAAGATGGGGGGCAGGGTTTCGAGGAGGGCGGGCAGGCAGGCCCGGCCGCCGGCACCGTACCGGGCGAGCCCGCCACGCCGGACGCCGCTCCGGTGGTGGGTGCGGACGAAACAGCCGTGAACGAGGCCGCTGACGTGGACGGTCGGGCCCGACCGGGAGGGGGGCCACGACCGGCGGGCGGGCCAGCGCCGGAGGAGCCGCCGGCAAAGGAAGGGGCGCCAGTACAGGACGCGGCTTCGGTAGCCGAGGGGGGCGCGGGCGGGCAGGGGCCGGCAACTTCGGGCCCAACCCGCGACGCCCCCGGACCGCAGGTCACCAGGCGGGTCATCATGCCCCCGCCCGTCGAGCGGACGGTTGTCGTCCCGCCGGCGCTCCCGCCTCAGCGGGCGGCCACCTCGCAGCCGGCCCACGCGGTCCAGACGTACCCTTATCCCGGCGGGTATTCGGTCGGGCATTCGGCCGGGAGCCAACGCCCCGCCGGTTGACCCCGTGGCATTTAATGCCCGGCTGGGCCGGCGACCGGCAGGTACCCTGCCTTGTCGTGGGAACTGCCAAAACCGCCAAGACCGTGTTCTCCGGGATCCAGCCGACGGGCGCTCCTCACCTCGGCAACTACCTCGGGGCACTGCGCTGGTGGGTTGATTTCCAAGACCGCTACAACGCCATTTACTGCGTGGTCGACCTGCACGCTCTCACGGTGCCGGGCGACCCCGAAGAGCTTTCCAAGGCCACCCTCACCGTCGCCACCCTCTTGCTGGCGGCCGGCCTCGACCCGTCACGATGCACCCTGTTCGTCCAGAGCCAGGTCCCCCAGCACGCCGAACTGGCCTGGCTGCTCGAGTGCACGGCCAGTATGGGCGAGCTCAGCAGGATGACCCAGTTCAAGGACAAGTCCGCCAAAGGGGGCGAGGAGTCGGCGCGCGTCGGCCTGTTCGCCTACCCCGTCTTGATGGCTGCGGACATCCTGCTCTACGACACGGATCTCGTTCCCGTGGGCGACGACCAGCGCCAGCACCTGGAACTGACGCGTGACCTGGCGCAGCGGTGGAACACCCGGTACGGCGATACCTTCGTGATCCCGAATGCGGCCATCCCTCCCGCCGGCGGAGGCGCCCGGATCATGGACCTGCAGGACCCGCGGAGCAAGATGTCCAAGTCGGCGGCCTCGGACGCCGGCCTCGTCTACCTGTTCGACGACCCGAAGGTCATCGAACGCAAGGTCAAGCGCGCGGTCACCGACCTCGACCCTCCCGGCCCTGGTGCGGTCCGGTGGGATATCGAGGAAAAGCCGGGGGTATCCAACCTGCTCGAGATTCTCGCCGCCCTGAACGGCGGCCAGCCGGAGGAGATCGCGGCGCAGTACGACAACTACGGGAAGCTGAAGGCGGACGCGGCCGAAGCGGTGGTCGAGACGCTGCGGCCCCTGCAGGTGCGGTACCGCGAGCTGGCCCAGGATCCGGGGTCAGTTCAGGCGGTGCTGGCGGACGGGGCGAGCCGGGCGGGCGAGATTGCGGCCCGGACCTTCGAAAGGGCCCGTTCAGCCATCGGCCTTCTCCCCGGCTAGCCCCGGCAGTAGGCGACGACGTGGGGCGCGTAGGGGGCGCGCCGCCCCGCCCCTGGACTCGTGCGCCCATTGCACATTTTCCGGCTGTTTCCGCCCCGGCCCTGGATTTGTGCGCGCTGGATGTTCTTATCGTGACACTGGCGCGCAAAAGTATGCCGTTCCCGGGCCGGTGGCCGTCGACGTCGGCGAAATCAGTACTAAGTGCGAGGACTCACGCACTCGGAGTGGGCGCCGCAACCTGAGAAGACTTGATGTGACATGGAAAACATGGAATATAATGAAAGGATGCTCGCATCCAGGGTACGAAGCCCGAAGAACGTACTCAGCGCAGAACGCCAGGTCTTCAACCTTCAGCTGGGTCTCGCCACTCGAGCGCAACTCCGCAGACGGGGCGTGACATCGGCTCAGATCCGGACGGCGCTGGCGCAGGGGCGCTGGGTGCGGGGCGCTCCGGGCGTATACGCCTTACCTAATTGGCCGGACGAGCCCAGTCGCCGCCTTTTGGCCGCCTGCCTGCTAACCAACGGGGTGGCCTCTCATGCATCGGCGACCTGGCTCTGGGGGTTGCTCAAGTACGAGCCTGGCCCAGTGGCCGTTTCTGTGCGCTGCGGCCAGAGCCCTACCACCCCCGACGCCAAAGGCAAAGGTCGTGGCCGCAACACGGCCCATGGCCAACCGGGCGGCATTTTCAACGCCCTGCCGATAGTTGTGCACCGCAGTAGAGATCTTTCGGACAGTGCTGTCTCGATCTGGCGGGGAGTGCCCACCACGAACCCGTTGCGTAGCCTGGTCGATATGGCGGCGGATGAGCCGCCGGACCTGCTCGATGAAGCCGTCGACGCTGCCGTGGCCAGCGGGTTGGTCACGGTCGAGGGCCTGATGGCAGAGGTTGAGCGCCTGAGGCGCCCGGGCCGGAGAGGCCCGGCCCAAATGACCAAGTGCCTGGAGCGCCGGGGCTTCGTGGGGGCGCCGTCGCCCAGCGTGCTCGAGAGCCGGGCCCTGCGTCTGCTGAACGACGCAGGCATCAGGGTCGTCCATTGCGAAACGGTGGTGAACGGCGGTCAATACCGGCTTGACATCCAGCTCGAGGCCGGCGTTTTCGTCGAACTGGACGGCTATTCGTACCACTGGAGCCCGGAGCAAAAACGGCGGGACGACGCTCGCCACAACTATTTGCGGTTACTCGGTCTCAAAATCCTCGTCTACGGCTGGCAGGACATCGCTCACCACCCGCGCCGAGTGGTGGCCGAGATCAGGAAGGCTTTGTCCACGCCGCCGTGAAGCATGACTGGCCGACCGTCAGAGCGTAAGAGGCGTCTTCCCGCTGCTGGGCAAGGGGGTTAGCCGGGCCACGGTTTCGACGGCGGCCGGCGCCGGCTCGATACCCGGGCCGGCGTCGGCGGTCAGGTCCACGGCCCCAACGGGCGGTTTGGCCGCCGTCGTCAAGACATCGAGGGCGTAGTCGCAAGCCTGGTCCTCGTTGAGGAAGGTGAGCAATGCCGCCAACCGGGCCGGCTCCCAGATCAGCACCTCCCAGGCGCGTTGATTGGGCCGGACAACGCACGCACCCTCACGCAAGGCCCGGGGTGGGTCGAGGCCCACCAGCAAGTACCTGTCCTCGGGTACGCCAGCCGCCTCGAGGCACTCCTTGAGCCGCAAACGGTCCATCGCTTACGCCTCCTTCAAACTGAAATCGGCTGACCGCTTTCCGCGTCAAACACCAGTAATAGCGCATGCTTTTCATCGATGCGAAAAAACTGTTACCTACGTGCGCGGTCGTCAAACGTGAGGTGGCGCACCTAAAGAGACGAACGAGAAGAGCCGGAAGAAAGAATTGGTGCTTAGCGCCGCTTGGCCGCGCATTCGATGCAGAAGCGGGCGGCCGGCATGGCCTCGATCCGGGCCGGAGCGATCTCGCCGTGGCAACCCTCGCAGTCGCCGTACGTGCCCGCGTCGATCTTCTCCAGGGCGTGCTCGACGTCGATCAGGTTGGTCGTCAGCGTCGTCGCCAACGCCTCCGTCTCTCCACGTTCGGCGGTCACCTGGCTCGAATCAGCGAAATTCGGGTCGTACGCCAGGCCCTCGCTGCCATAACCTAGCTCTTGCAGCTCACGTCGGAGCGAGGAGCGCTGCGCCTCGAGTTCTTCCCTCAACGCGCTCTTCGTGCCTGCCTCCATCGTGGGCAGTGTAGTCCTTGGCGAGACGTCCGCGACGGGACAAAGTCAACTTATGTTCAGCCCCTCGGGCCGAGTGCTTCGTCGGGATCGTGCCGACCCCATAGCCCGGGGGTGGGCGGAGTCGTACACCGCCCGTAGCCGCTCCGAGGACACCTTGGTGTAGATCTGGGTCGTCGCGATCGAGGCGTGGCCAAGGAGTTCCTGGACCACCCTTATGTCCGCACCGTGGTCGAGCATGTGCGTAGCGCAGCTGTGACGGAGCACGTGGGGCGTCAGCTTGCCGTCCAATCCGGTTCGCCGCCCGTAGTGGCGGACGATCCCCCACGCGCCCTGACGGGTGAGGCGCCCGCCCCTCAGGTTGAGAAAAAGGGCGGCCGCGTCGGCTCTCCTGACCCCTCTGCGGTTTACGAGGGCGGGCCGGCCACCCGGGCTCAACCAGGCGTCCAGCGCTTGGCGGGCGTAGCGCCCCAGCGGCACCAGCCGTTCCTTGTTGCCCTTGCCGAGGACCCGGACGAGCTGTTCGTCCGTCGTAACGTCGGCCACCGAGAGCCCCGTCAGCTCCGATATCCGCATGCCCGTGCCGTACAGGACCTCCAGGACAGCCCGGTCCCGCCGCTGGGCGGGGCCATCACCGGTGATGGCGGCCAGGAGCGAGCCCACCTCCTCTTCGCTGAGTGCCTTGGGCAACCCCTGCGGGACGGGCGGCGGCCGCAGGGCGCGGGCCGGGTCCGACCGCGCCGGCCCCTCGACCAGGAGGAACCTGTGCACCGACCGTACGGCCACCAACGCCCGGGCCACGGAAGCCGGGGCCAACCCGGCGGCGCGAAGGTGGGCGACGTAGCGGGCCACCGTTCCTTCATCCACGGGTTCTTCATCCACGGGCCCTTCGTCCGCAGATCCGTCGGCCATGGCGGCCAGGTCCAGCCCCTGGCTGCGCAACCACGATTCGTAGGCCAACAGGTCGCGCCGGTAGGCGGCCAGAGTGTTGTGGCTGCGGCCTTTCTCGACCGCCAGCCAGCTGAGCAGCTCCTCCGATGGAAGGCTGAGTGGAGCATGGCTACGCCGGGCGGCACCGGTGCCCGGCCGGGCGCCGGGGCCCGCCACTTCTCTGAGTCGATTTCCCGCCGCGGGAGCCACTTCGCTCAGGAGAGGAAGCTTTTAGCCCAGTAAAGCCCCACAATGGTCTTGGCGTCGGTGATCTCGCCCGAGCGTACGAGCTCGAGGGCCGTCGGCAGCGGGTAACGCTCGACCGTCATGTACTCCTCTTCGATCCCGTGGCGGGAGTCCGGCACTTCTTTCAGGTCGGTGGCCAGGAAGCACCACGACTGTTCGTCGGAGAACCCGGGCGAGTTGAAGAACCGCCCCATCAATTCCAGGCGGCCGGCCTCCATGCCGGTCTCCTCGATCAGCTCGCGGGCGGCGGTGACTTCGGGCGGCTCCCCTTCGACGTCCCGCTTGCCCGCCGGCGCCTCGAGCAGTGCCATACCCAGCGGCGCCCTGTACTGGCGGACGAAAATTACCTCGTTCGTCCGCTGGTCGACGGGGACCATCACGACGGCACCGGGGTGGTGGACGAAGTCTCTTTCGAACCTTTCCCCGCCCGGAGCTTCGAACGTCCCGAGCGCCACATGCAGGAACCCGCTGTCGAAAACGGGGCGTTCGCCGACTTTCCTGAAGCTACCGGAGGGCAAGGCCGGCCTCCTCGCTACCCCCGCCGGTGCGCTCGAACAGCCCGGTGCCGAAAGGGTCAGTGCCCAGTGCGTCCGGGTCTATCAGGTGGGGCAGCCGCCCTTCGGCCCTGGCCAGGGCCGCCCCTACCAATGCGATGAACAACGGGTGGGCACGGTCGGGACGGCTCTTGAACTCGGGGTGGGCCTGGGTGCCAATCCAGAGCGGGTGGCCCGGCAGCTCGATCATTTCGACCAGCCGGCCGTCCGGAGACTCTCCCGAGCAGACGAGGCCCGCTTGCTCCAGCCGGCTGCGGTAGCGGTTATTGACCTCATAGCGGTGGCGGTGACGTTCGAAGACCAGTTCGCCACCGTAAATGGAGGCCATCTGGCTGCCCGGGCGCAGCTTGGCCGGGTAAGTGCCTAGCCGCATCGTCCCGCCGAAGTTGGACTGGCTCATGACCTCGCGCTGGTCGTCCATCAAATCGATGACCAGGTAGGGCGAACTGGGTTGGAACTCCAGAGAATTGGCCCGCTCGAGGCCGGCCGTGTTGCGGGCGAACTCGATGACCATCACCTGCAATCCCAGGCACAAGCCGAGGCATGGTATCTGGTGCTCCCGGGCGTAACCCACCGCGGCGATCATCCCCTCGATGCCGCGAGGGCCGAACCCGCCCGGCACGATCATCCCGTCCAGGTCCCGCAGGCGGCCTTCGGCCATCAGGCCTTCCACCTCCTCGGCCTGGACCCAGTCGAGCTGCAGCCGTGCCCCTTGGTTATAGCCACCATGGCGCAATGCTTCGACGACGGAAAGGTAGGCGTCGGGCAGGTTCACGTACTTGCCGATGAGGCCGATCCGCACCGGCTTGGAGGCGGACTCGACCCGGCGCATCAGTTCGTAC
The DNA here is from genome assembly GCA_035502515.1 of Acidimicrobiales bacterium. Classification (GTDB taxonomy): domain Bacteria; phylum Actinomycetota; class Acidimicrobiia; order Acidimicrobiales; family Palsa-688; genus Fen-671. Next base: position 24,553 of record DATJUH010000094.1, read on the forward strand.
CAGTGCGTAAGGTCCACCGTCCTGCGGTTGCCGGCCGCGGGCTCGCTGCCGTAGTGGCCAGTACCGTCGTGGCCAGCACGGTCGTGACCAGTACCGTCGTGGCCAGCCCGGTCGTGGCCGGCACGGTCGTGGCCGGCACGGTCGTGGCCGGCACGGTCGTGGCCGGCATGGTCGTGACCGTCCTCATCGGGGAGGGGCGCCAGGCGGAGCAGCTCGCAGACGTAGTCGTCGAGGCCTTCCTCATGGAGCGCCAGCGGGATCTCATAAAGGTTGGGGGCGTCGACGTTGGAGATGACGCCCCTTTCGGGGACGTCGCACTGGAGCGAGATCTTTGTCTTCAGGCTCTCGGGAATGGGCCGGTCGCTGCGCAGGATTATGGCGTCGGGTTGCACGCCCCGGGAGCGCAGCTCGGTCACCGAGTGCTGAGTGGGCTTGGTCTTTTGTTCGCCCGAAGGGCCCAGGTAGGGCACCAGTGTCACGTGCACGTAGCAGACGTTGTCGCGCCCTATTTCGTTCCTTATCTGGCGTACCGCCTCCAGGAACGGGAGTATCTCGATGTCACCGACGGTCCCCCCGATCTCGGTGATCACGACGTCCACGTCGTCCGTGGCCAGCTTGCGGATGCGCAGCTTTATTTCGTTGGTGATGTGCGGGATTACCTGGACGGTCTTGCCGAGGTACTCGCCGCGGCGTTCTTTGGCGATCACTGCCTGGTAGATGGACCCCGTCGTGGCGTTGGAGTCCCGCGTCAGGGCTTCGTCGATGAAGCGTTCGTAATGGCCTAGGTCGAGGTCGCTTTCCCCCCCGTCTTCAGTGACGAAGACCTCGCCGTGCTCGTACGGGTTCATGGTCCCGGGGTCAACATTGATGTACGGGTCAAGCTTTTGCATCGTCACCCGGATGCCCCTGCTCTTAAGGAGCCGGCCCAGCGAGGCCGCCGTCAGGCCCTTGCCCAATGAGCTCGCCACTCCTCCGGTCACGAAGATGTGCTTCGCCAAGTTTTCCTCCACGCTCGGCTTATAGGTTCGGCCGGTGGAGGCGTACCTTCTCGTGAGCTCAACCCGGCAGGCCCAAGCCCTTCGGCAAAAAGCCCGCGCACTCACAGGAAGACCGTCCCTGGTGGCCACACCATCGTACCCCGCCGGGAACCCCAACTTGGTGGACCGGAGGTGGCCCATTGCCGTGCCGCCCCTTACCTAGAACTCTTTGGTTTTCAGTCGTGGGCCCGGGCCGCCTCGAGCAGCTCGGCGGCGTGGAGCCTCGCTGTGCGGCTGTCGGGTTGGCCGGAGAGCATGCGCGACAGTTCCACCACCCGGTCCTGGCCGGCTACGGGCTGGGCCATCGTCACGCTGCGGCCGTCGCGGCCGGCCTTGCTGACCGCCACCTGGGCGTCGGCGAAGGCGGCCACCTGGGCCAGGTGGGTGACGACCAGTACCTGGTACCTCCGGCCCAGGTTGGCCAGCGCCCGCCCCACGGCGAGAGATGCCTCCCCGCCGATGCCGGCGTCGACTTCGTCGAAGACCAGTGTCGCCGGCCCGCTCCCCCGCTCTGAGTTCCCCGGGGCGGGCTTGGCCCGACGGCGTTCGCTGGTCCCGCTTTTCTGACCGGCCTTACCGGCCGTCCCGTCGACTTCGTCCTCGCCGGCGTCGACCCCCAGCATGACAAGCCGGAGCGCCAGCATGGCCCGGGCCAGTTCGCCACCCGAGGCCACCTTCGACAGAGGTAGGAGCGGCTCGCCCGGGTTGGCCGCCAGCAGGAACGTCACATCCTCGCCGGCCAGTTCCCGGGCATCGCCCGAACGCTCGTCGCCGCTCACGTCCACGACGAAGCGGGCCCTGGGCATGGCCAAGAGCCGCAACTGGGCCTCGACTGCCTCTCCAAACGAATTGGCCGTCGCTCGCCGCGCCCGGCCCAATGTTTTCGCCGCCCGGCGCAGTTCAGCCAGGCTCTCGGCCCGCTCGTCATCCAGGCGGGACGCCAGCAGGTCCAGGTTCTCCAGTTCCTCCAGGCGTTTCCTGGCCTGCCGCTGGAAAACCATCACGTCGTCCACGCCCCCACCCGGTCCGGCGTACTTCCGGCGCAGCTCGTGCAGCAGGGCCCGGCGGGCCACTACCTCGGCCAAACGCTCGGGGTCCTCTTCCAGCTGTTCGGCGGCATAGTGGGCCTCACTGGCGATGTCGGCCAGCTCCGCGCTCACGGCCTGCAGGCGCTGGTGCAGCTCGGCCAACGGCGGGTGCCCGGCCAGCCTGGCCACTATCTCGCCCAGCCGGTCCCGGACCTGTTCGTCACCGGACAGGTCCTCGTACGTGTGCAGGGCGGCGGCGCGGTGGGAGGCCGCCCGGCTCAACCGTTCTTCCTCGGTGGCCAGGGCGTCGTCCTCACCGGCAGAGACGAGGCCGGCGGCGTCGACCTCGGACAGCTGGTAACGCAGCCGCTCCACCTCACGGCCCCGGCTGGCGGCGTCGCCACCCCCGCCCGCCATGGCCTCGTCGAGCTGACGAAGGCGGCGGCGGGCGGCGTCGCGCGGGCGTCTGTCTGCGCCGGCGTACGCATCGAGGGCGTCGCGCTGGGCCGCGGCCGAGAAAAGCGACTGGTGCTCGTGCTGGCCGTGCAGGTCGACGAGCCGTTGGCCCAGTTGCGCCAGGGCCGTGAGAGTAGCCATCCGGCCGTCTACATAGCCTCTCGAGCGCCCCTCTGCCGGCACCACCCGGCCGAGGACGACCTCGGTCTCGTCGCTGGTCCCCTCGGCTCGGACGGGCCCCCCGGCTTCGGCCTCTACTGCGCCCTCGTCCGCGTGCCGGCGGCCAGGGCTCTCGTCGCCCTCTCCGCTAGCCAGCTCGAGGCCCCAGGGCAGCACGAAGCGTCCTTCAACCACTGCCTCCGCCGCCCCCGGCCTGACCCGTATACCCTCGGCCCTCCCGCCGAGGAGTAGCTCGATGGCTTCTACGACGAGCGTCTTGCCCGCCCCGGTCTCTCCCGTGAGCGCAGTCAGGCCGGGCCCGAACACGAGGGTGAGGTCCTCGATCACCCCCAGCTGGCTCACTCTCAGCTCGCACAGCATGGCCTGACCATACCTCGGAGGCAGGACGTCCCCGGGGGACCCCGCCGGCCGGCCGGTCACCGCCACTGGAAACTTCGTTAATAGCTAATTAGCAATTAACGGTCGGTCAGGTGGAACTTGTTTTTGAGGACGTTCTCGAACGACTTGGCCCCGAAGCTGACAAGCATGGCGTCATGGGTCCCGGCGCGGCATAACAAATGCTCGCCGAGGGCGATTTCCCCGCATGGAAGGCCGTCAACGATCAGGTCGGCCCCGCAGCGGCCCTGCAGCTCGAAAGACACGTCGTCCATGCTGTCGAGCACCAGGCTCCGGTCGAACAGCATGTGGGCCGCCACCGGAGTGAGCACCAGGCAGCGCAGCCGGGGCGAAATAATCGGCCCCCTGGCCGAAAGGTTGTAGCCAGTCGACCCCGTCGCCGTGGAAACGATCATGGCATCGGCGGCATAGCTAAGGAACCGTTGGCCCCTGATGCCGACGTTGGCATTGATCGTGTGCATGCCCGTGGGCCGGGCCATCGTAATGTCGTTGAGGGCAGTGGCCGAAAAGCGCGGCGTTTTTGCTCCTTTGGCCACCACGCTGGCGTCAACGGTCATCCGCCGGTCGAGCTCGTAATCCCCGGCCAGAAAACGTTCGATGGCGCGGCGCAACCCCTCCGGCTCGACGGAGGTCAAATAGCCGAAGCGGCCGAAGTTGACTCCCATGACGGGGACCCCGGCAGGCAGGACCATCCCGACCGCCCGCAGCATCGTCCCGTCACCGCCGAGGCTGACGAGCAGGTCGAGGCCGTCCACCCCGGGGACGGAGACGGTGCCGCCCCCCATCCGGAGTGGTGTCTGGTCGGCGACCAGAGCGGTCTCGTGGCCCATGTCGTCGAGCCAGGCCGCCGTCTCTTTGGCCAGCTCGATGGCCGCCGGCCGCTCCGAATGGGGCAGGAAACCTATGGCCGCCATGGTCAAGCGGGCCCGTCTGGCCCGGCCGAAGGGCTACCTGCGTGCTCGACGCCGTCTTCGCTTCGGGCCTCATGGTGTTTCGGTTTTCGAGAGCGCGAGTTTTCCTCAGGCGGGGCCTGAACACCCGCTTTATCTTTGCCGTGACCGGAATTCGTCGACCCGGCGGCAAAAGCGATCTCGCTCAGCGAGCTGGTCATCAATGAGACCCCGGGCTTTTTTCCGGTGCGCATGTGCAAGAAGAACTCGACGTTACCGGCCGCCCCGAGCAGCGGCGATGCCATGCCGCCCAAAACGGTGGCGCCGCCGGCCTCGAACGCCCCGGCCACGTCGCACAAAACGCTGGCCCACACCTTGGGGTCGCGGACGACGCCCTTGCCTTTCGAGACGACAACCTTGCCCGCCTCGAACTGAGGCTTGACCAGGACGACGAGATCGGCACCAGGCTTGGCCAGGTTGAGGAGCGATTGAGCCACCATCATCAAGGAAATAAAAGATAAATCGGCGACGACAACGTCGAACTGGCGGCCGCCTACGTCTTCGGGCCGCATGTAGCGCACATTGGCGTTCTCCATGACCTCGACCCGCGGATCGTCCCGCAGGCGCGACAGCATTTGCCCGTGGCCTACATCGACAGAGACCACCTGCGCCGCCCCCCTCTGGAGGAGGCAGTCGGTGAAGCCTCCAGTGGAGGCGCCGGCGTCGAGGGCCAGTTTCCCGGTCAAGCACAGGCCGAAGTGCTCGAGAGCAGCGTCGAGTTTTTCCCCGCCGCGGCTGGCGAAGCGAGGCGGAGGCCCCAGGACGATGACCGGCTCCGACGGGCTTACCTGTCGTGACGGCTTGGCGGCGACGGCCCCTCCCACCAGGACGCGCCCGGCCGACACCAGCGAGCTCGCCTGGGCCCGGTCGGCGGCCAGGCCCCGGTGGACGAGCTCGACATCGAGCCTCCTCCTGGCGCCCAGTTCAGCTCTGCCCCTCGCTCGAAGGGCGGGCCGGACCGCCGGTCGCCTTACGGGGGCCGGCGGCCTTACGCGTCCCCGTCGCTTTGGTCCCGGTGGCACTCGGTTTTGCCGCGGCCTGTTTGGCTGTCCCGGCCGCCGCCGGCTTCCGGGCGGAGGTGGTCTTCGTGGCCTTCGTCGTGCCGGTAGCCGCGCCCGCACCGGGCCCGCTCCGTTTGGCCGGGGCCGGCTGGGCCGGTTCGAGGGCGGTCTCGGCCGTCGTGGTGCGGCTGGGCTCCCCACCCTCCCGGGCGCGGAGCGTCTGTTCGAGGTGCTCCAGGTCGTGGAGGATGACCGAAGCTTCCCGCCGCAAGGCGCTGACCACATCGGCGGCGGCGTGCTTCCCCTCTTCCACGAAGCTGGAACCACGGCGCTTGGCGTCCTCCCGTACTCTGTCGCCGGGGCCCAATAGCTGCTCGGCGACCTGTTTGGCGCGCCCAGCAGCCACGCCCGCCAGAGCTGCGGCCGCCTGGCCCAGGCGCCTCAAGTCGTCTTCAGTGCTCATATCGAAAGTGTACGGCTCCCTCTCCGTTGCGTGCAGAAGCGGAACAAGCCCTGCCTGGTAGCGTCGGGTGGGTGAGCGGTTCGCCTTGGAAATTGGTCATATTCGACAACGACGGCGTGATTGTCGACAGTGAACCGTTAGCAGAAATTGCCATGTCGGGTGCCCTCAGCGCGGCAGGCTACCCGATGACGCCTGAAGAGTGCGGCGACGCGCTCCGGGGCACGACCCTGGTGGCCACCCGCCGCATCATCGAGGAGCGAAGCGGCCGGCCTCTACCGCCCGATTTCGAGGACCGGTACTCGACGGCTCTGTTCGAGCTGATGCACACTCAGTTGCGCCCCGTCCCCGGGGTGGAGACGGTGCTCGACGACCTGGACGCGGCCGCCGTCACCTATTGCGTGGCGTCGTCAGGCCGGCGGGAACGGGTCCGGTTCGCCCTGGAAAAAGTAGGTCTGTTGAGCCGCTTCAACGGGCACTGGTGGGGGGCGGAGGATGTGGTCCACGGCAAGCCCGCGCCCGACCTTTTCCTGCTGGCGGCGGAGAAGATGGGCACGGCGCCGGGCCACTCAGTCGTCATCGAGGACGCCGAGTTCGGTGTGCAGGCGGCGCACGCGGCGGGCATGGCCGTGTTCGGCTTTGCCGCCCGCACCCCGGCGGAGAAGTTGGCCGGCGCGGACTACGTGTTCAAGGACATGGCCGAGCTGCCGGCGTTGCTACTTGGCCGAGGCCCGGGTGGTGGTGGTCCCCTGGGGAGGGACGAGGAATTGGGCCGGGCTTCAGCCAGGTGACCGGCGCAAGGCCTGCCTGACCAGGTCGGCCAGGTCCGAGCCCACGACGTCGGCGGCCGGCTTGACGGGGAGGTCCGACGGCCGAGTCACGCCGGACAGGACCAACCCGAACCGGGTCCCCAGCCGGACGGCAAAAAGGCCGTCCGTGTCCGGCCGGTCGCCCACGACCATTGTCGGCGTCCCGTAGCGGGCCGAGACGAGGGTGGCCATGGGTCCCCCGGGCTTGCCCGCCACTTCCGCCTGGCGCCCCGAAGCGGTGGCGATGAAGGCCACGATGGCGCCGGCGCCCGGGAGGAGCCCTTGACCCGCCTCGGACCGGCCGGTAGCCCTGTGGGCATCGTCCGGCCCGGCGCCGGCCGGCCCCGCGCCCGTTTCGGCGTCTGCACCGCCTACCGGGAAAGTGGCGTCCGTATTAGTGGCCACGAACCGCGCCCCGTCGCGGACGGCGCCGGCAGCCGCGCTCAGGGCCCAGTAGTCCAGTTCTTCCGTGCGCCCGACCACTACGGCATCGGGGCTATCGGCCGGCCCGACTTCCTTGACGTCCCGCGCCGCCAGGGCTTCACGGATCCCCTCGTCGCCGATGACGGCGGCCCGGTGGCCAGGCGACAGGAGCGACGCCGCCGCCTGAGCCGAGGTGGTCAGGTCGGCTGGTTGGCACTCGATGCCGGCCCGTGCCAAAGCCTCCACGTGCGCAGCGACGGTGGGGCCGGAGTTGTTGGTGAGGAACACCACTCGCTCCCCCGCCGACCGCAGTTCTTCGACGGCCCCGGCGGAGCCGGGGATGGGCCGGCGGGCCAGCCAGACGACACCGTCGAGGTCGAGCGCCCAGGTCACGGCACCGGCCCGCCCCCGGCCTGATGGCCCGGCAACGTCAGGCCCCCGCCACCCGCCCGGGGGCGAACCCTCTTGTCCCGGCCACGTTTTGACGGCCAGATGGCGTCAACCTGCTGTCGTGGAGAGCGGGGCCGGCGTACGTCAGAGGCTGCGGGCGATGTAGGTGGCGTGGGCGCCGAAGATGGTGATGGCCACCAGCACCAGGTAGAAGGCGCCGATAGCCAGGCGCTGTTGGGGGCGCAAAGCGTTATAGGCCCGCGACGCCGGGCTGTTGCGGTACCGCCACCGCCGCCAGAGTTCGATCCCTCCGAGGATCAGCACAATGGGGATAACCGGGCTCGGGTACAGGAACTCGAACGCCAGCAGCGCCACCAGGCCCAGCAGCCACAGGGCGGGATGGAGGGCGGCGGCGGCCCGGCCGCCGTCCAGCGGCAGGACGGGCAGCAGGTTGAAAAGGTTCACGAAAAAGCCAAAGAACGCCAGCGCCATCAAGAAGTTCGAACCTATGGCGTTGGCCCAAAATGCCACCACCACCGAAGCCGCCGTACCGATGAGCGGGCCGGCCAACCCGGAGAGAGCTTCCTGGTACGCGCTTCTGGGGGTCCCCCGCATGTTGACAAATGCACCGAGGAACGGGATGAACAGCGGTGCCGACGCCGGCACGCCCTGCCGGCGAAGCTCGATAACGTGGCCCATTTCGTGCACGAGGATCAACAAGACGATGCCTACGGCGAAGGACCAACCGAAGAAAAGCGAATAGGCAGCGATGGAGACCAACATCGACAGGACCAGGCCGATGTACTTGAGCTTGATGAGAATGGCCCCGAACTTGGCCAAAAAAGCGCCCACTGCGGCCAGGGCGGTGATGAAGCGCTGCCACGCCCGGCGCAGCGCGCTCTGCGGCTTGGTTGGCCCCGGGCCGGGCCGGCCGGGTTGGTACCTCCCGTTGGTCGCCGGCGGGCGGCTACCCACCGTCCACGACGGCTTCCCCGAGCCGAACTGGCCCTGACCGTCCTGCGGGCCCGGCCTGTAGCCCGAGCGCGCCAGTGGCCCGTACGGGCCCGGCGGCGTTTGCCCGCCCACCGGGCCGGCGGCCGGCCCCAGGGCTCCCGCCTGCCCCGCGGCGTTGTCGGCCGGGCCGACACCCCACCGGGCGCCTGTAGTGGCGCCACGGTTTGCGCCGGCGCCGGTCCCGTTGCCATTGCCGCTAACGGGCTCCGGCCACCACTGCGACGCTTGCCCGCTCGCCGGCGCCCTCCCGCTTTCAGGCGTGTCCGTCCCGCTTTCGGGCGTGTCGGTGCCAGCCGGCCAGGCCGGCTTGTCGTCCTGCGGCTGGGCCCCCCACTTCGGGATCCTCAGTTCCACTGGCGCACCGCTTGCGAGCCGGCCGCGGCTACCGCGTTCATGTCCCCAAGATACCGGCCGCATAGGACCTGATAGATGCGTCCCGTCCTGGTGCCGTTCTGCCTTCGGGGCGGCCGCAGTGCCGGAGCGGGCCAGGCCACCATCGCCGCAAGAGAAGTTGCCTCCGCCACCGCCTGCTGCTAGCCAGGTCAACATGCCTCAGCTCCTGGCCTTCGCCGGCCTGCGCCCCGATACGGCCGTCACCGGGCCCCTCGACGAGGTGGTCTGTCCCCCTTACGACATCATCACCGAAGAACAGCGGGTCGAGCTGTTGGGCCGGAGCCCTTTCAACGTCGTGCGGGTGGAACTGCCCGTCGGCCGGTACCGGGAGGCGGCCACGCGGTTCGAAGAGTGGAAGCAGAGCGGCGCTCTGGCCCGCGAGCCGGCTCCCGCCCTTTACGGCTACCGGATGAGCTACATAGGGGTGGGGGGCGAGGTGCGCCATACGTTCGGCGTCATGGGTGCTCTGGTACTGGAACCGCCCGGCCACGGCATCCTCCCGCACGAACAGACGACGCCCAAAGCCAAAGGCGACCGCCTCGAGCTCATCCGGGCCGTGCACGCCAACACGTCGCCCATCTGGTGCCTGTGCGGCGAACCGGGCCTGGCCGCGGCTTTGGGAGCCCCTCCACCCGGCGGCCCGGAAGGAGAAAACCTGGTGGCCGTGGCCCAGGACGACGAGGGGACGCTCCATGAGCTTTGGCCCATCTACGACCAGCAGGTCCTGGCCGAGGTGGCCAGCATTGTCGGGGCGAAGCCGTTGCTGGTGGCAGACGGGCACCATCGCTACGAGACGGCGCTGGCCTATCAGGCCGAGCAGCGGGCGGAACTGCTCAGCTCGGGGGCGGCCACCCCGGAAAGTACGGTTGGCTACGACGCTGTCCTTACCCTGGTAGTCGAACTGTCCGAGGCCCATCTCCAGGTGCTGGCCATCCATCGTCTGGTGTCCGGCATGCCGGCGGGGTTCGACTTCCTCGGGCTTCTGGCCGACGAGTTCGACCTCGAACCGGCCACGGCCGAAGGCGAAGCGCTGCTGGCCGAAATGGCGGCCAAGGGGGCGCTGGGCGTGGTCGTCCCCAGCGGCAGCTGGCTGGCCCGGCCCCGTCCCGGTGGCGCCGACGCCCGCTATGACCTCGACTCGAGCCGCATCGACGCCGCCCTGCGCCGGCTCCCGCCCCACTCCCTGGTCTACGAGCACGACCCGGTCCGGGCGGTGGCCGAGGTCCGGGCCGGAGCGGCCAACGCCGCCGTCCTGTGCCGCCCGGCCACCGTCAGCCAGATCGCCCGGACGGCGGAGGGGGGCGAACGAATGCCTCCCAAGACGACGTTCTTCTGGCCCAAGCCCCGTACGGGCATGGTCTTCCGGGACTTCGCCACCGGCCCGGGACGGGCCTGAACCGCGGCTCGGCCGGGCTCAGCCGGTCGGGGCAGAGTTGCTCCGCCAGGTGATGCTCAGGCTGCCTTTATCTTCCCTTCATCTGGAAGCCTGATACTTGAGGCGAAGGCGCCCACCGCCGAAGCACTTCGGCAGCAAGGAGGAACGCCCACCATGACCACCGACGACAAGGACGCAGAGCTCTTCCCCTTCACCCCGCCTCCGCCCCGGCCCGGAGCGGCTCCCCGCCGCCGGCGCCGGAGTTCGCGGCTGACCAAGACGGCGGCCGGGCTGGCAGTGATCCTCGGAGCTGGCGCCGGCGGGGCCGCGGTAGCTTCGGCCGCCACCTCTGGCCCAGCCTCCAACACGCCTGCAGCCAGTGCGCCGGCCCTCCCCGCCCCCCGCCCTAACGGCCCGGTACGGCGGGGTTCGTTCCTCCCGGGCGGTCCCGGCGGCCCCATGGCCTTCGGCCTCTTCGGGATCGGCGGCCCGGACGGGCCCATCCATGGCACTTTTACCGTCAAGGGCCCCAACGGCAGCTACGAGACGGTCGACACCCAGTACGGCACGGCCGAGGCGGTCAGTTCCAGCTCAATAACGGTGAAAAGCGCCGACGGTTTCAGCCAGACCTACACCGTCAGCTCGTCGACGGTGGTAGATGCGGGCAGCAACGGCATCCTCTCGGTGAAAGTGGGCGACACCGTAAGTATCCAGGCGCTCGTCAGCGGCTCGACTATTAACGCCGAACACGTTCTCGATGTAACCCGGGTCAAGGCCACCCACCCGTCGTGGGGGCCTGACCATCCGCCCCGACCGGGCGGGCCGGGAGGTTCGGGCGGCTCGGGAGGGACCGGAGGCACGGCGGCCTGACCAGGTCCCTGCCGGGCCGCCCAGGGCGCTCGGGCCGGGCCACGGCTCGGTGGCGGCACCGCACGACCTTGTCGAAGGGGCGATAGCCTCACCCCCATGACCTTCGACATCAAAACTGAGACGATCATGTTGACCGGCCACGGCGGCGACGAGATCGAGGCCTACTCGGCCCAGCCCATCGGGGATGGCCCGTTCGGCGGGGTGGTGGTCATCCACCACATGCCTGGTTTCGACCGGAGCTCCAAGGAGATCGCCCGCCGGTTCGCGGCCGACGAGGGTTACATCGCCGTCATGCCTAACCTGCACTACCGGGAGGGCAAGGGGGCCAGTGCGGATGATGCCGCGGCGGCGGCCCGGGCCGCCGGTGGCGTCCCGGACGCTCGCCTCGTGGGCGACGTCGAGGCGGCCATGAACAAGATCAAGTCACTGCCCTCTTCCAACGGCAAGGTGGCCACCATCGGTTACTGCTCCGGGGGCCGGCAGTCCTTCCTGGCCGCCGTATCGCTCAAGCTCGATGCCGCCGTCGACTGCTACGGGGCGTTCGTGGTCGGGACCCCGCCCGAGGGCATGGGTATGAAAATGACCGCCCTTGTCGACCGGACCAAGGACCTGTCCTGCCCGCTGCTAGGCCTGTTCGGCGCCGACGACCAGCACCCCTCGCCCGAGCAGGTGGCCGAGCTGGAAAAGGCACTTGTGGAGCACGGGAAAACGTACGAGTTCCATTCCTACGAGGGCGCCGGCCACGCCTTCTTCGACGTCGACCGTCCGGCCTACCGACCCGAGGCGGCCAAGGACGGGTGGCAGAAGATCCACGATTTCTTCGGCCGCTACCTGGCCTCCTGAGCCGGGCCAGCCACCATGTGCACGTACCAGACCGAACGCGTGGCCGTATCGGGCAGCGGGAAGGGGGCATCGGGGTGGTTCCCCCTAACGACGGCCACCATCTACCTCGACCACCCCGTCGACGCCCCCGCCAGCCATACCCTCAACGTCGATTTCATCAACCCTGAGCGAGGGCCATCGGCCCGGGTCGCCGTCGAGCTCGACCCCGAGTCGGCTCGTTCTCTGGCCGAGGCGATCCTGCTAACCCTGGAGACGACGGGAGCCGAGATCGGTTAGGACGACCGGGCGGGGCCGGGCCCAGCGGGGCCGGACCTGCCGGGGCCGGACCTGGCGGTAGAGGGCGGGCCCCGCTGGAGCGGGCCGTCTCAGTCGTCGCGCCCTAATCGTGGCGCCCTAATCGT
>DATJUH010000095.1:0-26681 GCA_035502515.1 Acidimicrobiales bacterium
GTCGAGGAGGTAGAGGCGCTGGCCAAGGACGCGCTCAGCTCGTGGCCGCCCGGCAGTTGGCAGCCGTTCCACTGGGTGTGCCTTTGGCCTCTCGTCGCGGTACGTCTGGCCGCCGGCCTGGTGGCCGACGCGGTCGAAGCGGCCGCCCAGCTTTTGCCCGCCCCTCAGCAGCGTTTCCCGGACGAGTTGGAGGCCGAGGTGCAAGCAGGCATCAGGAGTTGGGAGCGGGGCGATCCTGAGGGCGCCCGAGAGACGCTCGCCAGCGCGCTCGAGTTGGCCCGGGAAATGGGCTTTGCTTGAACGGGCAGAGAGAACGCCGGCAGAGATCGTCCAGGGCCGCCTTTCAAAGCATCGGCACAGGTGGTCGACCGCGATAGCGGTGGCCGTCCTGGCCGTGGCCGTCCTCGCCGTGGCTGCGCCTGCAGTACCCGCCGGGGCCGCCCCGGTGCCTCGGGCCGCGGCGGCCCCTCTAGCGGCGCTGGGCCCGCAGGGCTTGCGGCCCGGCGCTGCGTTCGGGACCGCGGTGGGCATCGGTGGGAACGTTGTGGTGGTCGGCAAACCATTCCCGGACGGTGGCCAGGCTGGTAAACCCGGGCCCTAGGAAGGCGCCGGGCGGGGCGGCGCGGGAACATTTCGGTAACACGGCGCGGCTAAACCTGCCGGTGCCGGCAACCAGGCCGGTCCTTGGTCAAAAAGGAGCGTCCATGAAAAGAAGTGCCCTACGTGCCGGGGCTGCCGCCGCTTTGGCTATGGCAACGGCGTTATTGAGCTTGGCCCAGGCGGCTGATGCCAGCGCGGCCACGACGCACCGCGCCGACGATGCGGCCAGCGGGGCTATTACCGTGCAGTCCTGGCTGTACGCCGTCCCGAGCGAGAACGTGCTGTCGGCTACGGTGTGGGACTGTTTCAAGATCACGGGAGCAATCAATGATCGAGGGGGTGGCCCCACCTGGACCAGCGACACTTCTTACCACGAGCCCAACTCGATGTCGAGCGGGGGCTCCACCGCCGCTAGTCAAGAATGTGCTGACAAAGCTCCCGCCGGCGGCTTCATATTGGTGCCGCCCCCCGAAGCCGGGCAATACCAGTTCGCCACTTATACGGCGGCACCCGGCTCGCCCGGGGGCCTCAGCACTCTCTATGCCATCCACACGCTGGTGGCCCAACGAGGCGACATCTACATCACTTTTGCCGGCACGTATAACATGACCGGCAACCCGGTACCCGTGAAGCTCCCTTCCGGCTCGACCGTCGAGGTCCAGCCCCTGACCACCGGCCCCGACTGCACGTGGCTTATCACCGGTGGCACAGGTGCGTACACCGGCATCCAGGGCGATGGCACATGTTTCGGTAACGCTGAGAACACGTTCCCGTGGGTCAACCACACCGAAGAGGGAACGGTCTGGTTCGCAAGGACGCCGAATTAGCCGGCCAGACGCGCCACTGAGGCGCCGACGCCGCGTTCGCCTAGGACGCACCGGTGCCCTGGGTGGGAATGTTGACGTAGCCATGCGCGGCCGGGAGACAGGCCTGGCCGCGGACGGCTGGGCCGGGGTGAGCTGGTGACCGTTGATCCCCGTTCCGGCGAGGTCGAAACCGCCCTGGCCGTTCGGGCCCGGGAAGTTCGGGATGCCGTGGCTGCGCAAACAGCGAGCGAAGGCCAGCAGGTCGCGGACCTGTTGGGGACTGGCCGGCTCGTCAGGGCCGCCCTGGAACCCGGCCCGTTCCAGGGGTGCGCGGCAAGCGAGCCGGGCCTGGTTGAGCACTGAGCTGGGCAGCGTGACCAGGTCCTGTTTGTCCAAGACGACCTGGCCCTGGGCCGGGCCCGAGGTGGCGATGGTGGGGTCGGGCAGGTCGGGGGTTCCGTGCTCGCGGAGGCACCGCCCGGCCAGGAGCAGGGCGCGGCTCTGGGACAAGGTCGTCGTGTGCGACCCCGCCGAGTGGGCGACCGGAGGTGAGGCTGCCCGCGAACCGCAGGCTGCGATCCCCAGCGTGCATAGGACGAGTGCCCCGGCGGCCAGGCGCCAACGTCGCCTGGTTGGCCCCCGCTGGAGGAGGGCGTGTGGTTGTTTCATGCAAGGACGGTACGAAAAGCCCAATTACACTGAGATAACACCGGGATCGGGCAATCGATGACCTCCGGCGGGTAAGGTGCCCCGGTGGGCGACGGCCGTGTCTTAGAGGCCGTTTTCGTCGATTTCGGCGGCACCCTTATGCCGAACGCTCTGCCTATGACGGCCGAGCTCGAGCAATGGCGGGCCCGGTCCCTGAGTGGTGTCCTTGGACCCGACCCGGCAAAGGCGGCCGCCGTCATCGAGGCAATCGAAACGGCGGCCCTTGCCGCTCCGGTCGACCGGCCGGACGAGGTCATCGTCGAGACGCTGGTCCGCCATGGCTTCAGGCCGGACGAAGTCACGGTCCGTCGCGTTAGGCAGGCACTCTCCGTCCCGCTGGCGGGAGCCCTCTCGCCCTTTCCTGACGCCGGAGACCTCTTGGCCGGCATAAAGCAGCTCGGCCTGGGTTGCGTCATCGTGAGCAACACCACGTTCCGGGACGCAGCCACTTACGGGCGCGACTTCGAAGCGCTCGGCTGGGCCGCGTCCATAGATGGCTGTGTCACAAGCGTCGATGCCGGGTGCCGTAAGCCCGACCACCGCATCTTCGAATTGGCCCTCGAAGCGGTCGGCTCCCGCCCGGGACGCTGCGTCATGGTGGGGGACTCCGAGGACGCGGACATCTCACCGGCTGTCGGGCTCGGCATGCGGGCCATACTCGTTTCGATCGAACGGCGCCCACCCCGGGTGACCGCCGCCGACGTGTGCGTAACGGCTCTCGAGCAAGCACTCGACGTGCTGAAAGAGTGGGTACGGTTTGATCGTCGTAATCTTGAGGCAGCTCCCTGATGAGCTACCGTCCCGGTCTTCCACTACGACCTGAGGCGTGGCCGAAGCGGGGATGTGGGAATAAGGAGTTAATCGGCAGGGCAGACTACGGGAAAGACCGTCGCAATGAAGGAGGCCATGTGGCACTGAAGACGTTGGACGACGTACGCGAGCTTGCCCAGCAGCTACGGGTCGACTCGATCCGTTGCAGCACCTCGGCCGGGTCCGGCCATCCGACCTCGAGCATGTCGGCCGCCGACTTGATGGCGGTCCTGATGACGCGTCACCTCCACTATGACTGGAAAAACCCGGACAACCCGGCCAATGACCACCTCATATTCTCGAAGGGCCACGCCTCGCCTTTGCTCTACTCGATGTACAAGGCGGCGGGCGTCGTCACGGACGACGAACTGGTGAACCAGTACCGGCGGTTCGGCTCACGGCTGGAGGGCCACCCGACCCCGGTCTTGCCGTGGGTCGACGTGGCCACCGGCTCGCTTGGCCAGGGCCTTCCCGATGCCGTGGGCGTGGCCATGGCCGGCCGCTACCTCGACGAGTTGCCGTACCGGGTGTGGGTGCTTTGCGGAGACAGCGAATTGGCTGAAGGGTCGGTATGGGAGGCGTTCGACAAGGCGGCCTTTTACCGGCTGGGCAACTTGACGGTAATTGTCGACATAAACCGCCTCGGCCAGCGCGGGCCGACCGAACTGGGGTGGGACGTCGACTCGTACGCCCGGCGCGTCGAGGGATTCGGCTGCCGGGCCATTCCAATCGACGGCCATGACCTCGGCGAAATCGAAAAGGCCTTCGTGGACGCGGCCGAAGCCGAGCGCCCCACCGTGATATTGGCTCGCACCCGCAAAGGCCGGGGGTTCAGTGAGGTCGAAGACCGCGAGGGCTGGCACGGTACTCCTTTGCCCGCAGAGATGGCCGAGAGGGCCATCGTCGAGCTGGGCGGCGAGCGCCATCTCACCGTAGCCGGGCCGTTACCGAAGTCCGGCGCCGTACGGGAACGTCCCAGCGGAGAAGTGAAGTTGCCCCGTTACCAGATGGGTGCCAAGGTAGCGACGCGGCTGGCCTTCGGGCAGGCGTTGGCCGCAGTCGGAGCCCGTTCCGAGGTCGTCGTTCTTGACGGCGAGGTGGGCAACTCCACGCACACCGAGGAGTTCGCCAAGGTGTACCCCGAGCGCTACTTCGAGATGTACATCGCCGAACAGCAAATGGTGGCGGCCGCAGTTGGCATGTCCGTCCGGAAGTACGTGCCCTTCGCCGCCACTTTCGCCGCCTTCTTTTCGCGTGCTTATGACTTCATCCGGATGGCCGCCATCTCACAGGCGAACATCCGTCTGTGCGGATCGCACGTCGGGAGCGAGATCGGCGCCGACGGCCCATCGCAAATGGGCCTGGAAGACATCGCAATGATAAGGGCGGTGCACGGTTCCACCGTTTTGTACCCGAGCGACGCTACCAGTGCGGCATACCTCGTTAGGGAAATGGCCGATCGTGCCGGCGTCGTTTATATGCGGACTACCCGAGGCGCCTACCCCGTCCTCTACTCATCCGAGGAAGCCTTTCCCATCGGGGGATCGAAGGTCGTCCGGTCCAACCCGGACGACCAGGTCACCTTGATTGGTGCCGGTGTTACATTGCACAACTGCCTCGACGCCGCCGAGCAGCTTGGGCGCGACGGCATTCAATCGCGTGTTGTGGACCTTTACTCAGTGAAACCGATAGATACCGACGGGCTTCTCGCCGCGGCCAAAGCCACCGGGGACCGGCTCGTCGTGGTCGAGGACCACTACCCCGAAGGGGGTATCGGGAGCGCCGTGTTGGACGCCTTCAACGACGCCCGGCACCCGGTCCACATCGCCCACCTGGCCGTCCGCGACATTCCCGGGTCCGGGACGGCCCAGGAGCTTATGGACGCGGCAGGGATATCCGCCGGCCATGTGGTCCGGGCGGTCCGCCAGCTCTTGGAGACCTGACACCCCCCACAGCTGGGGGACGAGAAGGGCGATGAGCGGCCGGACGGCCGCTCATCACCGGAGCGTGCCGGGTTAGCGTTAGCAGCCGGCCGGACGGCCGGACGGCCGGACCGCCGGCAGGCTCGTTCTCGGTGCAGAAGAGCAATCTTGTTGCGCTTTGGAGGGCATTTTTACGTTGAAGCGCGACGAGAAGCGCTCGCTGCACCGAAAAGAGCAGCTTGGGGCCGTCATATTGCGTCCACGGCACCCGCGACGTTCGCCGCTCGAAGCCTTTATCCGCCCGTCGGCTCCTTCCCCGGCCATCGATCCCCTGAAGCCCACGCCGCTGCCAGCGTGCTACTGCAGGACGGAAACCAGAGGAGGCGGTTGCACCGGCGGCGTTTGGAGGCTTGCTTCAGGACGTCGGCCCTGGCGAGAGGTAGACCAGCTCCCGGAGCGGCAGTCCGCCGGGTAACGACCAATTGACTCGTCCGAGGAACGTCCACCCGCAGTCTTCGTAGAGGGCAATGGCGGCGACGTGGTCCTCCACTACGTCGAGGACGGCTCGCCGCCCGAGGTGCTCAGCCTCGTTGGTGGCCCGCTCCAGCAGAGCTCGGCCGATACCTTGCCCTCGGGCCGTTGGCGCCACGAACAGGCGGGCGACCACCGCGATCCGGTCCCCGTCCAGCCCGGATGCCGATGCGGCCATGTCGACGACCTGCGGGGAACCACGACGGTGAAGGGCGACATGACCGACGACCTCGTCATCGTTGACGGCCACCCACGCCCCCAGAGCGCCGGCAACGATTATGAAGGACCCGAGGTCCTGGGGGAGGTACTTCGGGTAACCGTCGCACCGGTGTGTCTCGAGAGCTATGGCCTCGAGAGCATTGCTGTCGCTCGGGGACCGGTCACGAATTATCACGTGGCCGCGGTGGTCAATTGCGCGCCGTGAACACCTGGAACGCCAGCGGGGCGTCGTACCTGCCGTCGGTGCGCTGCAACGGAGCCAGGTGGTCGTCACGCGCCGCCCGGGCCTCGGCCAAGCGGTCGTCGGCCACGCCGAGATAGCGCAAGTACGCATCGTCCTCCACGAGAACCTCGGGATCAACGGTGACGGTCTGGCGGTACGGCGTCCGCTCGATGGCGGACCAGCCGGCGTTGGCCAATATGGCGGTGGTGTACTCGGCATCCGCCAGCGCGAACGGCCCGGTGGCGTTCTTGCCCGGGCCGGGGCTCGGCGCCGGCGGGCAGAACGGTTGGAGCGCCGCCCCGACGAACCAGGGGTTGTCCGCCAGGGCCTGCCAGCAGATGAAGACCAGCCGGCCGCCCAGGCGCACGTGGGCTCGGATATTGGCGAAGGCGGTCACCGGCTCGTCGAAGAACATGACCCCGAACTGGCTGATGGCTGCGTCGAACGGGCCGTCATCGAGGGTCGCCGTCTGCACGTCGGCCACCACGAACCGGGCGTTGGTGACGCCGCCGGCGGCGGCCCGCTGACGGGCCAATGCCACCAGGGGCAGGGAAATATCTGCCCCCACCGCGGCGCCGTCCGGTCCTACCCGGCGGGCGGCGGCGATCGCGCTCCGGCCACCCCCGGTGCCCACATCCAGGACTCTTTCCCCGTCCCGGAGGGCCACCCGTTCCAAAAGTGTGGCTGTGACGGCGGCGGTCATCGGCTCGCGGTGACTCCAGGCCGACAACCTGACGTCGTCGTTCCAGTGTTGACGCTGCGACTCGTTAGCGGCCTCGGACATCGCCGCCGTATGTTACCCAAGCCGCAGCGACGTGGCCGGTGGACCTCCACACCTCCGATGTGGAGGGGTCGCCGAGGGCAACCTGCACCAGGGCCCGCTCTCTGGTGATAGGGGTTCGAAGTTCGTGCGAGGCGTTGGCCACGAAGTGCCAGCTCGCTGAACTCGAAGGGCTTGGGCAGGTAGTCGTCGGCACCGAGCCCGAGCCCTTCGACCCGGTCTTTGACCGAAGTGGCGGCGGTGAGCATCAGCACCCGGCGGGTGGCCCTGTCTGCCACCAGGGCCCGGCAGACGTCGTCTCCATGGGTGCCGGGCAGGTCACGGTCGAGGACCACGACGTCGTAGCGGTTGACCGCCAGATGGGCGATGGCGTCGTCGCCGCCGAGGGCAATATCGACCGCCATTCCCTCCCGGCGCAGCCCGACGGCCACTGCCTTGGCCAGCACTTCGTCGTCTTCGGCTACCAGCACTCTCATGCCCCGATCATGGCTCCCACAGGCTGTAATGCGTCGGCGCTCCCCTCGGCCGCCGGTTGCTAACGATGACAGATCCCACGCGACGGGAAGGTGACAAAGTTCGTCAGCCACCATCGGGGCCGATTACGAGGTGACGGGCCCCGGACCGGCTTTAGGCAATTCGAGGGCAATGAAGGGCTTGTTGTGACCTTCAGGTGCTAGTGGGGGCGTCGTGGGCGGCGCCCGCCGCCTCCGCCGCCGCGTACATGGCCTGTCGCCGCTCGCGCTCGGGCACCAGGCGCTCTCGTGGGGCCGTCGGCGTAAAGGGGCAGCGCTCGACGCCGAGGTGGCGGAGCACGGCCTGCTCGACCAGCGAATGGTCTTCCCATCGGTCGCGGTCGAAACGCATGGGCTCTGCCAGGAGGACCGGTGGGTTCGTGATCACCCGGGGCCGCCGCAGCACGTTTTGAGCGGTGGCGTGCAGCATGAACGGGTGTATCAGGTAGACATCGCCGGCCTTCCCCGTGGCCTCGATGAACTCGTGGCACCGGAGGATGAGAGACCGGACGTCGAACCCGTTGGGAAGGACGCCCTCGGGGTGGTCCAGGAGGAACCGGGCCACCGGGCCCACGGAATCACACGCCACGAACGTCGCCCCGCCCTGGCTCACCACGTCTGTCCAGAGCACCAACGTCAACAAGCCCTGTTCGGGCGAGTCCAGGAAGTGCCGGAAAAAGTCGCCGTCTGTGTGCCAACCAGGCGAGGCCGCCGACGGCGGCGCCCACGGCTCGTCGGCCCGGACCCCGAGGTTGACGATAAACGCGTCCCCCCACATTGAGGGCTGACGGACGCGTTCCTCGCCACCGACAAGATCGCAGATGGCATGCCAGGCTTCGGGCGCGAACGTTTTCACCTCGAACCGGTTGAGCGTGGGCATGTGGATACGCCGTTCCACCCATGTAACCTCGTCGTCCGGGTCAAAGCCGAGCCGGGACCACATCTCCTGCACGGCCCGTTCTGCCGCGTCTTGTCCAAAGCACTCGTGGACGACGACAAACCCCCGTTCCAGGAACTGCTCAACTTGGTCTTCGGTCAAGACGCGGTACTGGCCGCTCATGGGTGTCCTCGCCCTCCTGTCCTGCGTTCAGCCGCAAATGGTGCGCTCGGCGCCTACGTCGCCCATGACCCTGCCGCTCACCCGAACGGCGCGTCCCCGGTTGTCCTCCGGCGCCCTCAACACACTCCCTCCTGCAGCGTTACCATACTCGGCTGGGTGTGGCTGGTACAAACCGGGATGCATCATCTGTTATAACGAAATATTTCGGTCCTTGAGCCAGCTCGTCAGCGCCGGAAAAGCTCAAGGCAGTTGAATAATTAGCCTCTCATTGTGGTTCCGGCAGAACCTACTTGACAGACACTTAACCGGTTGGTACATTCCCATACTGTTCCGGTACGTACCAGAAGGGCGTCACAGCGGAATGGGCAACAGAGGGGGAGGGCACTGAAAGCAACCACGCCGGCGCGGCGCACACTCCGCGAGCTGGCTTCGGAAGCAGGTGTGTCGCCGATGACCGTCTCGCGGGTGCTCAATAAGCGCTCAGAGGTGGCCCCTGAGACTCGCCAAAAGGTAGAGCGGATAATCGCCGAGTCCGGGTTCGTGCCCAGCCGGTCGGCCAGAGCCAGGCATCGCGGCCGGCACGGTCTTATCGATGTCGTCGTGCCTGGCCTCGACCACGTCTACAACTTCGACATTATCCGGGGCGTCGAGGCCGCCCTGGAGCCCACCGGGTACCGCCTGGTCGTTTCGTGCAGTTACGATGCCAAGCAGGAGCGCATGTGGTTGGCGAAGCTCTCCGAAGGCAGGACGGATGGTGCCATTCTCGTCTTGCAGCCGGGCCAATCTCGCAGCCTGGCCGCGCTGAGGCGCCGTCATATCCCCTTTGTAGTGGTCGACCCGGTAGAGGAGATGGGGCCGGAGTTGCCTTCTGTCGGGGCCACCAACTGGGCCGGTGCGCGGGCTGCCACCGACTATTTGCTGTCCCTTGGGCACCGCCGTATCGCGTTCATTGGCGGCCCGAGCCAAATAATGTGCTCGCAGGAGCGCCTCAGCGGTTATCGCTCAGCGCTCGAGGAGGCGCAGGTCACGGTGGCGACCGACCTGGTCCGTCCGGGCAATTTTTTCCAGGAGGCCGGCTACAAACAAACAGTGGCTCTTATGGACCTCCCGGAACCACCCACGGCCATTTTTGCCGCCAACGATACTCAGGCGTTTGGGGTCTACGCCGCACTGCGGGCATTGGGAAAGGTCGTACCTCACGACGTGAGTGTCGTCGGCTTCGACGACACTCTGGTCGCCCAACTAGTGACGCCGCCGCTTACGACTGTATGTCAACCTTTGGCCAACATGGGACGGGTGGCCGTCTCGCAACTTCTGGGATTGCTCGAAGGCAAACCTCTGGACAGCCCACGCGTCGAGCTCGCGACGACGCTCGTTATCAGGGAATCCTGCGCTCGGCCGCGCCGCCGCCGGTAAATGGGGGACAAGTGAGCGACAACGTTCGATGTCAAACGGGGCGGACTGGGCTATATTCTCTTACCGGGGGAGTACGGCGGCGTCACGTTGGGAACATTAGAGGGAGCCTCGACGGCGGCAGGGAGGTGGATATGTGCTGAGCACACCCTAGCGGCACGCCTCCAGCCGCGGCAGCCGGCGGGCGGCCGAACCGAGCTTTTGCCTTGGTTCGCGCCTGCATCGATGCCGCCTCTGACAATGCGTTCCTGAGTTGACGGACGATAAACCGCGTTGCAAAAGTAATCGGCGACAGCCGTTGAAGGGCCGACGAAGAACACCAAGCAACAGGATTTTGCGAGGAGGCCGGTAAAGCCGGCGCAGGTGGGTTTACCTCTCAAAATTGCTGCTGACAGAGGTTTTTTGCTCGAGGGGGAGGGATTTTTGGACAGGATAGAGCCAGGTTTTTCAGGCCTCGGTCCGGCAGGCAGAGTCTTTATTGATCAAGACCGGGCGGAAGCACTTCGCGGTACCAATTCGTGATACGAGCGGGCCTTCGCACGGGCCCAGTCATAGTTGACCCTAAGGAAGGGCATACCAATATGATAAAAAAGAAATTATCGGTCCTGGCAGCCGCCGCCCTCGTCGGTGCGACTGCCCAAGTCGGCATAACCGGCACCGCCTCGGCCTCGAGCTCGGTGGTGACCATCCCGATGCCTGCCAACCCGGCGATCTCGACCCTCGACCCGTCCAACTGGGGGGCTCAGATCCTTATCGACCAGGGCACAGTCATGGAGGGCCTCTTCGGGTACAGCCCCACGGGCCAGATCGTCCCGAAGATCGCCAGCAGTTATACGGTTACTAACGGAGGCAAGACCTGGACCTTCTTCCTGCGCCACAACGCCAAGTGGTCCAATGGCCAGCCGGTCACCGCGGAGGACTTCTACTACTCCTGGCTGCGGACGGCGTCCCCCAAAAACACCAATGACGCCATCTGGGCCAGTGTTATGCAGTTCGTGGCGAACGCTTACAACTACCACGGGGGCGGCGTTCCGGCCAGCCAGGTCGGCGTCAAAGTAATCAACCCGTACGAGATCCAAATCCAATTGACCTCGCCGCACAACATGCTCGGCACTATGGTGCTCACGGGGGCGATGCCCCTTTACCCTCCTTCGGTGGAGGCGCACCCGAATAATTGGTTCTTGCCGCAGTACTTCGTGAGCGACGCCCCCTATACCGTAAAGACGTTCACGCCGGACGGCGAGATCACCCTCACCAAAAACCCGGATTACGTGCCCGCGCCTGGCCAATCGGTCGGCAACGTCCAGACGATCGACCTTGTACCGGCGCCCACAGTGCCCGTCGAGGACTACTTGGCCGGGCGGCTCAACGCCGCTGTCATCACCCAGCCCTCGGACTACAAGTACGTACAGGAGCACTCGTCTCTCAGATCCCAATTGCACGTGCAACCGGACAATCAGATCGTTTACCTGGAGTGGGACAAGTCTGTCGTGGCCACCCCGCTCGACAACGTCTCGGTGCGCCAAGCCATCGAGATGGCGATCGACCGCACCCCGATCGTCAACAATGTGCTCCAGGGGATGGGCGCGGCCACGGACACCTTCGGTTATAAGGGCTGGCCCACGAACTCGCTCCAAAAACCGTTCGGCTACAACCTGCCGAAGGCCAAGGCGCTCTTAGCCAAAGCCGGCTATCCCGGGGGCAAGGGGCTGGGCACCATCACGTTGTACGCAGAGGTGGCGTCAACGACGCCCACCAGCATCCCCGTGGCTGAAGCGGTCCAGGAGGAGCTGAAGCAGGGCCTCGGCATCAACTCGGTCATCACCCCCGAGGCGACCACCGAGTACGGCAACATCGTCTGGGGAGGTCTCAACCAGGGCATCCAGCCCGGGTACATAATCGGCCAGGGCACGCCGAACTGGAGCGACACCACCAGCTTGCCGATCCAGTCCAACCAGCAGATCCTCTTCGCCGGCACTGTCGGCCCACTGGCCTACCGTCAGCACATCTCCAACTACTACTTCCCCACCTGGGATCCGACCGACGTGGCCCAGCTGGGCAACCCCGACGACGCCAGCATGGGAGTGACGTTTGCCCAGTGGCAGCCGATGGTGAAGGCGGCGGAAGCGGACATCAAGTACCTCAACGCATATGACGCCAGGCAGCCGGCCGCCTACAAGGCCACGCTAATCGTCCCGGGGCAGGCTACCGACCAGCAGCAATGGGACAATTATGTGAAGGGTTGGCAGACGGCGAAGACCGCCGCCGACAAGCACGCAGCCTGGGTGGCGGCGTGGAAGTTCGTGGGCGACTGGAGCGCCGGCAACGGCGGAGCGAATGTGGGGCTAAACGGCCAGGTGTGGGATGACCAGCACATGCCCAATGACGTTTACCAGGCCACGATGTGGAACGCCGAGCTCGGGGCAACGGTGAACCTCAACACCGCGAACCAGCTGGCCGCCAATCTCGACAACTATATGCTCCAGCAGGGCTACGGCGTCCCCCTTTACGACATGGAGACCTTCTACCTGGAGAGCCCCGGCCTCAGCGGCATAGAGGCCAACCCCTGGTCCTGGGGCAACCTGTTCCAGCTGCAGTACCTGGCCCAGGGCGGCAACTCCTGAGATGAAGCCGGCGCCGTCCCCCAGGTCTGCCGCCCGGTCGACGGCGCCGGCCCGGCGGCCGCGGGCGCTACTGTCGTCGTTTAGGAGGAGGCCGGTGTGAGCCTGTTTTTATGGCTGACCAAGCGCATCCTGGCCCTCATACTGACGATGGCGGCGGCGCTCGCGGTCGCGTATATCCTCATGTACTACTCGCCGGGGAGTTTCTTCGACTCCGCCAATATCGCCGGGGCCATGGGCCAGGTGCGCATCGAGAACCCGGCGCTGTACCAGCAGATTGTCCACGAGTTCAACGCCCGTTACGGCCTTAACAAACCATTGATCGTTCAGGTCGCCACGTACGTCTGGCACTCGCTCACTTTCAATTTCGGCAATTCCTTCGAGAACCCCTCGGTGCCGATTATGAGCCAGTTGAAGACGGCGTTGCCCATCAGCGCCATCCTGGCCTTCGGTTCCGTCGTGCTGGCCATCGTCGTCGGGATACCGCTCGGCGTCCTGGCCGCCCTGAAGCGCAATACTTGGGTCGACTCCACGCTGACGACCTTCTCAATGATGGGACAGGCGATCCCGGCCTACGTCCTCGGAGTTTTGCTCGTTCTGTTCTTCGGGGTCTGGTTCCCGGGCATCCTGCCCGTCAGTGGCTGGGGTACTTTCGGAGAGGCCATCCTGCCGGTGGTGGCCTTGTCCGCCGGGACCATCGGTATCGTCACCCGCTACATGCGCAGCAGCCTCGTGGACGGGTTACGGCAGGAGTACGTGCGTACCGCTGAGTCCAAGGGCTTGCGGTACCGCCGTGTCGTCATCCGGCACGCGTTTCGCAATTCGCTGACCGCGCTGATCACGATCATCGGCCCCACCTTTGCCTTTATCGTCGTCGGCACGGTGTGGGTGGAGCAGATCTTTTCCATCCCCGGCCTGGGGAGCCTGATGGCGACGGCATTTCCGTCGAAGGACGTGCCGCTGTCGATCACTTCGGTCTTCCTCCTCTGCCTCCTCGTAATGGGGACGAACCTTGTGGTCGACCTCCTCTACAGAGTGCTCGACCCCCGGGTCAAACTCGAGTGAGGCAATAGGGATGAAATCAGTGCGGCGGCGCGACGCCCTACACGGAATAAGGGGGTTATAACCTTGGCCGTTCCCACGGGAGCAGAGGTGGTGCTGGGCTCCAGTGCGGCCGCGGGACCGGGGCCCGGTGTATTGGCGCCTGCCGGCGCCGCCGTCGAGGTGCCCCGGAAGCGCCGGTCCCAGTTGTCGCTGGCCTGGATGCGCTACCGGCGCAACAAGTTGGCGGTAGTGGGGGGGATTTGCGTTGCCCTTTTCATCTTTCTCGGGATTTTCGGCCCCTGGATCGCTCCCCAGGGCTACGCGCAGTCGAACTTCCTTTACGCCAACCAGGCGCCGTCGTGGCACTTCCCGTTCGGGACCGACAACCTGGGCCACGACATGCTGAGCCAGGTGCTCTGGGGTATCCGAAACGCCCTGGAGGTGGCGTTCGGCGCCACTCTGGTCAGCTTTATCGTGGGCGCCACGCTCGGGCTCTGGGCCGGAGCGCGAGGGGGCTGGGCCGACATGATCATCATGCGTCTGGTCGACTTCATGTTCACGATCCCCAGTTTCTTCCTGGCTTTGATCCTCGTGACCACATTGGGCCGGGGCATGCTGCCGATCCTGCTGGCCATCGGCCTGGTGGGCTGGGCGGGGTACGCCCGTCTGATCCGCGGTCTCGTGCTCGGCATGAGGAACGGTGAGATGGCCGAGGCGGCGCGCGCTCTCGGGGCCACCAAGCGGCACATCGCCCGCAGGTACCTCCTGCCCAATACGACGAGCAGTATGCTCGTCGCGCTGGCCTTCGGCATTCCGTTTGACCTGATACTCATGGGCGCCCTCAGTCTCTTGGGGATGGGGCTCAGGCCACCGGCCCCGAGTTTCGGCAACATGATCGCCCAGGCCGGCATGAACGTGCTCGGGTACCCGTGGCTGCTTTACTTCCCGGCCGGGATATTTGCCGTGGTGCTCCTGTCGTTCCTGTTCATGGCGGACGGCCTGCAGGAAGCTCTCAACCCGAAGGGCGGGATGTAGATGGCCCAGGATCCCCTCCTGCAGGTGCAGGACCTGCACACCCAGTTCGAGCGGTCCGACGGCCCCGTGTACGCCGTAAACGGCATCAGTTTCTCGGTTTCGCCCGGCGAAACTCTTGGTATCGTCGGGGAAAGCGGGTCCGGCAAGTCCGTCACCGTCCTGTCGGTCGTCGGCCTGATAAGGGGTAACGGGCGTGTCACCGGAGGTACGGCCAAGTTCATGGGCACCGACTTGTTGAAACTCCGCCGGCGGCAGTTGGAGGACATCCGGGGTCGTGACATAGGCATGATCTTCCAGGACCCCATGACGAGCCTCAACCCGACCATGCGCATAGGCGACCAGGTCATGGAGGGGATGCTCAGCCATCACTTCACCAACCGTAAGGGAGCGTTCCAACGCACCCTGCAGTTGCTCGACGAGGTCGGTATCCCTGACCCCAAAGCCCGTTTTCGCGATTACCCGCATGAATTCTCCGGCGGCATGCGCCAACGGGTGATGATCGCCATGGCCATTGCCTGCGAGCCTCAATTGCTCATCGCGGACGAGCCCACGACCGCACTGGATGTCACCGTGCAGGCGCAGATCCTGGCCCTGTTGCACAAGCTGCGGGAGTCGCGCCACATGAGCATCATTTTGATCACCCACGACTTCGGAGTGGCGACGAACTTCTGCGACCGGATGATCGTGATGTACGGCGGGAAAGTCATGGAGAGTGCCCCGCTGGAGGCGTTCCTCGAGCGCCCCGCGCACCCGTATACGATCGGGCTCAGGCGGTCAGTGATAGAAGTGGGTCACCAGGACCGCGACTTGGCTCCGATCCCGGGCATGGCCGTCGCTCTCTCGGAACGTCCGCATTCTTGCCCGTTCGCCGCCCGTTGCCTTTTCGCTCAAGATCGGTGCCGGCAGGAGCTACCTGAGCTACGCTCGTTTGGTCAGGGACATGAGGTGGCATGCCACCGGGCGGAAGAAGTGTGGGCGACGGGGGCAAGGACGGCTTATGCCGGGTGAGCCGCTGTTGCGGGTCGAGGCCGTCTCCAAGCGGTTCAAGGTGCGTGGACGCACTTTGCGCGCCGTCGAGCGAGTGTCATTTGACCTCGGGCCGGGTGCGACCATCGGGTTGGTCGGCGAGAGCGGCTCGGGCAAATCGACACTGGGGCGGGTAGTGATCCGGCTGCTCGAAGCGGACGAGGGCCGGGTGTGGTTCCAGGGCGAGGATCTGGCCAAGCTGTCTGACAAGCAACTGCGCGGCCGGCGGCGTCACATGCAGATCGTCTTCCAGGACCCGCTGGCCGCGCTCAACCCGAAGATGACCGTTGCCAGTGCCATCGATGACGCCATGATCATCCAAAAGGTCGGGGGGACGGCTGGAGCTCGGCGCAAGCGCACCGAGGAAATGTTGGAGCGTGTCGGCCTGCCACGATCGGCGGGCTACGCCTACCCGTTCGAGCTCTCGGGCGGCCAGCAGCAGCGCGTCGGCATTGCCCGGGCGCTGTCGCTGGGGCCGAAGTTGATCGTGTGCGACGAGCCCCTCTCGGCGCTCGACGTGTCCGTTCAGGTGCAGATTATCCAGCTGCTGCGGGAGCTACAGAAAGAGCTGGGTATTTCCTACATATTCATCTCCCATAACCTCGGGGTGGTCCAGTTCCTCTCTGAAACAGTTATGGTCCTGTACCTGGGAGAAGTGGTCGAACAGGCGAGCGCGGACGAGCTGTTCGAGAGGCCGCGGCACCCCTACACTCAGGCATTGATCAGCTCCGTCTTGAAAGTTCCGGCCACCGCCGCCGACAAAAAGCCGATTGTGTCGCTACCGGGGGAGATGCCCTCGCCCTTGTCGCCGCCATCGGGCTGCCCGTACCACCCTAGGTGCCTGTTCGCCACGGACCGCTGCCGGAACGAGAAGCCTCTTCTTCGGCCTCTATCGGATGGGCACCTGACCGCATGCCATTATGCGGAGGAACCGGCCCTGGAGACCCCGCCTGCGTATGCCTCCTTGCCGGCGGCTATGACGGTCCCAACCAGGGGGGATTAGTCGCTCCGCCATACGGCATGAGCAGGGTTGGGGTCGCCGTGGCCAGACGTCCTGGTGACGAGACACGTGGCCAGGTGGAACTGGAACAGCAAGTCGTGCTCGGCCGGGGCCGGCACCGCGAACGCTCGGCGCTCGCTTACGAACAGTTCGGAGACAGCGGCACGAACGGTACCATCGCCGATCAGAGTGGCGGCGCCCGTGACGTAGAAGGCGTCCTCGTTGTCGGGACAAGGGAAAGAGTGCATGGCGAACCGGCCGTCGCGGCGCAGGTCTGCTTGCTTGGGCGACGGGACGATAAACGCGAAAAGACCATCAGCGTGGAACAGAGGGCACATGGGGTGCAGCCTCGGGCCACCGTCAGGACGTACGGTGGCCAGATAGGCGAGGCCAACGCCGTGCTGGTACAAGAGCGACCGGCCGGCCTCGGCCAGGTCGGGTTGGGCCGCCGCGAATTCTTTCCATGTGAACATGTCCTGAACGTTAGGCAGCTCGCCAGCGTGGCTGCAGGACACGGGGGCCGAACTGCGATCATCGAGTCGAACGGCGTTGAAGATCGAGGCGGTTCGTGAGCCACGGCCCTTTGGTGCCAAGGGCTATGAGCGATGGAGCCGGGTCCCGATGTTCCTTATGGTCCGGGCGGTCAAAGGCTAGCCGCAACCCGGCGGCGCCGGCGCCAGCAGCCTGGGCCAGTGGTGGCACCGACACACTGCCCCAGCACACCGGCCCAGGGCAACGCCGCCGGGTTGCGGCCAAACCTCGGGCAACGTTCAGGGCGCCAGGACGACGAAGGAAGGCCAGTTCATCCCCGTGTTCGGGCCAACGATGGTCCGCTGGGGAGCGGGTGAGCCCGACCTCAAAAGCTGGTACCTGCCGAACTCCACTGCGGTGGGTGTGTTGAAGTTGGAGACCCATACGTCGCCAAAGCTGTCGACGGCCACCCCGTAGGGCCCGTACAAGGACTCGTTGGTGCCGACTTCGGTCGCGCTGATCGTCACGGCAGGTGTGGGGGCACCCGACGTGGCCAGCTGAGCGCGGGTGAACTCCACCAGTTCGTTGTTGCACGGGGTGCCGTAGCAGTCCGACCCTCCGCCGGTGACCATCCACATATCCCCCCGGGCCGTGAACGCAATATTGGCGCCACCGGTGGAAGAAATCGTGACCGTCGGGGCTGGGTCCGGCATGGCCAGTTCGGCCGGTGGGAACTCCACCACACATCCCTGAGGACAAGCGGTAGAAAGTTGTATTGTCACCCACAGATCGCCGAAGGGGTCAAAGCCGTCGCCCAGCGGGGTACCCGGGAAGTCGGTAATCGTGGTGCGCGGGGTCGGCGAGCCCGACCGGGCCAATTGCGACCTTGTGTACTCGTAAACTTTACCGGCGCTGTTCCCGACTACCCAAAGGTCGCCCCACCGGTCGAAAGCCATGCCGTAGGGGTTGTCCAGGGCATGCGGAGCACTCGCCGGGGCCGAGATGGTCACTGCCGGCTCAGGGTTAGGTGTGCCCAATTGGTCCCGCCTTAACTCAACCAGAGTGCTGGTATCTGTGTTGGCCGCCCACATGTCGCCTGACGGGTCGAAGATCACGACGAAGGGCCCGTACATCCCGTTGGTGAAACTCGCCTCCGGGGCGACGTTGCCGTTGGAGTAAGGCGAGTACACGTTCACACCCCCATCAGCCTCGACGCCGGACCCGGTAACGCCGGTCCCGTCTCCGCGACCGTGCCGCCCTGGGCGACGACGACACTCCCCGGGGCGACCCCGCCCGGGCCGAAGGGGCCCGGGCCGAAGGGGCTGGCCGAGGCCTGTGCTGGCGCGGCCAGAACGGGCCCGGCCAGGCCGAATAGCGCACATAGCGTCCCTGTGCCCGTGTGCCTCATTAGCTTCGGCCATCTCCTCACCGGCCGGCAAGCACTGGGCGGTTTACTCGCGCGTTGAGTGGCGCGGTCGTGAATTGGGCAGTGAGCGGTCATTTCTCTCCTTTTCACTTCGTCGTTCTCAGCAGGCCAGGACACGAACATAGGCGGCTCTCATTCCCAAACCATTCCCGGCCCTCAGCTTCGTGAGCGGCATTTTCAGCCCTTGATCGCGCTCACGCGGCTGCCTAGCCTGCGGGAGCGTAAGTCAACCGCGAGGTGGGAATTTCCCGCTTCAAGAGAAGAGGAGGCTACGGATGGCACATCCGAACGAAGAGCTGATGCGTCGAGGCTACGAGGCTTTCATGACGGGGGACCTCGAGACGGTCATGGGCATTTTCGACGAGAACATCGAGTGGCACGTTCCAGGGGGCCAATCGCCGCTAGCAGGCGAATACAAAGGGCGCGAGCAGGTCCGAGGGTTCCTACTTCGCATTTTCGAGTTGTCCGAGGGGACTTTCAGCGTCGAGGTCCACGACGTCCTGGCCAATGACGACCATGCCGTCGTCATGCTGAGAGCTACCGCTCGACGGGCTGGGAAGTCCCTGGACTCCAACCAGTGCCATGTCTGGCACATCAAGGGCAGCCAGGCCACCGAGTTTTGGGGCTTGGACACAAATCCCTTCGGCACGGACGAGTTCTGGTCCTGAGGTCTCAACCCTTGTAGGCCAGGACCACCGCGTCCGTCTGCTCCGAGACGTCAGGGCTTCGGGCCAGCTCTACAGCCGCCACGACACCCGTCGTCACCACGCGCCGTGAGCAAGGACTGCTCGGCGTAACCGGGAAGCTTGCCGACAGATGAACAAGAGACAAAGAGTAGGCGAAACCGGGCCGGGGGCCGGGAGAATTCCTTTAGAAAGGGATTCCGCTCCAGGGCAAACGAGCTAACCGTCAGTCACCGACTCAGACAGAGGAGAAGAATGACACCCAAACGTATTCCGGGCCGTAGGCGCGGCCTGGTCCTGGCCGCCTCCCTCGCCGTGCTGACCGGCCCGGCATCGATCGTCGCAGAACCGGGGGTGGCCAACGCCGATTCAGCGTTTGGCCACTTCCAGTTCACACCCGGCAACCTGCTGGTGACCACGGGCGTCTGGACGACCAACGCCGACATCACTGCCGGTAGCACCCAGCTGCCCCCAAACTGCGCGACCGCCAACGCGGCGTATGTCACCTGCGGGACTGCAGTCGCCCCCGGCACCTATCCGATCGTGTTCAATAACGACGCCTCCGACGGGAGCTTCGGCGTGACTGAGCCGATTGTGCTCGACGAGATCAGCCCGGACAATGGCCGGGTGGTCGACGCGGTTACGGTCCCGGACAACCCCGCCGACGGTGACTACCTGACCACCAGCTTCTCCTCCAAATCGGAACTTGCCGTCAACCAGTCAACGGACGGGCAGTACGACACTTTCATCGGCTACGTGGCTCCGCCGGCCACGATCGATGCGTCGAACGCCAACACCCCGGGCGAGATCGACCCGACCATCTCCGACTCCGCCACGCCGACCTACCGCGCTGTGGCCCAACTGAACACCAGGGGCCAGTTCCAGTTCACTGAGACCAATGCCTTCAGTGGCGATAACGGCCGGGCCGCTATCCTCGACCCCGAGGACGGCCCCAACGGCACCATCTTCGCCGCCGGTAATGCCGGCAACGGCGCCAACCCTGAGCCGGCGGCTGTAATCGACGGCGCCGGGTCGCAGATCTTCGCGCCGGCGAACGAGCCCGAAGCGGCCCAGGACCCCGGCACCCCGGCCCCGTTCGGTAACTTCAGCGTCACCGAGCTCGGCGACTCGGCCGACAAGGCCGGGAAGGACAACAACTACCGTGGCCTCACCATCTATGACGGCGTCGTCTACCTCACCAAAGGATCGGGCAGCAACGGCGTCGACACGGTCTACTTCGTGGACCCGAACGGTTCGGCTACGGCGGCGGACGGCCAGGGGCTGCCGTCGACCACGGAGACGCTGCCTAGTGCGTCGAGCTGGACCGCCCCGACCTACAGCACCAGTAACCCAGCATTGGGGTTGACAACGAAGAACCCCGGGTTGACCCCCACCGACGCCTATATTCTCAAGGGTTTCCCGACCGCCATCGCCAAGAACGCGACAGACGCCTCGGACTACCCCTTCGGCCTGTGGTTCGCCAACCCGACCACCCTGTACGTGGCCGACGAGGGTTCCGGTGACAACACATACGACTCGGCTACCAACAGCTACAGCGCGGCCGCCGCATCGACAACTGCCGGCCTGCAGAAGTGGTCGTACAGCTCGTCGGCCGGCGAGTGGCAACTCGACTACGTGCTGCAGAACGGCCTCGAGCTGGGCACGCCATATAGGGTCATCCCTGGCCAGTTCGGTCAGAAGTACCCGACGGGTCTCAACACTACGGACAGCGGTACCGGCCTGCCGTGGGCGCCGGCGACCGATGGCCTGCGCAACCTTACCGGCCGGGTGAACCGGGATGGGACCGTATCGTTGTGGGCTTCGACCTCGACCGTCAGCGGGGGAGGCGACCAGGGGGCCGACCCGAACCAGCTGGTGGAGGTCACCGACAATCTCAGTGCCACCTCGGCCGGCCAGGCGGCCCACGAGCGCTTCCACATCGTCGTGCCGGCAATTGACGGCCAGGTTGTGCGGGGAGTGGCGTTCGCGCCGGGCACCCCGTTTACTAATGGCAACACCACCAGCCCAGGGCGTTCCTTCCACTAGACAACAAGCAGGCCCCTAGACAACAAGCAGGCCCCTAGACAACAAGCAGGCACAGAACGACCAGGAAGGCCGGTCCTCCAAAAGGGCCGGCCTTTCCACGTGAACAGGCCTGATAACAAGTGAGTGCTGCCGAGGCCGCGAGCCGGGAGGCTGCTTCGACGCCGGCAGATGGCGAGCGACCGCTCCCGAACCGAGTTGGGCTCCGTGAGGTAAAACTGGGCGAAAGTACCTATAAGCGGGAGGAGAGGTGTGACTATCGAGTCAATCGGCCTGCTGCACCCGGGCGAGATGGGGGCGGGCATCGGCGCCGCACTTGTGCGCGCCGGGTACCGGGTCACGTGGGCCTCCGCCGGTCGCCGTCAGCCGTCTGCGCGGCGCGCTCAGACGGCCGGGCTGGTCGACGTCGAGTCGGTAGAGGCCATTCGTCGGGAGTCCGACCTTGTCGTGTCCGTCTGTCCCCCTCATGCCGCCCTGGACGTAGCCAAACGAATTTGCGGGTTCAGTGGGCTGTACCTCGACGCCAACGCCATCGCGCCGGCCACCGCGGGCGAGGTGGCCGGCGTGATCGAGTCGGGTGGTGGCAGTTATGTCGACGGCGCCATCATCGGCTCGCCGCCGCAAATCCCCCCGCCAGCGTCGGGACAAGGTCCCCGCCTTTATCTGTCCGGTCCGAGGGCGGCCGAGGTCCGCCAGGTGTTCAGGGGTACTCCCGTCGAGGCGATAGTGGTCTCGGCGGCCAGGACGTCGGCTTCGGCGCTCAAGATGAGCTACGCCGCGTGGTCCAAAGGCTCGGCCGCCCTGCTTTTGAGCGCCCGGGCACTGGCTGTGTCCCAGGGTGTAGAGGAGCCTTTGCTAGCCGAGTGGGAGCGGTCGCAGCCCGACCTCGACGGACGCAGCATACGTGCCGGCCAGCAGGCGTCCATGAAGGGATGGCGCTGGGTGGGGGAGATGGAGGAAATCGCCAAGGCTTACCGGTCAGCGGGCCTCCCGGATGGGTTCCATCGGGCTGCGGCCGAGGTGTTCTCACGCCCTGTTCGATACGAAGAGGCGGTCCCGGACGATGCAACCTTGGCCACGGTGCTCGAAGCCTTGCTGGGCCGGTGAAACCCTTTGCCCCCCTGCGGGTCAGGTCACGTCCGCCCCTCCGCTCTTCGAGGCAGAGAACGATTCTGCCAGCCCGGCCCGAGAATTGATGCCGAGCTTCCGATAAGCGCTCCGCAGGTGGAACTCGACCGTCTTAGGACTGAGGAAGAGCAAGGCGGCGGCTTCTCTCGTGGTCCGGCCCTCGGCGAGCAGCAGGCAGACATTCCGCTCCTGGGGGCTCAGCTGGGTCACGAAAGAGGGGTCTCGCCGGCGGGCCGTCTCGCCGGTGGCGGCGAGCTCGGTCCGGGCGACGTCGCTCCACAGAGTTGCTCCCAGGCGGTCCAGGACCTCGATGGCTTGGCGCAACTGCTTTCGCGCGTCGAGACGACGCCGGGCGCGGCGCAGCCGGCCTCCGTAGCAGAGCCGGGTCCGGGCGGCCTCGAAAAGGTCCGGCGTCTGCGCGTGGAAGGCGAGCGCTTGGCTGAATGGCACGTCAAAATCGGTGTCTCCGGCCACCAGGCCTCCACAACGCGCCGCCCTGGCCAACGCCCAGGGCTGTCTTTTTCGGGCTGCCTCGTCCGAGGCGACACGGGCGTACCTCGTCGCCGCGTCCCTGGCGCCGCGGCGCAGGTGCAGTTCTACCAGGTCCGGTGCCGGCGAGAGGTCGGCGTCGGCGATGCCGCGGTGGTGCAAGATGTGCTCTTGTTCGGTCAGCCGAGCCAGGGCACTGCTCATGTCACCGAGGCCGAGCTCCAGTTCTCCGAGGGCGGCCAATGCCCATATCTCGCAGAGGACAGCCCCAATTTCTCGCGACAGCGTGAGCGCTTCGGCCGCATTCTTCCGGCACTCGGCCTGGCGTCCCTGCCTGGCCTGCAGCCCCGCCAACCGGCTGAGGACGGCGGCCAGCTCGGTGCGCTGGTCGGTCTGACGGGCCAGCTCGATCGCTTCTTCGAAGACCGCCTCCGCCTCGGCCCACTGGGAGGAACCCGCTAGTTCGACCCCGAGATGACTGAGGGCAAAGGGCAGGACACCGACCGCCGCGTGGCGGCGAGCGGTGTCTACGGCTCTGGTCATCAGGCCGCCGCCGGCCCCGTTCTCTCTCAGCCACAGAGGCCCCATTGCCGCCCAGGCGAGAAGGCGGGGATCGCCGTCGGGGTGGCCCGGGCCGGGGTGGTCTGGGCCGGGGTGGCCCGGGCCGAGGTGGCCCGGGCCGAGGTGGTCTGGGCCGGGGTGGTCTGGGCCGGTCACCATATCGACGGAGGCCCGAAGCAATTTGGCTCCTCGTTCGCCCTCACCGGAGAAGATGAGCGCCATCCCTTGGGCCATTGACGAAAAGAAATGCGAACGACCGTCGGCGGCCAGAGGCCCTACGGCGGCCAGGCGGGCGGCTGCGTCCGTCATGGCTTCGGCGTCGGCGGCGTAGAAAGCGGCATTTACCGCTTCGGCCAGCATGATCACGGCCCGTTCGGGGTCGGTCCCGAGGGCCCGTTCCGCTCCCGTGACGAGTATCTTGTGCCCGGCCTGGACCGGCCCCAACCGGGTGGCCATGTGGCCCCGCAGCTCGTCAACGTAGACCTGCAGGTCGCCCGGCACTTCGTGGTCCTGGAGCTGGTCGAGCAAGGTGACGGCACGGTTTGACTCGCCGGCCAGCCAGGCTGCATTGGCGGCGTCGTACAGCAGCCGGACAACCCTATTTTCGTGGGTAGCCAACCGGGAGGCCCGCTCGAACGCACGTGCTGAGACCTCGTAGGCGCTGCGCTCACGGGCATGGCGTCCGGCCTGTTCGAGAGCGGAGCAAGCGGCGTCGTCCGGGCCGATGGCGGCGAGCGCACGGTGCCAAGCTCTTCGGTCGAACTCGGCGTCGGGCAGGGCGTCGGCCACCGCCCGGTGGGCGTTCCTTCGCATCGCCGGGGCAGCGTCGCCATAAATGGCAGCCCGGGCCAGCGGGTGGCAGAACTCGGCTCGACCGTCTCCGAGGCGGACCAAACCCGCTGCTTCTGCGGGCTCCAGGTCGTCGAGGCCTGCGCCCAGCGAGCGAGCCGCTCGGGCAATCACGGCCAGGTCTCCCACGTCGTCGGCTGCGGTGACCAGAAGCGCATTAGCGGAGGCCGGCGGCAGCGCCTTGTACCGTTGTACGTAGATCCGAGCGACACTGGCGTCAACCGGAAGCGGCACGTCTATGGGAGCGAGGTTGTCGAGCCAATCTCTATCGCTTGCCATCTCGACCAACGCCAAGGGGTTGCCGCAGGCCTGGCGGTAAAGGCGGTCGGCGAGCTTTTCCGCCACCGTCAGCCCACGGTGTTCGATGAGCTCTTGGGCCGCTTGGCGGTCGAGACCGCCGAGACGGACGGTGGGCCGGTCGCTTCCCACCAATGGCGACACTTCACCCTCGCGTACGGCTATCAGCACAGCCACAGGGTCGGCCAGCAATCTCCGGAACGCGAACGACAAGGCGTCGGCGGTCGAACCGTCGACCCAGTGGGCGTCATCGATCACCACTAGTACGGGAGCCGTCTCTGATACTGCGGCGAGCAGGCTGAGGGTGGCGGCACCTACGGCAAAGCGGTCTTCGCCCTTTGACGGCCGCAGTGCCAGAGCAGCCTCGAGCGCGGCGCGCTGTGGTCCGGGGATGTTCTCGAGGTACCCGAGGACCGGACGTAACAGTTCCGACAGGGCGGCGAAAGGGACTTTGGCCTCGGACTCGGCTCCACGGGCCCGCAGGACGGTCATGCCGGTGGCGAGCCGTTCTGCCTGCCGAAGCAACTCCGACTTGCCGATACCAATGTCGCCGACGACGGCGAGGACCTCGCTTCGCCCGGCGCGGGCTCTGTCAAGCAGGGAGACGATGTCGGCCAGCTCCTGTTCGCGCCCGACGAACATGACCGCAGTTTAGGGGCCCCCGTAGCCCGCCGCTCGGGTCAGTGCGGGAGAACCAGGGGGCCCCCCCGAAGCGAAGCGCTCGTTTGCCTTCTTACCGTTTGCAGAAGAGGTGACCGCAGGAGGTGTGTCATATGACGACAATGGAGCAACCGGTCCAAAGAGATCCGGCTCAAATAGATCCGGGCCAGGCAAATCAGGTAGATGTCGACAAGCTGATGAGCTTCGTCTACCGCGCCGTGGACGAGGTGGGGGCAACCCTGAACACCGCCTTGGTGGTAATGGGAGACAAGCTTGGGCTGTACAGGTCCCTGTCCACGCATGGCCCTCTATCCCCCCCCGAGCTGGCCGAAAAGACGGGGACAACGGAGCGATATGTCCGGGAATGGCTGTGCGCCCAGGCGGCCGGCGGCTTCGTCGACTACGACCCCGACAGCGGGCGGTATAGCCTGCGGCCCGAGCAGGCGGTCGCGTTGACTGACGAGAGCAGCCCGGCCTATCTGCCCGGGTTCTTCCAGATCGCGTTGGGCTCGGTGATCGATTCTCCTCGGGTCACGGAAGCGGCCAAGAGTGGCACCGGCATCGGCTGGCACGACCATGTAGCCGACGTCCACGAGGGGTGCGAGCGTTTTTTCCGTCCCGGCTACAACGCCCATCTGGTGGCCGAGTGGCTCCCTGCGCTCGATGGCGTAATGGCCAAACTTGAGCGGGGAGCCAATGTGGCCGACGTTGGCTGCGGTCACGGCGCCTCCACCGTGCTGATGGCCGGGGCTTTTCCTGAATCGAGGTTTTTGGGCAGCGATTACCACGAGGGTTCGATCGCCACGGCCCGCCGGCGGGCGGCAACAGCGGGGGTAGACGACCGCGTCAGTTTCGAAGTCGTCCCCGCATCCGCCTTCCCCGGCCAGGGCTATGACCTGGTGACGATGTTCGACTGCCTCCACGACATGGGTGACCCTGCCGGTGCCGCCCGCCACGTCCTGCGGGCGCTGGCGGCCGACGGCACCTGGATGATCGTCGAGCCGGCGGCGGCGGACCGGGTTGAAGACAATTTCAACCCGGTAGGGCGCGCCTTTTACTCGTTTTCGACCCTGCTTTGCACTCCCTGCTCGCTGTCCCAGGAGGTCGGCCTGGCTCTGGGCGCCCAGGCCGGAGAAGCCCGCGTCCGCGAGATCGTCACCAGTGCCGGCTTCTCCCGGTTCCGCCGGGCGGCCGAAACGCCGTTCAACATCGTGTATGAAGCCCGCCCGTAACCGAAGGATCCGGGTCCCGGAACAGCGGCCGGTGGCACTATTCGGCCTTGCCACCGGCCGAGCCTTGAGCACCTCAAACCACGGGAGCGAGCCCGCGTCAGGCTCCGGGTCGGTAGGTCAGCAGGACGTTGCCCGAATTGAACTCGCGAACGTCGTTCAGTTGCAGCGGCACCCGGTCGTGGCTGTTGTCGAACAGGGTCCGACCGCGGCCGAGCGCTATCGGGCAAATCATGAGGCGGAGCTCGTCCAGCCACCCGGCATCGACGAGGTTGGCGGTCAGATGCGGGCTTCCGAGCACGAGCAGGTCCTTGCCGGGCTCCCCTTTGAGAGCAGGTATGTGCTCGGAGGCCTCACCCTTTGCCAGCCTGGTGTTAGACCAGTCTGCGACGTCGAGGGTCCTCGAGAAGACGAGCTTCGGCATCCGGTTCATCCGGCCGGTTATGGCCGGGTCGTTGCCCGTGGCGAGTTCCGTCGGCCAGTAGGCAGCCATATGTTCGTACGTCGTCCGGCCGAATAGGAGCGCCTCAGCTT
>DATJUH010000096.1:0-21424 GCA_035502515.1 Acidimicrobiales bacterium
CCGAGTCTTTTTCGACGCGGTGATAAAGGCGGCGAATTTCTTTTTGGTCGAGGAAGCGCAGCACCCGCTTTTTCAATTGGCCTGAGCCTTTCCCGGGGATTATTTCCACCTGGCTGGCTTTGATCCTGGCCGCCTCGTTCAGCACGTCCCGCAGGGCCCGGTCGATCTGGTCGCCCTTGTTGTAGATGTCATGCAGGTCGAGCTTCAACTTGGACACGGTCGAGACTACGCCCTGGCCGGCGCCCGGGGCGCTCCGGGCTCGCCGTCCGTGAGGGGCTCGGCGTCCGTGAGGGGCTCGCCGGCAAGAGTCAGGGGCTCGACGGCGTGAGTGAGGGGCTCCTCGGCGTCAGTGAGGGCCCCCTCGGCGTGAGGGCCGCCGCTGCGGGACGTGCCGTAGGCGACGGCCGCGCCGGACGTGCCGGCCGCGCCGGAGGTGCTGTAGGTGCCGGCGGCGCCGTAGGTGGCGACCAGTTCTTGGCCGAGACGCGCCAGCACCTGACGGGCCTCCAATGGGCCGACTACTTCAAGATGATCGCCGAAGGCGGAGAGCTGTCTGGCGATCATCTCCACTCGCTGGCCGCGCACGGTCACAGGCACGCGGTCGCCCGCATCGCTATTACCGACACTCACGTGCCCCTCGAAGAGCCACTGCAAGGCATCCACGACGTCAGGGTCGGCTAGGGCGAACACCTCGGCCAGCGAACGCAACCCCTCGACCCGCTCCACCACCTCTTCCCACGAGCGGGCCAGTTCGAACCCTTCGGGGCGGACCACGGCCTCGCCGGTTGGCTCGACCGACCTCACACGGCTGACCCGGAACGTCCGCAGCCCTTCGTCTGTCCCGGCGAGCAGGTACCAGGTGGTCCCCTTCTGGGCCAGGCCGAGCGGGTGGACGGTCCGCACGGTGGCGTTGCCGGTGCGGTCCGAGTACCCGAGCCGGACCCGGTGTCCCTCTGTGGTCGCCGCCTGCAGCGCATCGAGGTGGCGCGGCCGGTAAGGAGGGCGGTTCCGGCCCCAGCCCTGCGGGTCAAGCACGACTGAAGAGGCGGCCGCCTCGGCGCTCGAGCGGAACGACTCGGGCAACGCCCGGACCAACTTGCGTAGGGCCGCCTTCAGCTCGGGCGTGGCCGCGGACGCCGGCCCGGCCACGAGGAACAGCGCCCGCGCCTCTTGCGCCGTCAGCCCTGACAGGTCGGTGCGGCCGCCGCCCAGCAACCGCCAGCCCCCGCCTCGTCCCCGCTCGGAGTAAACCGGCAGGCCAGCCATGCAGAGGGCCTCGAGGTCACGTCGCGCCGTGCGCTCGGAGATCTCCAGTTCGCTGGCCACCATGGCGGCCGTGACCCGCTGTCGTTGTTGCAAAAGCAGTAACAGGGCCACCAGCCGGTCGGCACGCATATGTCAAAGCTTGGCACCGATACCGGCCAGCAAGTGGCCAGTTTGGCCCGGGCCCATGGCCTCGGCTGGGACAGACCTTGGCACGCTCCCCAGACCCGTACCTGTAGCCGGTGTTAGGCGGGCAGGCCGGTGTAAAACGCGGTGGTACGGTCGGCCGCGGCTCGGGCTGCGGCGGGGTCGGTGCCGAAGGCCATGTTCGCCTCGCACCAGGCATCACTGGACGCGGCCAGGAACCGGCGGCCCTCCTCTGACGCAGACCACGCCGCCCCCTGGTGCGGGTCTACTGCCTCCATTCTGGTCAGGTGCGAGTACAGGCCCAGCAACCCACCGTCCCAGCCCACTCCGACCGCACCGGGGCCGAACTGCGCCCACCGTTCGTCGTCCACCTCTGCGATATGGTCCAGCCGGAAGAGGGTCCGTCCCTCGCCCTCGTCGGCCAGCCGCAGCTCGATCCAACTCACCTGCCCGCCCATCTCCCAGGTGGCGTCGAAGCCGTGGGGCGGGTCGCAGCGCGAAATCGTACCGCCGGCATTGCCGGCCAGCTGGTACCGGCCGCCCTCCTTCAGTTCCCCGCTCACGGGCAGGAACCAGCGCCGGAGACGTTCCGGGTTGGTGCAGGCGTCCCAGACGTCGGCCAGCTCGGCCGGGTAGCTGCGGGACAGCGTGACCACCCGGCCCTGGCCCGCTTCCAGGGCCCGGCCGCTGACCTGGCGGCGGACGGCATTGATCTCCTCAGTGACATCGATCATGGTTCCTGCCTCCGCTCGTGCTGGCCTCGCGCCAACTCGGTGGCCAGCGCGTCCAGATGTGGTGTCCAGGACCGGCGGAACTGCTCGAGCCAGGCGTCGATGCCGCGCAGCGGCTCGTCGGCTACCGCGTAAAGGCGGCGGGCGCCGTCGGGCCGTACCGTGGCGAAACCGTTGTCCCGCAACACTTTGAGGTGCTGGGAGACGGCCGGCTGCGAGATGCCGAACTCGTCCTGGACCACGTCGCAGAGCGCGCCCGAGGGGAGCTCGCCCTCCCCGAGCAGCTCCAGGATGCGGCGGCGGACCGGGTCCCCGAGTACGTCGAAGGCGTGCACCCGGGCCAAGATATCAGTGAGGGCTTATATAAGTAAAGTCTGGGATGAGCTGACCGAGAGTGGTCAGGCAGGCCGACCGTCCGGAAGCTCGAGCTCCTTCAAACGCCACAGCCCGTCGACCAGGGCCTCGTCCGCTACGGCGATGGCATCGTCGAGGTCGAACCACTGGACATCCTGGCTCTCCCCCGCCGCCGGCGCCGGGTCGCCATCATCGCTGTACAGCAAGTAGCGCAGGTCGAGGTGGAAGTGGCCGCCGGCCGGGTGGGCATCAAGGTGGAACAGGCGCGGCCCGTCGTCGGGATGGCGCCCCACCAGGCCGGTCTCCTCTTTGGTCTCCCGCGCCGCCGCCACCCAGGGAGCCTCTCCGGGATCAACGTGCCCTCCGGGCTGCATCCAGAACCCGAGCCGCTTGTGCCGATGGAGCAAAGTGCCCCGGGGCCCGGTCACGATGGCTGACCCGGTCACATGGACGATGTCGGCGTCCCGGCCGAACGGGTCGTCCAGCCGGTCGAGCTCGAGCAGGAAACGCCGGCGGGACGAAATCTCGCGGTTCGTCCGGGCATCGAACTGCCACACGGATTCTCGCACTTGGGCCACCAGGGCCGGGTCGCTGCCGGGGCGGCGTCGGGGGCCGGTCACTCCTCCGCTGACGGGTCGGCCAGGCGGCGCTTGATCAGCTCGACGCGCGCCTCGCTCTGGTTGGCGTCGGCCCCCTGGGTGTCGAGCAAGGCGAGCCGGTCCGCTTCGGCTTCGCCGGCGGCGCTCTTGTCGGCCGCCGCCAAACGGGCGT
This sequence comes from Acidimicrobiales bacterium, assembly GCA_035502515.1. Taxonomy (GTDB): domain Bacteria; phylum Actinomycetota; class Acidimicrobiia; order Acidimicrobiales; family Palsa-688; genus Fen-671. The sequence goes on from DATJUH010000096.1 coordinate 3,267, forward strand.
CGAACCCCTCCTTGACCAGCTTTTCGGCTTCCTCCACCAGAGCTTCGACCATCTCCGCTTCCGGCACCACCTTCACGATCTCACCCCGTATGAACAGGTGGCCCCTGTGCTTCCCCGCCGCGATCCCGAGGTCGGCCGACCTCGCCTCGCCCGGCCCGTTGACGACGCACCCCATCACCGCCACCTGGAGCGGGATCTCCCGGGACTCCAGCGCGGCCTGGGCTTCCTGAGCCACTTTGTAGACATCGATCTCCGCCCGGCCACAAGAGGGGCAGGCGATGAGGTCGACGTTGCGCCGCGGGCGCAGGCCGAGCGACTCGAGCAGTGCCCGCCCGGCCTTGGCCTCTTCGACGGGGTCGGTGGTGAGCGAATAGCGGATGGTGTCGCCGATGCCCTCCATGAGGAGGGTGCCGATCCCGGCGGTGCCCTTTATGATGCCCCCGGGCGGAGGGCCGGCTTCGGTCAGGCCCAGGTGGAGGGGGTGGTCGACCTGCTCCGAGAGCTGGCGGTAGGCCTCGACCATGAGCGGCACCCGGGACGCCTTCACCGAGATCTTGACGTTGTCGAAGCCGACCTCGGCGAAGAGGCCGAGCTCGATTTGAGCCGATTCGACCAGTGCCTCGGGCGTTATCCCGCCGTGCTTCTCGTAGAGTCGCTTGTCCAGCGAGCCGGCGTTGACGCCGATGCGGACCGGGATGCCGCGGTCTTTGCATTCGCTGGCCACCAGCTTGATCTCTGCGGGCTTACGCAGGTTGCCCGGGTTGAGGCGGAGGCAGTCGACGCCGGCTTCGATGGCGGCCAGCGCCATCTCGACATGGAAGTGGATATCGGCCACTATGGGGACGGGGCTGCGGGGGACGATGCGGGCCAGCCCCTCGGCTGCTTCGCGTTCGTTGCAGGTGCAGCGCACGATGTCCGCCCCCGCCGCCGCCAGCGCGTATACCTGCGCCAGAGTGGCCTCGACGTCGGCCGTCTTCGTCGTAGTCATCGACTGCACGGTGACCGGTGCGTCCCCGCCCACAGGCACCGAGCCGACCATGATCTGGCGGGTCTTCTTGCGGGGGTATCGCGGCACCGGTCGGTTCCTCCAGTTCGTCCTCTGGGTCAGGTTACAGCGCCCGCCCCTTCAGGCTCGGCCCGCCATCGGTATCGGGCCCGGTCCAAACTGGGAAAGAGGGTAGGCCCGCCGCCGGGTCAATCAGCCGAGCAGGTCGCGCAGGTCGAGGAACAGTGAGGATATGGCGTAAAAGGCGAGCACGGCCAGGACGGCGTAGAGAAGCGGGGCCAGCTTGTTGACGTCGGCGTGGTAGGGCCGCCTCCGGCCCAAGCTGCGCGCTTTTTCGTACAGGGCGATGGCGACGTGGCCGCCGTCCAGGGGCAGCAGAGGCACCAGGTTGAATATCCCTACAAAGATATTTATGAGGATCAACAGGTAGAGGACTTCGGAAATACCTATCTGGGTGGCGCGGTTTGCCAGGACGACCACACCGACGGGAGATACGAACCTTTCGGCGTGGGGGCTGTCGGCCGCCTTCTGGTTGGCCAGCATGTGGGCGTAGTTGCCGAAATTGGTCACCACATGGGCCAAACCGGTCACCGACGACACGGCCGTGGCGCCGAACGACAGGCCCGCATGGGCCACCGAGTCGAAGAAACCGAAACGCACGGGACCGGCCTCGATCCCGAGGAGGCCCGTGGGTTTGGTGTATTCCGGTGCCGTGTCCCCCTTGACGACTACCTTCGCCCCGTCCGCCAGCACGGCAGATGTCTCAAAAGTACGCCCGTTTCGCTGAATGGTCAGGGTCACTTTTTCGCCTGGGCGCGCCCGCAAGTAAGTCGTCAGACCGTCCCAATTGGCGAAATGATGGCCGTCGACGGCCATGATCTGGTCGCCCGGCCGCAGCCCCGCCCGCTCGGCCGGGCTTGGCCCGCTCGTAAAGCTGTAGACGGCGGCAATCGGGTTGTCAGCCGGCGGGTTACTGACGAAATTGCCGATGTCGCCGGGGCCGGCGAACAGAAGGACGAGAAGAACAAAGGCGATAAGGAAATGGACGAAGGAACCGGCCAGAGCGACGGTCAGGCGTCTCCACGTCGGTTGGTTGCGGTAGGCGCGCGGTTCGTCGGCCGGGTCCACTTTCTCGACGTTGGTCATGCCGATAATCCGGCAATAACCCCCGAGCGGCAATGCTTTTATGCCATAGGTGGTCTCGCCCTTGGTAACGGACCACACCCGCGGCCCGAAACCGACGAAGAACTCGGTCACTTTCATGCCCGCTCTCTTCGCCGCCACGAAATGCCCGAACTCGTGGAGCACGATCATTATGATCAGGCCGAGCACCACGAGCACAGTGGCCAGGGCGCCGAAATAAGCGGCAACTACCAGGCCGGCAATAACCACCAGGGCCAAACGCAGAAGGGCCCCGCGCTGCTCGCGGGGGTCCATCAGTTCGTCCGAGATGTCGTGCGTGCCCGGGGGCCGCGGGTGGGTGGCAGTGTCAACCATGCTGAGCCGCCCTCCTCGTCGCCAGGGGGGCGCGGGCTTCGAGGCGGGCCACGGCCTCGTGGGCCAGCGCTCTGGCCTCCGCGTCGGCGGCCAGGACGTCGTCCACGTCACGCGGTTCGGTGGCTTCGAAGCGGGTCAGAGCCTCGTCGATCACAGTGGCAATATCGACCCAGCGCAGCCGGCCGTTTAGGAAGGCCTCGACGGCCACTTCGTTAGCCCCGTTGAGACAAGCCGGCGCCGTCCCTCCCTGGCGGCCGGCTTCGTAGGCCAGGCCGAGGCAGGGAAAAGTGTCGGGGTCGGGCACCTCGAAATCGAGCCGGCCCAGCTTCGACCAGTCGATCGCACCGAAAGCACTCGCCATACGCCCAGGGTACGAGAAGGCGTAGCCAATGGGGAGGCGCATGTCCGGCATGGACAGCTGCGCCAGGGTGGCTCCATCAGTGGTTTCGACCATCGAATGGACCACGGATTGGGGGTGGACGACGACGTCGATCTGTTCGTAGGGAGCGCCGAAGAGCAAATGAGCTTCGATAACTTCGAGGCCCTTGTTGAGCAGAGTAGACGAATTAATCGTGTTCATCGGCCCCATTTTCCAGGTCGGGTGGGCCAGCGCCTCGTCCACGGTGACCTCGGAGAGCTCATGGAGGGACTTGCCCCGGAAAGGCCCGCCAGACGCGGTTAACAAGATGCGCCGTAGGGGGGCCGGGCCATTATCTAAATTTCTGCTGATCCGCAAACTCTGAAGGCATTGATGGACGGCGCAGTGCTCCGAATCGACCGGCACTATCTCCGCCCCGGGGGTGCGCAATGCTTGTTGGACCACGGGGCCGCCCGCAATCAGCGACTCCTTGTTGGCCAGGGCCAGGCGCCGTCCGGCCGTGAGGGCGGCCAGCGTGACCGGTAGGCCGTCAAAGCCGACCACTCCGTTCAGGACGATGTCGGCGTCGCTGGCTACCGCCGCCAGGGCGCCTTCGCCGGCCAGCACCTCGGTGCCCGCCGGCACCAGGCTGGCCAACTGGCCGGCCTTGGTGGCGTCGGCGATGGCCACCCGGGGGGGCCGGACTTCACGGGCCTGCTCAGCCAGGAGCGCTACCGAAGAGCGCGCCGCCAGAGCCACCACTTCGAAGCGGCCGGCGGCAGCGCGGACGACGTCGAGCGCCTGCGTACCGATGGAACCGGTGCTGCCGGCGATGCAGACGGTCCGTACCGCGGGCACCGGGCTAGGTGACGATGTGGAGGGCCACGGCGAGGAAGTAGGTCGCCGGCAAGACGAACAGCAAGGAGTCGAACCGGTCGAGCAGGCCGCCATGGCCGGGCAGCATGGTGCCCGAGTCTTTCACCCGGAGGTCACGCTTCAGCATCGACTGGACCAGGTCCCCGATCGGCGCCACCACGGCCACTACCAGGCCGAGCTCGAGGCCGTGGCGGGCACCGCCCCACGGCGCCAGCTGGTTGCCGATAATGGCCCCAGCGATGAGGGCGGCGATGCCGCCGGCGATGGCCCCTTCCCAGGTCTTGCTCGGGCTCACATGCGGGGCCAGCGGGTGCGACCCGAACTGGCTGCCGACGAACCAGGCCACTACGTCGGCGGCGATGGTGGGCACCACCGCCCCGAGGAAGAGGTGGGAGCCGTGATGAGCGGCCAGCAGCAGCCCGGCGAACGAGCCCAGGACGCCGACCCAGCAGAACGCCATCACCGTTACCGCCGCGTTGACCACCGGGCGGGCCTCGACCACCCGGGCCAGGTACCAGACCAAGCTGCCGGCCACGACCACGGCAATGACCACCGGCAACGCCGCCGTACCGCGCCAGTAGGCGGCGGCCACGGCACCGGCCGAGCCGACCACCCCCAGAAGAGTGGCCGGCCGGAAGCCGGCCCGCTGGAGCATGCTGAAGGCCTCGATGGCGCACCCGAAGATGGCCACGGCCGAAAAGACGAGCAGAGCCACCGGCCCTACCAGGTAGCAGACGACTAGCAGGACGACGAGCACGACCCCGGTGACGATGGCTGCGCCCACGTCCCGGTTACCCATACCTGCACCTTCGGCCCGCACGTCGTACGGTCCCCGGACGCCCCGGGTGTGCCGCGCTGAGGCGGGCGGGGGCACGACCGGGTCGGCGACGCTCGGCCGTCCGGGCCTTCTGGCCTTACGGCCGGCGCGCATCACGCTTCGGGCCGGAGTCTGGTCATCGGTGGTCGGCGGTCCAGGCGGGCCGTTGCTGGCGGAGAGCAGCCCGGTGTCGTCGGCGGCTTCAGCCGCCCCTTCCGGGGCGGCTGAAGCCACGGTGGTCTCGTCACCGTTTTGGGCTGCAATACTCGGTCCTCCATTGGCCCCATGGCTCGCACGCTCGTGCTCCAGGCGCTCGAAATCCTCGTCGAAGGAGAACGGGTCGCCCGTCCCCTCCTCCGGCATGCCGTTCCTTTGGTCATCTTCGTCGACGAGGTCTTCCACTCCGGGGCTATCTGACCAATCGTTCACGTCATCGCGCCAGTGAAGGCCCCTGGACCCGAGCAATCTCCACGCCTGAAGCTCGTCGTCCCCGCTCTTGGGGCCGGCGATCGCACTCGGGACTTCGCCTGTGGGCGGGTCCGCCCAATGAGGAAGTTCTGTACCCTCTCCTGAGCTCACAATGGCTACCAACTCTGCGCTGGGCAACTCTGCGCTTGGTACAACCTCGCGAGGGTACCCCATCTGGTCGGAGAGTTCGTTGATTGTCGTTTCGATGGTCTCGTCCTGGCCATCTTGGCCCCCTTTCCCCGCCACAACGGTGCTGGTCCCCGGCCCGCTGCGTTCGTTCTCCTCGCCGCCCTCAATACCCGGAGGCGGCGGCGGGCCGACTGTAGACAGAGATCCGGAGAGGGCGGCGGTATCAGGCCGCGGCCCACCAGTGGGCGTCTCTCCACCGGCCCGGGCACGCGCCACGGCGCCGGCTCCAGCCAGCTCGAGCGGTGTCGTCACGGCGTCGGGGTCGTAGTCCGCCGGCGGGCCGGCCTCCCCCCAAGGGTCGAGGGCCACCACCGGGACCGGGCCTTCATCATCATCCGGGGCCCGGCGGCGCCCCCTAACCCAATTCACTCCGGCCAACTCAACTGTTGAGCAGCTCCTGTTCCTTGTGCCCCAGCACTCGGTCTATCTCAGTGGTGTAATCGTGGGTGAGCTTGTCGAGGTCTTTTTCGGCCGCGGCGAGCTCGTCGGAGGAAATGTCGCCGTCCTTTTCGAGCCCCTCGAGGTCTTTCCTGGTGGCCCGACGGACATTTCGCACCGCCACCCGACCGTCTTCGGCCTTCTGGTGAGCGACTTTTACGAGCTCCTTGCGCCTTTCGGCCGTGAGCACCGGGAAATTCAGCCGGATCACCGTCCCATCATTGTTGGGGGTGATCCCGAGGTCCGACGACTGTACCGCCTTTTCGATCGCCTTTATGACTGCCGGGCCCTTCTCGTACGGAGTTATAACCAACACCCTGGCCTCGGGCACATGCAGGCCGGCGATTTGCTGCAGGGGCACTTCGGCCCCGTAGTACTCGACCCGCAATTTCTCCACCAGCGCGGGAGCGGCACGGCCCGTCCGGATACTGGCGAACTCACTCTTTGTGTGTTCAACAGCGCGCGCCATGCGTTCCTTGCAGTCTTCTACTGCCGTATCAACCAGAGTGTCGGCCATCAGTGGATAAGCGTACCTATCTGCTCACCGTCGAGCGCACTCCGCAAATTGCCCTCCCGCATGATGCTGAAATAGAGAATGGGGAGCGAGTTTTCCTTGCAGAGCGTGATGGCCGTCAGATCCATCGCCCTCAGGTCTTTGCCAATGACCTCGTCGTAGCTGATCTCCGAGATCGGCTGGGCGTCCGGGTCGACCCGGGGGTCCGCAGTGTAAAGGGCGTCCGCACCTCCATGAGTGCCTTTTAGCAGCACTTCGGCCCCGATTTCGACCGCTCTCAGGGCGCCGGCGGTATCGGTCGTGAAGAACGGGTTGCCGGTCCCGGCGGCGAAGATCACGACCCGGCCCTTTTCGAGGTGGCGCATGGCCCGCCCCCTGATGTAGGGCTCGGCCAGTTCCGACATGCCGATGGCGGTCTGGACCCGGGTGGGCTGGCCGGCCCGCTCGAGCGCATCGCGAACAGCCAGAGCGTTGATGACCGTGGCCAGCATGCCCATGTAATCCGCCGTGGCCCGGTCCATGCCGCTGGCCTCGCCGGTCGCCCCTCTCCAGATGTTGCCGCCGCCGATGACGAGGGCGATTTCCGTCCCGAGATCGGAATGGGCCTCTGCTATCTCCCGGGCCAGACGTTCCACCACCCGGCCGTTGATGACTTCGTCGGCCACGCCGCTGGCCAGAGCCTCGCCCGAAAGCTTGAGGACGACGCGCTTCCAGAGCGCCTGCGCCCGGCCCATCACCCGCCTACAGGGGTTTCGGGAACTGCCGGAAGAACTATTTGAGAGAGACGGCAGGCGCTCGCCCGAGTCATCGGCATTACAACCGTCCTAGTACCCAATTACGAGACCTCCCGCAGCGAGTGGCTGCCGGCTCTTGTTCACTTTGTTCCGGAAATCCCTATATGACTACCTGGGCGTAGCGCACTATTTCTGCTTTGCCCAGGGTCTCCCGGACAGTGCGCTTGTCGTCACGGGCGTACGGCTGCTCGAGCAGCACCCCGCCGGGTACCCGTTTGAACCAACCGGAGAGCTTGCCCTCGGTAATCTTGGTGATGGCCGCTTCGGGCTTGCCTTCCCGGCGGCTCTCCGCCTCCAGGGTGGCCCGCTCCGCCTCGACTTCCTCGGTGGGCACGTCCTCCCGGCGCAGGTACTTGGGCCGGCCGAAGGCGATGTGCACAGCGATGTCGTGAGCCAGCTCGGGTGTGCCGCCGTTCAGCTCGACGATGACGCCGTTGACGCCGCGGTCGTTCTGGACGTGCAGGTACGACCCGAGCACGTGGCCGGGGGCGGCCTGGAAACGGACGACCTCGCCTAGCTGGACGTTTTCCTTAAGAGCGATGTTGAGATCCTCTATGGCGGCCTTGCGCTGGTCCACGGCCTCCTCGCCGTCGCTCGCCACCAGGGCGGCCAGATCGTCGGCCAGGTTGACGAAATCGGGGCTCTTGGCCCCGAAGTCGGTCTCCGAACGGAGTTGCACGAGGGCGATGGCGTCCTGGGCGGCGTCGGAGGAAATGGCGACCGCGCCCTCCTCGGTATCACGCCCGGCGCGCTCGGCGGCCTTGCCGAGACCGCGCTCTCTCAGCCACTTCACGGCGTCCTCCCGACTACCGTTCGACTCGGTCAATGCCCGCTTGGCGTCCAGCATGCCCGCCCCGGTCGCGTTGCGGAGGTCCTGGACGTCTTTGGCGGTGAAATCTGCCATTTTTAGTGCTCCTAACTCTAGTGTTCCGGCGTCGCCGCAGCCTCGGCGGTGTTTTCCGCGGTGGCCTCGCCATCAGTCGTGGCGCCGGCGCCCGGCGGGGTTGCCTCGCCGGCGGCCGTGGTGGCTGCGGGTTGGTCTTGTGCTTCTGATTCTGCTGCCGCTCCCTGAGACTGGACGGGCGCAGGCTGGACGGCGGGCTCCGGCCGGGGGACGGGAGGCGCCTCTTGAGTGGCTGGCACCTCGACCGGGGCCGCCTCGACCGGGGCTACCTGTACGGGCGCCACCTGGACCGGCGCCACCTGGACCGGCGCCACTGGGGCAGCCTGGGCCGTGGGTGCCGGTTCCGGGCGGGGGGCGGGTTGCGGGGCCGAGCCGGTCTGGACTGGGGCCGTTTGGACGGGGGCCATTTGTGCAGGGCTCGGCGATGCCGGCACCGGGGCGGCAGGCCCAGCTGGGCCCCGAGAGGCCGGCGCTGTCGTGCTGACCGGTTCGAAGACGTGCAGCAAAGGCCCGCCCGCCCCTGGCCCCGAGATCGTGCCGCGCCTCGACGCCACGAACTGCCCTTCCTGCACTGCCTCCTGGATCACCCGGCACATCAGGGTGCCGCTACGGATGGCGTCGTCATTGCCCGGGATGGGGTACTGGACGAGGTCGGGATCGCAGTTGGTGTCCACGACGGCCACGATGGGGATGCCCATCTTGTTGGCCTCGGACACGGCGATGTGCTCCTTCTTGATGTCGATAATGAAGACCGCATCGGGCAGCCGGGCCATGTCGCGAATTCCGCCGAGGTTGCGCTCGAGCTTCTCGAGTTCCCTGGAGAGAATTAGCGCCTCCTTTTTAGGCATGGCCTCGAAATCTCCAGCGCTCCGCATGCGCTCGTACTCTTGCATCTTTTTCACGCGCAGGGCGATGGTCGAGTAGTTGGTGAGCATCCCGCCGAGCCAGCGCTCGTTGACGAAGGGCATGCCGCACTGCTGCGCCGAGCGGGCTATGGGGTCCTGGGATTGCTTCTTCGTCCCGATGAAAAGGACACTGCCGCCATTGGCCACCAGGTCCCGAATGAACGAGTAGGCCACATCGACGCGTTGGAGCGTCTGGTTCAAGTCGATGATGTAAATGCCGTTGCGCTCACCAAAGATAAAGCGCTTCATCTTCGGGTTCCAGCGCCTCGTCTGGTGCCCGAAATGGACTCCCGCCTCTAAAAGCTGCCGCATAGTTACGACGGCCATGCCAACTCCTCTCCATCGGTTGTCGTTCCCGAGCGCTAGCGCCGCTTGGAGGGCTGAAGTCCAGTGCCAAGGGCGACCGTGGAGGCGCTCGGGTGTAATTTAGGCCGCGGCAAAGCCGGGCTCCCACCAGCGTACACGCTCGAGGGCACGCTCCTGGCTCGCTCCGGCGCCGGTCCGGGTCCGCTTTGCCGAGCGTAGGCCGGCACCCACCCACGGCCTCAAGAGCCGGCCGGTTTGCGCCCACAGGCCGGCGCCCGCGACAGTCGGCCGTAGGGCGGCTCGACCGTCAGGCCGCTTTGCTCTTCAGCCATGAGCACCCGAGCCTCAGGCCGTCTCCCTTTCCGTCACGACCATCCGGGAACGCAGCTGCAGCACTGCCTTGGTGTGGATCTGGCAAACCCGGCTTTCGGTCACACCCAGGACCTGGCCGATCTCCGCCAGCGTCAGTCCCTCGTAGTAGTACAGGGTCAAGACGATCTTCTCCCGGTCGCCGAGACGATTGATGGCCCCGGCCAGGATCTGCTTCATTTCTTCGACCTCGAACGCCTGCATCGGGCCGTCGCCGCGGTCGGCCAGGGTGTCGCCCAGGGTCGTCGACTCCCCGCGGTCCCCGCCGGCCAGCACCTCGTCCAGGGCCACGATGCCGACGAAAGAGATCTGGGAGAACTGGCCCTGAAGCTCTTCCTCGGACAACCCGAGCTCCCGGGCCACCTCGGCGTCTGTCGGCGTCCGCAGCTGCTCGGCCTCCAGCTTGGCGTAGGCCCTCTCGATCGCTCTGGCCTTCGCCCGCACCGACCGGGGTACCCAGTCGATGCTGCGGAGTTCGTCGATGATGGCCCCCTTGACCCGGGTGATGGCATACGTCTCGAACTTTATGGACCGTTGATGGTCGAACTTCTCGATGGCGTCGATCAGCCCGAATATGCCGTAGCTGACAAGGTCGGACTGTTCGATCGTGTGGGGCAGGCCCACCGAGACGCGCCCGGCGACGTACTTCACCAGTGGGGAGTACTGGACGATCAGCCTGTCCCGCAACGCTTTCGAGCCGGTCCTTTTGTACTCGGCCCACAGCTCGGTGGTGGCGGAGCCCTCCTCTTGTGTTTCCATCAGGTCCTACCTCCAGCGGGATCCATTGCAACCACAGGCAAGTTTCGCCGGTGGCCGCCCCAGGGCGCCTCTTGGCTCGACGTAGCCTCCTTGGTCGATGTGGCCTCCTTGCTCGACACAGCCTCGCCCAACCGCAACCGGGCGAAAATCCCTGGAGCGAGCACTATATCCATCACGCCCTCGGATGGGAGAGGTCGTACACAGCCAGCAGCCTCTCTTTGCTGACGTGCGTGTAGACCTGGGTCGTTCGCACGCTGGCGTGGCCCAGCAGCTCCTGCACGACTCTCAGGTCCGCGCCGCCGTCGAGCATGTGAGTGGCGAAGCTGTGGCGCAGGGCGTGAGGGTGGGTCGGCGAAGGCGAGCGCCGGTCCAGGATGCGCCGGACGTCACGCGGGCCCAGGCGATGGCCCCGTGAGTTGAGGAATAGGGCGTGGGCGCCGTTGGCTCGATCGTTCTCATCCCGATTGGCAGCCGCAGCCTCGGTGGCGACCATGGCCGGACGACCCTGTGAGAGCCAACGCCCGAGAGCGCCGGCCGCTTGTTCGGAAACTGGCACCCGCCGCTGCTTGGACCCCTTGCCCCACACGGTCGCCCAACGGCCCCGACCGTCCACGTCGTCCAGGGAGAGCCCGCAAAGCTCGCTCACTCGCAGGCCACTTCCGTACAACATTTCGAGGACGGCGTCGTCCCGTAGCCGCACCGCCTCGGTCACCGCGGTCGCCCGCTCTGGCGGCTCGTCCAGGATCATGCCCAGTTCGGCCCGGGACAGCACACGTGGAAGGCGTGTCTCACCCGAACGGGCCGAGAGGTTCGCCGTCGGGTCGACCGCAACCACGCCCCTCCGGCTCAGCCAGCCGAAGTAGCGCCTCAAGGCGGACGCTCGCTGGGTCATCGTCTGGCGGGCGTAGTGCCTGGTGGCCATGTAGGCGAGGTACCTGCGCAAGAGCAACCGGGTCACGCCGGCCGGGCCCCGCGTCTGCGCTCGTTGAGCCCAAACGATGAACGAACGCACCCCGTTTTCGTACGCCCGCTTGCTGGCGTCCGAGAGGTCGGTGAGCGAGGTGACCCACTCCGGTAGTAGCCAGTCGGGATCCGGATCGGCGGCGTTCGGCACCTCTTCCGCCGTTGTTATCGCCGGGCCCTTCGCGGCGACGGCCTCCACGGTTGCCGTCTTCTCAGTGGCCGTCTTCACGCTGGCCGTCTTCACGCTGGCCGTCTTCTCGCTGGCCGTCTTCACGCTGGCCGTCTTCACCTGGCCGCCCTTCGGTGCCCGCTTTCTGCCACTCCCCTGCCACTCTTAGTGCTAACCAGGGAACCCACAGTGGTAAATGGTAGCCACTGAGGAACCTAGCTGTCTAAAGAGTGGTCTGACGGGCCGGGCGGCCTCGACTGTCGACATCGCCGCCAAGCGTGCTTCATCCGCAAACGAGCGGGTAAGCCGACCGTGTCGTCCGGGCGGCGGATCTCACCGAGCGCCGCCCGGCTAACTCGCCGAACGCCGGGCAAACTAGCTCGCCGACTCCCTGGCTCGGCGCCTCCCTGGGCCGGGTCTCCCTGGCTCGATTGACAGAGCCGGACGGCATGCCCGAGCATCGCGCCGTGCCAATTTGCCCCAGCCGCCTCATTCGTTATTGGCAGAGCCCTCGCCGCCTGGTCCGGTGACGCTCTCCCGCCTGCTTATAACCTCCCGCCGGCGAGCGGGACGGGCGGCTTTGCTCGACGAGGGCAACGCCGTGCTCTTGAAATCCGGCATCGAGCCGGGAAGTGCCTGCGAACCAGGGTTCTGGTTCCTCCCCGGCGGTGGGGCCGTCGTCGGCGAAAGCATCGAGGCAGCCGTTCGCCGGGAAATCTATGAAGAGACCGGGGCCCGGCTGGGCGAGCTCGGACCGGTGGTATGGGAACGTCATGTCAGTTTCCCCTTCGACGGCCGGCAGTTCGAACAGCACGAGTCGATTTTCGTGGTGCGGACGGCCCGGTTCGAGGTCTGCCCCACTGCTCTAACCGAGCTCGAGCTCCGGTTCACTACCGGGGCGCGCTGGTGGCCCCTCGACGAGTTGGTTAGCACCAACGAAACGGTCTACCCAGCCACCCTTGCCTCCCTGATCGCCGGCTGGCTTGCCTCGGGGCCGCCTCCGGCGCCCATCTTGATCGATTGAGGATCGATTGACCTGGGTGGGCCGGCGTGGAGCTTGTTGACCATGGGCGGCCGGCCGCCGCCCACCTACGGCGGGATCTCCCGGCCGCAGGTCGCCGCATCTGACGCCCCGCCGCTGACCCCTGCCGCTGGCCACTGCCGCTGACGCCCGTTCCGGGCGCTTGCTTCATCGCCTGCCTAAAAGAGCTGGGCCCACGTGGGGCGTCGAGCAGCGTATTGGCCCGAGCCATCGGACGCTGGCGCTGGGTGTAGCCGTCGGACTGGCGCATCCGAGGCGCCATCTCCGCCACCTGATCACGTGGCGGCACTCTCGGCGTGCGCCGCAATGGAGCGTGGGCTTGAATAGCGGCAATGGGCCGGCTTGACCACGTGGACCTCAGCCTCAAGATGTCGAGAGCCGAGAGCGAGAAACGCCTCGAGCGGCTGGGCCGGCGCATGCTCCAGCTGCGTCTAACGTCGGCCGGGTTGATCGGAGACGGCCGCCTTGGGCCCGGGTTGGCTGTGGTGTTCGAAGGGTGGGACGCGGCGGGGAAGGGCGGGGCCATCAAGCGGCTCGTGAGCGGCCTTGACCCACGGCACGTGAGGGTCCAGTCTTATGCCGCACCGACCGAACGGGAAAAACGCCACCATTTCCTGTGGCGTTTCGGGCCCAACCTGCCCGGCATAGGTGGGATGGCCATTTTCGACCGGTCCTGGTACGGGCGTGTCCTTGTAGAGCGAGTCGAGGGTTTCGCCAGCGAACCCGAGTGGCAGCGCGCGTACGACGAAATCACTTCCTTCGAGAGGAGCCTGGTGGCCGAGGGGACAACCCTGGTCAAGTTCTGGCTGCATATCTCGGACAAAGAACAGTTGGCCCGCTTCGAGAGCCGTCGCGACGACCCGCTACGGCGCTGGAAACTGACCGACGAGGACTGGCGCAACCGGGAAAAGCGGGCGGCGTATGTCGTAGCCGTAGAAGAGATGCTGAGGCGGACCGACCACTCGAGGGCTCGCTGGCACATCGTCCCGGCGGAGAGCAAGCACTACGCCCGCGTGAACGTCGTCGAGACCGTCACAAAAGAGCTCGAGCGCGGCTTGACCAAGGCCGGCCTGACCGTGCCACCTGCCGCCGAGGCTGAGCTTCTCAACAGGTGATTGCTAAACGAGCTGGCTCCAGTCACCGGCGCCCGCTCCATCCGTTGCCCTGCTCGTGATCGGTTTCGCCCGCGTCAGTTGAGGTCGCCGCCGTTGCCAACAGGAAGCCAGCCGAGCGAAGGCGCTCTCGGTGAACTCGAGAATCTGCATCGGTGGCATCGTTCGAAAGCAGCTCCCACCCAGTGCGTTTCAACAGAACGCCGGCCTCTTGCGGCTCCAGTGTCGAACGAAGGGGTTCCCCCATCGACGCGACCGCCCGCCGGAACCCAGCTCTGGCCGCCGCGTCCGGGGCAGCCACCGAAACGCTGATCGCCAAGCGGCTCCCCACGAAGGCAATTTGCCTCAACTCTTGGAGCAACCTTTCGAGGACGGCCGGGTCGAGGTACACGGCCACGCCTTCAAGCAGGATTAGGGATCGTGACTTCGAGTCGACGCCGGCGGCCAGCAGCATTTCGGCCACGGGGTCGGAGACGAAGTCGGCGGCGACAAAACTGACATGGCTGGTCGCTATGCCGAGGTGGGCCAGTCTCGCCACTTTGTCACGTTGGGTAGACGGGTGGTCGAGTTCGAACCAGCGAACGCCGGGTTTGGCATATCTGAACGCTCGCCCGTCGTAGCCGGCAGCCCCGATGACAACCTGGGCTATCCCTCCCTGGAGGGCGCCAACCACGACCCGGTCGAAGAAAGTGGTGCGCGACCTCAGGTAATCGTGCATCCTTCCGGTTGACGCCTGCGAGCCGGCGGCGACCCCGCGGGCCAGGTCGAGGTCGGCCTGCGGGTCGCCGTAGGGAGCGGGCATACGCTCGTACGTCAAACGGTGGGCGGCCACCCGTTGGGCTGTCATCGACGGCCGACCTCGCCGCAAGCGTCCTCTCCACCACATATGCCGAGTTTTACTGTGCCTTTCGGGGCTTTAACGGGCCTTCGAGGTTATTACTCTGCCGTTCGGGACCACCACCCTGCCTCGGTCCGGGCCAGGCCGTGCTCTTCGAGGCGGTCAAGCGCTACCACTACTGCGCCCGCGGGCAACCCGCTGCGCTCCACTATCTCCTCCAGGCAGAGCGGCCGCCAGCCGAGCGCGACGAGCACCCTTGCTTCGAGAGGGCCGGGTCGGTCCCCCAGTGTCTGATCCTCCGTCGTCGGCGAGGTTGAGGGGCCGGCTAGTGGCGGCGGCGAGTTGACCCTGGTGATCGAGGCTTGTCGGGTAGGGGCGGCGACGGCCGCGGCTCCGGGGAGGGCCCTGGGCTGGCCGAAGAGGTCGGCGGCTCCCCGGAAGCCACCGGCGGCGCCGAGTGCAGCGGTGCTATCGGTCTTCGCCGTTCTGGTGGCACCCGCTCGTTTGCTGTCGAAGATGCCGAGGGCGTCCAGCACGTCCTGGGCGCCGCGAATAGGCGTGGCGCCCTCGTGGAGCAACGTATTGGTACCCACCGATGCCGAGCTGCGGATCGGTCCCGGGACGGCGCCCACTTCTATCCCCCGTCGGATGGCAGAGTCGACCGTATGCCAGGAGCCTCCGGAGGCGTGGCACTCCACGACGACGACGATGCGGGCCAAGCCGGCAATCAGCCGGTTCCGAGCCGGGAAGCGCCATGCCTGGGCCGGCCAACCGGGTGGCGTCTCCGACAGCACTACTCCGAGCGATACGACCTCTCGCCAGAGGCCTTGGTGCTGGCGCGGGTAGATCACGTCGACACCGCTCGCGGCGACGCCCACGGTTGAGCCGGCGTTGCCAGCCACAACGGGGTCAATGTCGCCCAGGTCGCTCCTGTCGCCCAGGTCGCTCCTGTCGCTCCAATCACCTCTGTCGTGACCTTCCTCGAGATCGCGCACTGCCGCCAGGGCGCCGGCATGGGCGGCACCATCAATCCCTAGCGCCAAGCCGGACACGACGCAGACGCCGGCCCTCGATAATTCGTAACCGAGCTGGTAGGCGGCAGCAGCGCCGTCGGGCGTGCACCGCCGGGTACCGACGACAGCTGCACAGGGCCGAGCCTCGAATGTCGCCGCCTGGCCGGCCGAGAACAGGACGCCGGGCGGCGACGGGCCGTCGGCCAGAGCCGTCGGGTAACCCGGCTGGCCCGGCCAGCTCACCTTGACCCGGTTGCGCTGGCAACGGGCCCACAGAAAACCGACGTCGACCCGGCGCGCCGCCTCTAACCACTCGAGTGCCGATGACACCGGCCGGGACCTCGATGGTCCGGGCCTCGATGGTCCGGGCCTCGATGGCCGGCCCAATTGCCCGGCAAGGACGAGTGCCCATGCCCGTTCGGGCGAATGGAGCTTCAGTACGTCAACCAGCCAAGCGGGCCCCACTCCGGGGAGGCAGGCCAGAGCAGCGGCGTAGGCGGCGGGGGGCCAGCGACGTGGGTCGGACTGGCTGCCGTTCATGGCCTTACCAGGCCGAGGTTGGACGGGGGGCAAGGGGAAGTCGTTTTGTCAGCCTCGTTACCTTCATCAGCGTCGGCACCTTCATCAGCTGCACCGCCGCCTTCACCAGCCCCGCTGGGTCCCCAGCCGGGAGGGCGCGCCCGGTTCGAGCGGGCATCCATGCCGAAGGGCTCCGGTTCCCGGAGTGCCAACGCCAGGAGGACGTGTTCCTCTCTCAGCGGACCATCATGGCCGGCCAGGTCTGCGACCGTAAGGGCGACTCGGCGGGCCCGGTCGAGGCCACGGGCGGACAGGCGGCCGTCACGGAGGCGCCGCTCCAGCAGCCGCCTCGCGCCGCCACTCAGAGGGGCAACCTGCTCGAGCCGGGAACCGTGTACCTCGGCGTTGCAACGCACCCTTCGGAGCTCCTGGGCCCGCCGCCGGGCTTCGGCCACTCGCGTGGCGACAACGGCCGACGACTCGACAGTCGTGCCCTGCGTCGAGCGGGCCTGTCCTCTCATTCCTCCCAGAAGGGCGTCGACGTCCGGCCGCCGCACTCTGACTCGCAGGTCGAACCGGTCGAGAAGTGGCCCTGATATGCGGCTCACGTACCTGGCGCGGGCGACGTCCGGGCAACGGCAAGACCCGGGCGACCCGTCGGCGCCGCAACGACATGCGTTCATGGCGGCCACGAGCATGAAGCGGGCTGGGAACGCCACTGCTGCGCTGGCCCGGCAAACTACGACCCGGCCCTCCTCGAGAGGCTGGCGCAGGTTGTCGAGCACGTAACCCGGGAACTCCGCCAGCTCGTCCAGGAAGAGGACACCGCAATGAGCGCAGCTGATCTCGCCCGGCCTCAGCCGGGCGCCTCCGCCACCTATCAGCGATACAGCCGAGGCGCTGTGGTGAGGTGACCTGAAGGGGGGCCGGACCGACAGCCCGTCTCCGGCCAGTTCCAGGCCGGCCGCCGAGTGGATTTTGGCTACGTCCAGGGCCTCAGCTTGCGACAATGGTGGCAGTATGCCGGGTAGGCGGCGGGCCAGCATCGTCTTACCCGCACCGGCGGGGCCGACCATCAACAGGTGGTGACCCCCGGCAGCCGCGATCTCCAGGGCTTGCCGCCCGAACGGTTGACCGCGTACTTCTGCCAGGTCGGGCGCCGGCGCCTCTTGCCCACCCTTTAATGCCGTCGGGAGCGCCGGCCAGCCGGCGCCGGTCGTCAACACTTGGACGAGTTGTCTCAGGGTCGGGACGGCCCGCACTGTCGACCGTTCGACGAAACTGGCTTCGCGTGCACAAGCAGGGGCTACCACTACGGTTTGCGCGTCGACTGCGGCGACGAGTGGCAGTATTCCTCCCACTCGTCGCAGTGACCCGTCCAGGCCGAGCTCGCCGATAAAAGCGAGGCCCTCCAGCGACCGGGCCTGGAACTGGCCGTCCGCAGCCATGACGCCAAGGGCGATGGCAACGTCGAGGCCGGGGCCGGCTTTTCGCAGCCCTGAAGGGGCCAAGTTGACCGTGACGCGGGTCTGGGGCCACTTGAACCCGCTTGAAATGATGGCCGCCCGGACGCGGTCCCGAGCCTCCCGGCACGAGGCGTCGGGCAACCCGACTACCCAGAACCCCGGTAAGCCGTTGCTGACGTGGACTTCAACGGTGACCGGGTGGCCCTCGACGCCTACAAGCGTGGCGGAAGAAACGGTCGCCAACATGGGGCACCCCCGAACAAGGAATTGACCCCGGGTGAGCACGGGATCGGTAACGGTCTTGGGGAGGCCAAAGTGCCGGCCACGAGCAACAAAAGGACCACGGTACCAAGCGAGTGTGACGAAAACGCCCGGAGGCAAGCCGGCCCGTCTCGAGCCGTCGCCGCCGAATGGCCCCAAGCCGTCCCGTCCCAGCGCCCCATCCCAGCGCAATGGCCCCAAGCCGTCCCGTCCCAGCGACCCGTCCCGGCGCCGGGCCCGCGCCGTCCCGTCCCAGCGCCCGGTCCCAGCGCCCGGTCCCAGCGCGCCAGGTCCCAAGCCGCCCGGTGTAGCGCCCGGTCCCAGCGACCCGTCCCGGCGCCGGGGCGCACGCCGCCGCATCCCAGCGCCCCGTCCCACCGCGCCAAGTCCCAAGCCGCCCGGTGTAGCGCCGCTAGCTTGTCAGGCGTGGCCCATCCTGTCCCCCGTCGCCGCGGGCGCAGGCGGGGACCGATCCGAGCTCCGCTCAAGCTCTCGGAACTTCAGGAGATCGCCGACCTGGCCGCCACCGGCGACGCCCTCGGCCTCGATGTCAGGCGTATCCATCCCTCACAAGC
>DATJUH010000097.1:0-10792 GCA_035502515.1 Acidimicrobiales bacterium
GGCCACCAGCGGCTACAACACCGTCAAGTTCTTCGTTGCACCGGGCGGCAGGAGCCTGTTGAACATCTCTGTCCCGGGCGTCGCCCTGGCATGTACGCCGGCAGGCAGCTTTCCGGGCAGTGACCATATCAGCATCCTCGAGACGCCGATCCAGCCGAACGGCACCTTCGCGGCAACGGCCACTCAGGAAGGCATCTTCGACAACGCCAACGCCAATTTCACATACTCGTTCATCGGGCGGTTCCATGGCGTGACTACGGCCGGACCGGCGACGGCGGCCGGCACCCTCCGAGAGAAGGTCGTATTCCCCGCCGATGGGACGACCGAAGTGTGCACGTCGGACGACCAATCCTGGACAGTGACTCACGACCCACAAGCGGCCCCAACGGGCTCTACAGCAGCGCCGGGCAGCTACTCCGGTTATTGGGCCACCAGCGGCTACAACACCGTCAAGTTCTTTGTGGCGCCGGGCGGCAGGAGCCTGTTGAACATCTCTGTCCCGGGCGTCGCCCTGGCATGTACGCCGGCAGGCAGCTTTCCGGGCAGTGACCATATCAGCATCCTCGAGGCGCCGATCCAGGCGAACGGCTCGTTCGCGGTAACGGCCACTCAGGAAGGCATCTTCAACAATGTCAACGCAAAGTTCACGTACTTGTTTGCCGGCTACTTCGAGGGGGCGACGCCAACTGGAACACTGACCGTAGCTGGCACATTCAGAGAAGACGTCGTGTTCCCCGCCGGTGGGACGACCGAAGTGTGCACGTCGGACGACCAATCCTGGACTGTGTCTCATGACCCACAAGGGGCTCCAACGAGCTCCGTAGCGACGCCGGGCAGCTACTCTGGCTACTGGGGCACCAGCGGCTACAACACCGTCACTTTCTCCGTCTCGGGTGGGCGCACGAGCCTGTTGAACATTTCTGTCCCAGGCGTCGGCATCGCTTGTGCCCCAGCGGGCAGTTTCCCGGGCAGTGACCACATCGGTGTCCTCCAGACGCCGATCCAGCCGAACGGGTCGTTCGCGGCAACGACCACTCAGCAAGGCGTCTTCAACAACGACAACGCAAAGTTCACCTATTCGTTCGCCGGCTACGTCGAGGGGGCGACGCCGACCGGAACGCTCACGATAGCCGGGACCCTACGGGAAGACATCGTGTTCGCCGCCAACGGGACGAGGGAGACGTGCTCGTCGGACAACCAGTCCTGGATAGCGACCCGAACTTCCTAGTCAGCGTCAGGCGACCATTGGCGCTCAATGAAATAGCACGAAATTCATCAGTGTCCCGGTTGCGGTTGCGACTTACGATGTAACGGCGGATCATCGAGTTCTGCTCACTGTGGCTGCGGTGGTCGGTGCCGTTGAGGGCGGCGAAATAGCGCAACGCGGGGAAGTGGCAAGCGACGCGGTTCAAGAACGCGGCGTTGGTAGGCACGTAGGCGAATTTGACGCTGTTGGCTACTGCCCAGTCCGCTTAATCTGTGGCTCGGCTCACATTTGGGCTTAAAACCCCCAGTTCAGGCCCAAATGTGAAGACGTCGCAAAACAAAAGGCCAGGTCCAGAGGCAGGGTTAAGAAGGAGGCACCGCCGCAGCGGCCGGGTGGGCATACGCGTCAATGGGCCCGGATGGCGTTTGGGCCGCCCCCTAATGTAGGGGGATGGCTCAGACGGCTGTTGCCAGGACCAACGCCGCCGGGACCGCCCTGCTGACGCTGGCCGCCGGGCAGTTCCTCATGACGCTGGACAGCTCGGTCATGAACGTGTCGATCGCCACCGTGGCCAAGGACGTGGGCACGACCGTGACCGGCATCCAGACGGCTATCACGCTCTACACGCTGGTGATGGCCACCCTCATGATCACGGGCGGGAAATTGGGCCAGATCATGGGCCGAAAACGGGCGTTCGCCATCGGCTGCATCATCTATGGCTCGGGGTCGCTGGTAACGGCCATCGCCCCCACGTTGGGCGTATTGGTGCTGGGGTGGTCGTTCCTCGAAGGCGTGGGGGCGGCGTTGATCCTCCCCGCCATCGTGGCTTTGGTGGCGTCCAATTTCGCCCGCGACCAGCGGCCCCGGGCCTACGGGTTGGTGGCCGCGGCGGGCGCCATCGCCGTCGCCGCCGGCCCGGTCATCGGCGGCTTGTTCACGACGTACGCGTCGTGGCGCTGGGTGTTTGCCGGCGAAGTGGCCGTGGTGCTGGCGATACTCGCTCTCACCCGCCGAATGGCCGACGCCGAGCCCGAGTCCGGGGTGAGGCTCGATCTGGTCGGCACCGCATTGTCCGCCGTCGGCCTGGCCTTGATCGTTTACGGGATCCTTCGGGCCGGGGAGTGGGGCTTCGTGCAAGCCAAGGCCTCCGCCCCCGTGTGGCTGGGGCTGTCCCCAACGATCTGGCTCGTCATGGGCGGCGGCGTTGTAATGCTGGGCTTCCTCGGCTGGGAAAACCACCGCCTGGCCCGGGGCGAGGAACCGTTGGTCAACCCCGCCATCCTGCGCAACCGGGTGCTGCAGGGCGGTCTGATCGCGTTTTTGCTCCAGTACCTCCTCCAGGCCGGGGTCTTCTTCACAGTGCCGCTGTTCTTGTCCGTGTCCCTCGGGCTGTCGGCCATTGCCACCGGTGTGCGGCTGCTTCCGCTGTCGGTCACCCTCCTCTTGGCTGCCGTCGGTATCCCGAAGGTGTTCCCTGATGCCTCACCCCGCCGGGTGGTCCAGTTCGGCTTCGTCGCATTGTGGGTCGGGATCATCGTGTTCATCGCTTCGCTCCAGGCCGGCGCCGGCCCCGAGATCGTGACGTGGCCGATGCTGCTGGTGGGACTGGGCATCGGCGCCCTGGCCTCGCAACTAGGGAGCGTGACCGTCTCGTCGGTCCCCGACGAGCAGGCCGGCGAGGTCGGAGGCCTCCAGAACACGGTCACCAACCTGGGAGCTTCAATCGGCACCGCCCTGGCCGGAGCCGTGCTGATCGCCGCTCTCACGACCTCTTTCCTGAACGGCATCCAGCACAACCCGGCGGTGCCCGAACACGTGAAAACCGAGGCGAGTGTGAAGCTGGCCGGCGGTATTCCCTTTGTGTCGGACGACCAGTTACGGGCCGGCCTGGCTGACGCCGGCCTATCGCCGGCGGCGGTTGACGCCATCGTCGCAGAGAACAGCCAAGCGCGCCTGGACGGGCTCCGGGCCGCCCTCTCTGTACTGGCCCTCATCGGCCTGACCGGGTGGATCAGCCGGCGGATCCCGGCCACCCAACCCGGCCCCGCGGCAAAGGCCGGAGCCGGCCCGTAGACCTGGGTGGGCTCCGAGGGTAGTCGTAGCACTTTTGCCCGGAAAGAGGATAAAAGTCCGCACTGGCGGCGGGTGACCGTCGAAATATGCACACAGCGAGGCCAAAAATGGGGGGGCTGGTAGGGACTTTTATACCCTGCTCGCTCGCGCCGAGAGACCAGCATTCGGCATTGAGCGGAAGACGGGGCCTCAGTTACCCACGGTTGGCGCCGGCCGCGCACCGGCCGCCTGGTGGCCATGTATTTTCCGCAATGTCCCTCTGATCCGTGTAATCACCGAGGACCTTCTGCGTCTTCTAACGCGAAGCAAGGCCTTTCGAACTCAGGAGGATCAAATGAAGACCCGACATTACGCCGTGGCCGCGGCTTGTCTCGCCTCGGCGCTTGCCGTTTTAGCCGGCGCCGGAGCAGCTACGGCCACGGCGAGCGAACTGGTGCTCACACCCGCTATGACGCCCACGCCCCTCGACGTGTGCGGCCCGATCGTCTCCCCGGGCAACTACATATTGACCGCCAACCCACCGCCGCCGGCCGGCAACTGCTTCGTCATTTCGGCGCCCCACGTGACACTTGACCTGGCCGGCCATACCGTCGCCGGTCTGGGAGTGGGGGCCGGCGTAATCCTCGCTCCCGGTGCCGTTGACGCCAGGATTGAAAGCACAGTCCCGAACGCCATAGTTGGTGGGTTCAGCACAGGCATCCGTGATGAAGCCAGCGATGCCGTCATCGCCGGCCCGGGCCTCCGTGTTACAGGCAACCTCGTCAACGGCGTGTGGGTCCTCGGCGCCACCGGGAGTGCGGTGCAGCAGCTGATCGCCAACGGGAACCATCGCTACGGCGTTCATCTCCAGTTGAGCTTCGGCGCCAGTGTCAGCGGGGGTGTCGTCAACGGCAGCGGCTCGTATGGCATCTGGGTTCAGACGAGTGAAGGCACCCGGATCGTGAACAACCGAGTGGCCGGTAGCCACGGTGCCGGCATTTACCTCGGCTGCAGTGGGACCGGCAACTTGCAGAACGCTACTTGCGGCCGGCCGAGCGACAAATCCGTGATTAGTGGGAACACTCTTCTGACCAATGGTGACTACGGGATCGCCATCTCGCTCGACAGCCTTGGAAATGCCGTCACCGCGAACCACGCCAGCGGCGATATCGCCAATGACCTGCAAGACGAGAACTTCCATTGCATCGGGCCGGCGGGGGCGAATTCCTGGCAAGCAGACACGGGGACTCGCAACCAATCGGTGTCGACTTCCTGTATTGGTTGACCCTGTATTGGTCGACCGCGGGCCAATACGGTCGCCGGTTAGCGCCTTCTCTCATACGGTCGTCCCGCCGGCGGCCCGTGGCCACGTCCGGGGCCGTGCCCGGCGCCAGAGCGAGGCCGTCGGGGCTCGGCCAACTGGTCCAGGTACGGGCTCGGATAGTTGAACCGGCCCTTGGCGTTGGAGGCCGCCCAACTCAACTGGACCTGACGCCGCGCCCTTGTCACGCCCACGTGGAGCAGCCTTTCTTCCTCGTCGAGCTCCGCCTGGCTTTCGGCGAAGACGGACGGCATGGCGCCGTCGCTCATCCCCACCAGGAACACGATGTCCCACTCCAGCCCTTTCGCCTTGTGCAGTGTGGACAGCGTGACCCCTTGATGGCGTGGCCCGTGGGTGTTGACAGCCAGTGAGTTGATCTCGCCCAGCATGGCTTTGGCGTCCATCGCCTGAGCATCCGGTAGGGCCTGGACGAGCTCCAAAAGGGCCTGTTGCGACTCCCATCGGGCGCGCACGGCACCGAGACCGTCGGGCGGACGGTCAGGGTTGAAGCCGGCCCTGGCCAATTGGTTCTGGAGCAAGTCGAGGCCGCCCCGCTCCGGCCCGGCCCGCGCCGCTCGGCCAAAAGGCACCAGCACGGCCCGGACTTCTTCCCGGCCGAAGAAGGTGACATCCTCTGCGATCACGGCCGGCACACCGACGCGGGCAAACGCCGCTTCAAAGCGGGCCTGGGTGGCGTTGTACCGGTAAAGCACCGCTATCTCAGAGGGCGGGGTGCCCCGGGATATCGCCCGTTTGGCGGCGCCGGCGACGGATGCCGCTTCGGTCAGTTCGTCGTCGAACTTCCTGAAAGTCGGCGTGGGGCCTGAGGCTTTTGTTGCCTGCAACGGTCTCGTACCTTCACTGCGGGCCAGACGGTTGGCCCAGTCCAGGATCTGGGGGCTGGAGCGGTAGTTATGACTGAGCTTGAAGACCTTCGCCCCGGGGTAGCGCCTGGTAAACCCGGTCAGGAAGGTCGGGTCCGCCCCTTTCCACGAATAGATGGCTTGGCGCGGGTCGCCGACGACACAGATATCTCGCCCGGGCCCGAGGATGGCTTCAAGAAGCTTTTGCTGGAGCGGGTCGGTGTCCTGGTACTCATCGACCGTGACATGAGACCACCGCCGGCGGGCGGACCGGGCCGCCTCGGGATGTTCTTCGATCAATGAGGTGGCGATCTCGATCAGGTCAGAGAAGTCCACCTGACCCGTCCTTGATTTCGTGGCCGTGAAGCGGTGCCAGCCGCGCACGATGTCCTCCGGCAGTACGTTCGTGTGCCGGCCGGCCAGGAGAGCCGCGGCCGGGTAGTCGTCCACGGACACCAGCCGGCTTCGGGCCCAGCCCACTTCGTCAGTTACCTCTCGCACCTCGGCGGTGTCAGGCTCGTAGCCATTTACGGCCCTTACCGAGTCGCGCCAAAGACGCCACTCCTCTCGCTCTCCCAACACGCTCGGGGCTGGTCCGGGCCTGCCAGTCAGGGCCCAGTGGAGCTTGGCCACCCAGAGCGCGGCCGAGTGGAAGGTGCGGGCGTCCACTCCCTGCACGCCCATCTCCCGCATACGTTCGCCGAGTTCGGCGGCGGCCTTGCGCGAATGAGTTACGGCCAGAGCGCTGGCGGGGTCGACGGCGCCGGTCACTACGCCGTAGGCCAGCCGGTGGGTGACGGTCCGGGTCTTGCCGGTGCCGGCGCCGGCGATAATGCACACTGGCCCTTCGGTGGCCGTCGCCGCCGCTCGCTGCTCGTCGTCCAGGTCGGCCAAGGGATCGTCCATCCTGGTACAAGTGTGCCCTGTGGGTGTGACAGCATGGCCAGCGGGCGGCCGGGCCGGCTCTTTACTGGTTGCTCCCTACTGGGGCAAGTACCGTGCCGCGCGGGGGTTTTCTCTTGTCGCCGCGGCGAGCACCGACTGCGGCGCTCTGGCCGACTCGCGACGGCGGAACTTCTCGCACCTCACCGGGATCACCCGGTCGGTCTTCAAGAAGCTCGTCCGCTCGTCGTGCCACATATTGGCTGGAACGGCGACGTAGCCGTTCCGGGCCGCCTTGTCCTGGCTGGTGAACATGAGCACCTCGGCGTGCCGGCGCGACCGGGAGAGGACGAGACAGGGACGGTCCTTGCTCCCCCGTTTCTCCTCGAACGGGACCGCCGCCCACCAGACCTCTCCCGGGGCCGGGGCGGGCACTTGCCCTATCGGTACCCTCCACCAGCGTTCGGCGATGCGGTAGCCCGACAAGGCGCCCACCACACCGGCACTGAGGAGCCCGGACAGCAACGGCCGGTTGGTGGCGTCCAGGAGCACGGTGTCGAGCACGACGGCCACCACCGCCAGCACTACGAACTCGATCACCGCTTGCCGTGCGACCGCTCGCAAAGGTTCGTGAAAGCGGTGGTGGCGTCGCCACACAACGCCGGCGCCGGAGAGGAGCACGAACCCCAGCAGTACGGCCAGCAGAGGCTGCAAACGCCAGGTCCCGATGACGGCGACGGCGGCCACGGCGCCGGCGATGGCCGAACCGGCCAGGTCGGTGTCTACGCGCATGGCGCAAATGTAGACGAGTGAACCGGAGCGGAGGTTGGCACAGGGCTAGCGGGAAAGCCCCGGACCGGCAGGCAATGTCGGGGCCCAGGGCCCTTCGCACTCGATCGCTTCTCCGTCTCCGGGCCAAGGCGGCATGGTCACGCCGATGGCCACCAACGGCTGGCGGCCAAGTGCACGAAACTGGAAATGGGCGCCGACCGGGATGGTCAGACAGTCGCCGGCGCTGAGCGCCACCGTCCCCTCATCGCCTCCCAGCCGGCGCCACATTTGTCCTTGCCCAGAAATCACGTACCAGATCTCCTCGACGGTCCGGTGCCGGACCGCGACAGATGTCTCGCCCGCGGCCAGGGAAAATTGGGCCAGACCGCCTCCCGAGAGCCCGAGAAGCACCCGGACCTCGGAACCATCCGGGGCCACCACGTCCGCCTTGACGGGGAGGTGTTTGGTTTCGAACACGATGTTTGCCTCCGGTCTCACGATCTCGCAACGGTACGACGACGGGCCGAGAGCAGGCGCAGGAGATCTCAAAACCCCGGGGTAGACGACGGCCAACCGTGGCGATTGCTAACCGTGGCGGCGGGTCAGGACCTCGTACAGGTCGGGCCGCCGGTCCCGGAACAAGCCCCAGCCCGCCCGGTCGGCCCGCGCCTTGGCCAGGTCGACCTCGGCGAATATCGTCTCCTCGGTGGACCTCCCGGCCTGAGCTAGAGGCCTGCCGCGGTGGTCGATCACGAACGACGACCCGTAGAAAGTTAGCTCGCCCTCGGTGCCGACCCTGTTGGCGGCGGCCACCGGCACGTGGTTGCTCACGGCATGGCCCTCCATCGCCCGGCGCCACATATCCGATGTGTCGTTATCGGCCTGGCTGCCGAGCTCGTTGCCAATAGCCGTCGGGTAGAGGAGCAGATCGGCGCCGAGCAAACTCATTGCTCGGGCCGCCTCGGGGAACCACTGGTCCCAGCAAACACCGACGCCGATGGAGCCGTGACGGGTGTCCCAGGTGCGAAAACCGGTGTCGCCGGGGCTGAAGTAGAACTTCTCTTCATAACCGGGGCCGTCCGGGATATGGGATTTCCGGTAAACGCCGAGGACTTCGCCGTCCTCGACCATGGCCAGCGAATTGAAATATACCGGTGGCACATACTCGAAAAAGGACACGGGCACCACCGCGCCGGTGCCGGCGGTCGCCTTCCTCACCGCCTCTACGGCCGGGTTTTCCTCCAGCGGGGTGGCCCAGGAGAAGTACTCCTGGTCCTCGTGCTGGGGGAAGTACCGGCCCTCGAACAGTTCCGGGCACAGCACTACGTCGGCCCCCTGACGGACCGCCGCCGACGCCTGCTCGACGGTGCGCTCACGGTTGGCGGCCCGGTCCTCACCGAAGGCCCGCTGGACGACGGCCAGCACCAGCTTGGAGGCCACGGTTCCGAGCGTACCGCCGGCGGCAGGATTGGCCGCGCCGGGTACGGGGCCGCTTGACGTACCCTCTCGATGTGCCCGGCAGGCTTCTTACCTCGACACCGGCGGCTGACGGCTTCCACATGCCGGCGGAGTTCGAGCCTCACGACCACTGCTTCATGGTCTGGCCGGAACGGACGGACACCTGGCGCCTGGGCGCCAAGCCGGCGCAGGCAGCCTTCGCCGAAGTGGCCAAGGTCATTTCCTCGAGCGAGCCCGTGACCATGCTGGTGTCGTCCCGCCAGTGGGGGCATGCCCGTGCTGTCCTCCCGCCCGATGTTCGGGTACTAGAGATGACAACCGACGACGCATGGGCCCGCGACACCGGGCCTACCTTTGTGGTTGACGCCTCCAGACACGAACGCCGCGGGGTGGACTGGGTGTTCAACGCCTGGGGCGGCCTGGAAGAGGGGCTTTTTTTCCCCTGGGCGAGCGACGACCTGGTGGCGGCCAAGATTTGCGACCTGGACGGGTCGCCGCGTTACCGGCCGCCGCTGGTCCTGGAGGGCGGGTCCGTGCACGTCGATGGTGAGGGCACATGCCTGACGACAGCCGAGTGTTTGCTCAACCCCAACCGCAACCCGGCTTTGTCGAAAGAGGAGATCGAAGCCTGCCTGCGTGATTACCTGGGCGTGGAAAAGGTCGTTTGGCTCCCACGCGGTGTGCCTTTCGACGAGACGGGTGGCCACGTCGACAACCTGCTGTGTTACGTGGCCCCCGGGCGCGTGCTCCTGACCTGGACCGAGGACCGGGCTGACCCATTGCGAGAAGTGGTGTACGAGGCCCGTCGGGCTCTCGAGTCCACCATCGACGGGCGCGGCCGCTCGATCGAGGTAATCCCCGTCCCCACCCCAATAGTGCCGCCTGTCAGCCCGGAAGAGGCCGCCGGCATCGACCGCTCCCTCTCGGCCAAACCCCGGTCGGCCGGTGACCCGTTACCGGCTTCCTATATCAACTGTTACCTGGGGAACTCGGTGGTGGTCGTCCCTGTCCTCGACCCTCGTCTGGACGATGATGCGGCCGCATTGGTGGCCCGCCAGCTACCAGGACGCCAGGTCATCGGTGTCCCGGCGCGGGAAGTCCTTCTGGGTGGCGGCGGGCTCCATTGCATTACCCAACAGGTGCCGGCCATCGATTGTCGCCCCTGACTCGCCGGCTCTTTCTGAACGCAGGCAGTGCCTCTTTGCCGGCAACGACGAAGAACAGTTGACTGCACTGAGAAAACGGAGCAATTGCCCCTCGGCCAGCGTCGTCGGGATAACTTGTGCACGCCCGGGCAACGATAAGATCACCTGGCGCGCCAAGACAGGCCTCCCGGAGGGTGGACCGGCCATGGGCCAGCGGTTAGACAACGGCTACCCAGCACCAGCCGGCCGCCGGCGAGACGCCCAGAGGCTACCGCGCACGATCAGCTCGGGTATTTGGGGGACATCGAAATCATCCATGTCGTGACCAAGCGTGGTGTAAAAGATTTTGCCTTGGCCGTAAGTCCGTTTCCAGGCTACGGGCATCACGCAACCTTTTGTCCACGGAGCGTCGTCCGTACCCTGAAATGTCGTTTCCGCCAGGACAAGGTTCGACGGGTCGACGTGCATGTAATATTGCTCTGAATGCAGCCGGAAATCTTCCAGGCCGGCAATTACCGGGTCTGCACCCTGCTCTTTTAGGAAATTGACCTCATAATCAACTTTGCCTCCGGGGTGGGCCACCCATTGACCACCCGTCATGAACTGGTAGTCGGTGGTGTCCCGAAAAGCGTCGCACAGGCCGCCATGCCAGCCGGTCAAACCGGTACCCGCCGAGACAGCCGACAGGAGCCCGTCCAGCTGCTCCCGGGCGATCTCTCCCATCGTCCAGCACTGCACTATGAGATCGATATCCGCCATAACGGCCCCATCCGTGTAGGTACCGAGAGTGTCCGAGATATCGACCGCGAAGCCCGCCTCCTCGAGCCGTGGGACCATGAAGTCCGTCGTCTCGATGGGCTGGTGACCGGCCCACCCTCCTCGCACAACCAAAGCTCTCGGTCGGTCGTCAGCCACAGTGCCTCCCATCAGTACGGATGGGCCAAGTTACCGAGGTGAGGGCGAGCGGCGCTAACCGGTCTGGCCGGCGCCCCCGACGACGAGCGAAATGGCGTCCGCCGCTTGGCGTACTGCCGCCGGCGTCGAGCTGCTTTCGTCGAGGTGCGACGTCATGCGCGCCGCCGGCCCTGACAAA
>DATJUH010000098.1:0-5465 GCA_035502515.1 Acidimicrobiales bacterium
GTCGAGTACCACTTGGGCAACCTCTACGCCAAGCTCGGGCTGAAGGGGCGCAAGGAGCTGCGCCGGTTCCTCCTCGCCGCGCGCCGGCCCGCCCCGGCCTGAGCCCCCAGATGAACTCCCGCACCACTAACCGGGCCACCGTCACCTCGTCGGCACCCCGCAGCCCCTCCCTGCGCTTGCCCAGCACCCCGTTGAGCTCGTCGAACAGCCTGTCCACCGCGGCCCGCCACAGTTCGTCCTTCGAGCTGAAGTGATAGTTCAGCAGCGGCTGGGTCACCTCGGCCCGGGCCGCGATCTCCCGCGTAGTGGCCCCTTCGAAGGACAGTTCAGAGAACAAGTCCAGCGCTGAGGAGCGTCGTGAGTTCGTGCGCACCCACCGCACCTGCGTGTTCGGTTACGGGCGTCCGCACGACGGCCCCGCCCTGTCCGTCGTTTACTACGTCCCGACCGAGAGCGACGAACTGCTCATCTCCACCATGGCCGCCCGCGGCAAGGCCCGGGCCGTCGGGCGCAACGCAAAAGTGCGCCTGTGCGTCTTAGACGAGCGCTGGCCCTTCGCCTACCTGCAGGTCTATGCCGATGCGGTCGTCGACCGAGACCCCCAATTGGTAGTCGACGTGATGATGGCGGTGGCTTGGCGGATGTCAGGCCAGCAGCTCAACGACGAGGCCCGGCCGGTGGTCGCCGCGAGGGCGGCAGAAGAACGCCGGGTGGTGGTCCGCTGCCGCCCGTATGCAACCTTCGCCCAACCATCACGCCACCTCGAGCGCAGCGACGACCAGCAAGCTGTCACCACTGGGCCTCATCGACTGTCCCCTGGGAGGCCTCCGGACCCAAGTTGGCTGGGTGCCGCCAGAGGCACCTAACCGGGTTAGCGGCCCCCGAATAATAAATAATGGAGGTGTTGGCAGCCGAGGGAGCGACCGGACATTTACGCACCATTAGCGCCTCCCGTTTGCGGGATGCCAGCACCCGGCACCTCGTCCGCCGGCCGTCGCCTGGGCGGGAAGACCACCAGGCGACGCTCCATGGGGGATGAGGCGGCACATGAGCGCAGAAAGCAAAAGGGCACAGGAATTTGGCCAGCTCGAAGAGGGGCTGTTGCAGGCCAGCGACTGGTACCTATGGGGCCCGTACCTGAGCGAGCGCCAATGGGCCACCGTCAGGGAGGACTACAGCCCAGACGGGGCCGCCTGGGAGTCTTTCCCACACGACCACGCTCGCTCGCGCACTTACCGCTGGGGCGAAGACGGGATGGCGGGCTTCAGCGATGTGGGACAGCGGCTCTGCCTGGCCCTGGCGCTGTGGAACGGGCGTGACCCCATATTGAAAGAGCGCATGTTCGGGCTCACCGGCAACGAGGGAAACCATGGCGAGGACGTCAAAGAGTACTGGTGGTACCTGGACGGCGTGCCTAGCCACAGTTGGAACAAGTGGCGCTACCACTACCCCCAAGCACCGTTCCCATATGAGGAGCTGGTCCGGGCCAACGCCCAGCGCGACCGCCTGCAACCCGAATATGAGCTGGTGGATACCGGGATCTTCGACGAAGGCCGCTACTGGGTAGTCGAAGTCGAGTACGCCAAGGCGGGCCCGCGGGACTTGCTCATGGCGGTGCGGGCCACCAATATGGGCCCCGACGAGGCCACCCTCCACGTGCTACCAACTCTCTGGTACCGCAACACCTGGTCGTGGGGAGATGGTACCGACAAGCCCGAGCTGGTCGCGGCCCGGGTGTCCACCATCGAGACCTGTCACCCCTTGTTCGGCCGAATGGAGCTGTACTACGGGCCAGGCCCCGGCGGAGCCCCGCCGGCGCTGCTCTTCTGCGAGAACGAAACCAACTTTGCCCGCCTGTTCGGGTCCGCGCCGGTGACGCCGTACCCAAAAGATGGCATCAACGACCACGTGACCAAAGGGGCGGCGACGGTCAACCCGGCCAGGCGAGGGACCAAGTGCGCCATCTGGTACCAGGTGCCCCTCGGGCCGGGCCAACAGACAGAGCTCCGCCTGCGGCTCCGCCACCACGATGCCGACGCGTTGCCAGGGTGGCCCCTCGGCGATGATTTCGCTCGGGTCGTCCAGCAACGGTCCGCCGAGGCCGACGAGTTCTACGCCGAGCTGACGCCCGCGGGAGCGTCGCCGGATGAGGCCCGGGTAATGCGCCAGGCGTTTGCCGGGATGCTCTGGACCAAGCAGTTTTATTGCTACGACCTGAGGCGATGGCTCGACGGCGACCCCCGTCAGCCCGAGCCACCCGCAGCGCGGCTCGGGGGCCGCAATGCGGGTTGGCGCCATTTCGATTCGTTCGACATCATGTCCATGCCGGACAAGTGGGAGTACCCCTGGTTTGCGGCCTGGGATCTCGGCTTCCATTGCGTTGCCCTGGCACATGTGGACCCGGCCTTCGCCAAGTACCAGCTCGTCTTGTTGTGCCGAGAATGGTTCCAGCACCCCGACGGGAGGCTGGCGGCCTACGAATGGGACTTCGGTGACGTCAACCCTCCAGTGCAGGCGTGGGCCGCTCTCGAGGTCTTCGCCATAGACGGTGCTAAGGACATCGACTTCCTGAGCCGGGTGTTCGACAAGCTCTTGGTCAACTTCGCATGGTGGATCAACCGGCAAGACACCGGCGGCAGCAACCTTTTCGAGGGCGGTTTCCTCGGCCTGGACAATATCGGGCCGATAGACCGTTCCCACCTCCCCCCGGGGACGACCCTCAAGCAGTCCGACGCCACCGGTTGGATGGCGTTTTACTCGCTCACCATGGGCACCATCGCCGCCGTCCTGCACGCGGCCAGGCAGCGCCCGGCAACTGACCTGATCATCAAGTTCCTGGAGCATTTTGCTGCCATACGGGAGGCGATGGAGAACCAGGGCATGTGGGACGACACCGACGGCCTGTTCTACGACCAGTTGGCCACCCCTGGCGGAAAGGTCGAGGCGGTGAAGGTCCGTTCGATGGTCAGCATCATCCCTCTCCTCGCCGCAGGCGTCATCGACGAGGAAATGATCGAAAACTCCAAAATTGTAACCAAGCGGTTCGCCGGCCTTTTGCAGCGCAAAGGGCTGCGACGAGAAACGCTGGCTGGGGCCGGGCTCCTCCAGGGCGAGCCGGGTAAGCAACGACTCCTGCTCAGCGTGGTCGACCCTTCCAGGATCGAGCGCTTGTTTGAAAGATTGTTCGACGAAGACGAGTTCCTGTCCCCCTACGGCCTGCGCTCCCTGTCACTGTTCCATCGTGACCACCCCTACGAGTTCCGGAGCGGGGAGTTGCGCTCGTCGGTCGGCTACGAGCCGGCCGAGTCCACCACTTCCATGTTCGGCGGGAACTCCAACTGGCGCGGCCCCGTATGGTTCCCGCTCAACTACCTGGTGATAACGGCCCTGGAGCAGTACCACCAGTTCTTCGGCGACCAACTGGAGATCGAGTACCCCACCCGGTCCGGGCGAAGACTGCCGCTTGGCAAAATAGCCGAGGATCTTCAGCAAAGGTTGATCTCCATTTTCCTCGCCAGCCCTGATGGCCGTCGGCCTTGCTTCGGGACCGTGGCTCTTTTCCAGCGCGACAGTGCCTGGAGGGACAACCTGTTGTTCAACGAGTATTTTCACGGGGACGACGGCGCGGGTCTGGGAGCCTCGCACCAGACCGGCTGGACCGGGGTCGTCGCCGACGCCATCCGCCGGCGCTACCTGACATTCCCTGTGCTCGGAGAGGTGCTCCGGGGCGCCGGGCGGGTCACGGCGGCGCCAAAGCAGGGCAAGACAATTACGAGAACAACAAAGAGCTCGGCCGGCTGACCCTCGCCATTACGGGCGCGGTGGGCTGCCTGCCCAGAACGGAGACACCGTGTGGGCCGACCATTCGATCTCATCGTGGCCCGACCGGGAGGCGCTCGTTGTCGCGGTAGTGCGGGCCCTGGGCCTGGCCGAACTGGCGTGCTCGAAGGCGGCGATGCGTCAGGCCATCCTTCACAAGACCTCGGCAGGCTAGCTGGTGCGAGAGCGTCGTCCCGATCGGGTACGTCCTTCGCCGGACGAAGACTTGCCGCCAACTTCTGACCACGAAGCCCCGGTGGCCGGGTCTAAGCGCCGAAGCTCCAAGCCGCTCACGGCCAAGCGCCTGATCGGCCGAGCGCTCGTCGTCGGCGTCGCTGGGGTCGCCCTTTACATCGTCCTGCCGAGCCTGGCCAAGGTGCTCGGGGCGTGGCCGCGCTTGTCCTCCCTCAGCCCCATGTGAAGCTGACCTGGCCCTGGCCGGCATCCACGCACCTGCGGCCGCGGAGCGGTCGCCTTTGGACCTCACCGATCGGGAGGGAGATGTAGCTTCCCTAGTCGCCACGGGGCTCACTAACAAAGAGATAGCGGGCCAGCTCTACCTAAGTGTCAATACCGTTGAATATCATTTGCGCAACGTTTTCGCCAAGCTCGGGATCAGTTCCAGGCGCCAACTGCGCGGCGTTTTTGGTACGAGGGTGAGTGCTCATCATTTAAGCGGGGCCCGCTCGTAGAGCTTCCCCAGACCCTCGGGGCCCAAGGATCGGACGAGCGGTGGAGGGCCTCGCCGGGGGGAGCTCCGCCGGCGCTCTCCGTTACCCGTTCAGCGAGCGTCGAAAGGTCGACTTGAGCGGGCGCAGGCACTACTCAGAGCCCGGGTGAACAATCGAAGAACGGCCTGACGAGCCGTCGTTTTGCCTCCGCAGGACGCGCCACGGCCAGGCCTGAAGGCCTGGCCGGTGGTGCAGAGAGCTTGGCGGCAGTGCGGGGTTACACGGCGCTTGGCAGCAGGGTGCGGGCCTGGGTGGCCCGCTGCCGGGTGTACCAGGTGGCGAACAGCATGGCGCCCGACGGAACCGCCATGCGCAGGATGAACGGGGCGGCGTTGACCGACCCGGCCAGGGCCAGCGAAGCGGTGCCGGCGAGTAGGGCGAAGCCCCACACGAGGGAGATGTCCCGGTTGAAGGCGACGAAGCGGGGGTTGGGCCAAACGGCTTCGGGCGCCTGGGCCCGGGCGTAGGGGGCCGTGAAGGGCCGCCCTATGAGCACCGACCCGAGGACAAGGGCCGTGAGCAAGCCGTGGGCGCCAGCCTGGGCATAGTTACCCCAGCTGCCGATGTCGGCCGGGTGGACGACCACGACAGCGGCGGCCAGGCCCACGAAAAAGGCAATGCTGGCCACCTCGAGCATACGTACTTTCTTATGGGCAATGGCCCGGCCCAGCACCATAATGGCTACCACTAAACCAGCGGCCAGGCCGGCCCACAGGTTGACCAACGGGGTGGCTGTCATAAAGGTCAGCCAGGGCAGGAGGCTCCACATCATTTCAGTCATCGAATGTTCCCTTTCGCATTGAGCGCACCTTGGCCGGGCGGTCCCGGTGGGCCGGGCCTTGGTGCTTTCCATGCTCTTAGCGTCCACCCTCGCGGCTGCCGGTTCCCTAGTGAGACTGCCTAATCCCTGGCTCC
>DATJUH010000099.1:0-64056 GCA_035502515.1 Acidimicrobiales bacterium
GCACCGACGTCGTAGCCGCGCTCGTGTTCACAGCGTGGACATGGTGCTCCGACCGGCCACGAGCTCCGTGCAAGTGGACGAACGAGGGAGAGTTGACGGCGACTTTTGCGCGGTAGTGTAACGATAAGAGCACCTGGCGCGCCAGAGTCGCCTCCGCCCGGCCGGGAGCCCTCGGATCGGAAGCCGCCGCTCGGTCATGATCGTGCTATTTCGCATTTCCCGAACTATGGCGGGTGCGCAAAGAGGACTTGTCCGGGCCAACCCAGGAACGGAGGTGAAATCTGGTTCAGCGAAATACAAAGCGGCCGGCTCGGGCCTGTATTCATCATTTCAAGAAGTGCCAGCCATGAAGCCGCGAGCTCAAAGTGATGTCACTTTGGCCAAGGCGGCCAAGACGTAACAGGCTGCCACCTCCAAGCCAATCTGCACTCTGACCTGGCTTCTTCGTCGGGGCCCGCGCCCGTCGAGACGGGCGGCGCCGGGCAATGCCGTCCCTCAACGGTCCAGGTGAGCTTAAGTCGAGGAAATCTCGGAAAGCCATATCGCCCCAACGCTTTGACGCCTATCATTTGCGGTTGGTCAGACCACCTGAGATAGTCCAGTCACTGCGATCAGTAAGGGTGCGACGATGGTATTCTCCGTTTCGCGTTCGCCGCTCTTCCCGACCCGCACGTTCTTATTCACACTTTCTCGCGCCAACCCTCCACCATTCAAGTTGTCGAAATTAGAGGGCGCGCCCGATAGGAGCCTCCCTCGATCGCGCGCCACCCATAGCCCCGCCAACTCGCCGGATCCAGGACAAGGAGGAAGCACATGGCTACACAGCAATCCGCCCAGGTCTACATTACGAACACCACGGACGGACAGGCAACGATCACGATGTACCACAACAATTCCTCTAACGGCACCCAGAATGGCACGTGGCAGGCAAACCCGGGGCAGCAAGTGGGCCCGCTCACCGTCTACTTCGAAACCGGGTGGGGTAGCTGGGGGATACTGGATTATTGGGCGGTGGAGATTGCGGTGACCGGTGGCTCCACGCCGGGGGTCTACGAGAGCAGCGGGATCCTCCAGTACAGCGACTGGAAGGAATGCCAACTACAAAGCCCCGATGCGGGAAAGAACCTCAACTTCACCGTCGATAGCCGTACCTTCTCGATCAACCTCCCCTCCGGTGGCTGCTCGACTCCCATGAACCTGGTAGAGCGTCAGACGGCGCAGGCGTACGTGACGAACACAACAGACGGGAACGCCACGATCACCCTTTACCACAACAACTCCTCCGACGGTACGCAGAGCGAGACGTGGTCGGCAACCCCGGGACAACGGGTGGGACCACTTACCGTTCCGTTCCGAGTCGGCCTCAACTCGGCCCTGATCCTGGACTACTGGGCCATCGAGCTGGTAGTCCAGGATGGTTCCAAACCGGGCGTGTACCAGAGCGCCGGCTTCCTTTCGATGACCGATTGGAAAGAATGCCAGCTTCAGAAGGCAGACGCGGGCAAAGATCTCCCACTGACCGTTGGGTTCGACACGTTCTCCATCAACCTCCCGTCGGGCGGCTGCCAGGCGGCGATGAGCTATGCCGGCCCGTACTCCAAGGTCGACCACGTCTTCGTATTGATGCTCGAGAACCACTCGTTCGACAACTTCTTCGCGTTGTCGGGCATCCCGGGGATCACGCACGCGACGCCCAACGACTCGAATTCCTATAACGGGCAAACCTACCCCGTGGCGTCGCCCGCGCCACCCAGTATGCCAACTGATCCCGGGCACGAGTTTCTCGACGTAGTCGAGCAGCTTTGTGGGCCAGGTGTCACCCATGCCCCATGGCAGCCCTACCCGCAACCGCTCACGAACTCCGGCTTTGTGGCCAATTACGCCACCACCCGGTCCGAGATAACGTCCAACAACCCCAACCTGCCTACTCCGGGCGAGTACGGCGACATCATGAAGTGTTTCGACACGCGGACGCAATTGCCCGTGATCTACGAATTGGCTACAGAGTT
Organism: Acidimicrobiales bacterium; assembly: GCA_035502515.1. GTDB lineage: Bacteria > Actinomycetota > Acidimicrobiia > Acidimicrobiales > Palsa-688 > Fen-671. Next base: position 2,010 of record DATJUH010000099.1, read on the forward strand.
CGCCATTTGCGACCAATGGTTTTCCTCCATCCCGGGGCCGACATGGCCCAACCGCTTTTTTGTCCACGGCGCGTCATCCGCGGGTTGGGCGGATTCCCCAGGTACCGGGAGCATAATTGGCTGGGAGACGCCGGGTGGGGGGTTCACCTACCCGAGCGGCTCTTCGATCTTCGACGCCCTGTCAAAGGGAGGGATGCAATGGCGCGTCTATGTCGATGAGAACGGCCCTGCCCTCGGAGGGATACCCCAGGTGGCGGCGCTGAAGGGAGTCACCTACCTCGTCAACACCAACGCCCTCACTTCTCTCGCCTCCGATCTCCAGGGCCCTTACCCGTACACCTATACGTTCATCGAGCCAAACTACGGTGATGTTACGGGCGGCTCCTACGAGGGCGGATCGTCCCAGCACCCGATGGACGGCGTTGCTCGCGGTGAAGCAGTGATCAAGACCGTATACGAAGCGGTCCGCAACTCGCCGTTGTGGAACCGGAGCCTGCTGATCGTCACGTACGACGAGCACGGCGGGTTCTACGATTCGGTCAAGCCCGGGCCCGCCCCAATGCCCGGAGACGGAAGTCCCCAAGATGCCAAGATCAACATGAACGGCTTCATCTTCGACCAATATGGCGTGCGGGTCCCGGCAGTGATCGTCTCCCCCCTGATCCCCAAGGGCACTGTCGACCACACTCTCTATGACCACGCATCTGTGCTGGCCACGCTGCAACACCTTTATGGTCTGCCCCCGCTTACGAACCGCGACAAGACGGCCAACCATGTCGAGGGTTTGCTGTCCCTGGCTACGCCGCGGACGGACTGCCCCGCCACCCTCAATAACCCCGCCGTCTTCGTCAAGACGGCCACGGCAGATTTAGGCGATATCCACCAATCGCTGCCGGATTCGGGCAATGTGCACGGTTCACTGGGCGTCTTGCTGAAGACCGACCTGGAGCTTTCCCGTGGCGACCCAACGGAAACCGCGGCGATCATGGACAGGTTCAACGGCATCAAGACAAGGGCGGATGCACAGGCGTATGCCCAGGATGTGGTGGCGAAAGCGAAAACCGCGCAGGCAAACCGGGCCGCCAAACCCCCTCTGCCCTCCCGTGTTGGCAGCTAGCGGTTGATTAGGTGCTCAGGTCGCTGGTACCAGTGACCTGAGCACGTTCTCGGCGACACGGACCAGATCCCGCACAATGTCGCCGGCGGGAGGGACGTCATGGATGAGATCTATAGCCTCGCCGGCCCAGACCGGGTGGAGCGAGGTCTCACCGCCCGCCGTTCTGGCGCGATAGCGGGACAACGTTTCTTCGTCCGAGGTCAGTGTGCAACGACATGAGGCCATCTTGGCCCATGGAGCGCAGGCGCGTTCCTTGACTCCCTCGACCGCATCGGCCACTATGGCTGAGGCGAGTTCCGCGCCTCCCTCCGCCGGCCGTCCCAGCCAGCCGGCACCTGGAGGTAAAGGGGATCATGTCCTCGGGTCGTTGTCCGTTACCTCCGAGGGCGTAGCTGGGGCGCCGATCGGAGTGTGCCGACCGGATGACGACGAAAAAACACCTCAAGCGTCGGGTCAGGTTGCGTGCTGCTCAGACCGGTGAACCCTACGCCACGGCCCTGCGGAGGATCCGCCAACAGCAGGAGGACCCCATGCCCGCCACCACCACTTCTTTCGAACACGCCATTGTGTCATGCTCGTTTTGCGGCAAGCCGAACACCGCAGTTCAGCAGCTCGTCGCCGGTCCAGGTGTCTACATATGCAACGAGTGCGTCGAACTTTCCGCCACGATTGTCGCCGACGCTGCTCGGGCCACCCCGGAGGAGCCCGCCCGACGACGGTCGGAGTACGGCAACCGGTCTACCGAGGTTATCCTCGCATTGCTCCCGGCGTTGGTTCGTCATGCCGACCAGGTCGAACGCGAGTTGACCGGCTCTGTCGACCGTTTGCGAGAACGAGGTACCGACTGGCAGACGATCGCCATTGCCGCGGGTATGAGCATCGACGGCGTCCGTCAACGCTTCGAAGGCGCGCCTCTCGACTAGCCGCTTGGGTGGCACCCGTCCATATTCGTGCAGTAGACAGAGTCGAACACGATCGAGCCTTGGAGGGAGGCTGCCTTGGCTTTTGCAGGCATTAAGGGCGAGCCGTTCAAGATGAACGCCCGGCCCGGTATGCGCGGCACGAGGGTGGCCCGGCCCCTCGACCTTCGCGCCTGACATGGCCAAGCTGATCTACTCGGCGATTTCATCGCTGGACGAGTATGTCGAGGATGAGCAAGGGCACTTCGATTGGGCGGCGCCCGACGACGAGGTGTTCGCCTTCGTCAACGACCTCGAGCGGCCGATCGGCACCTACCTCTATGGGCGCCGGATGTACGAGGCCATGGTTGTCTGGGACTCGGTGAACACCGGCGCCGATCAATCTGGGGTGACGGGCGACTTCGCAGAGATATGGCGGTCTGCCGACAAGATCGTGTACTCCAGGACTCTTCAAGTGGTGTCGAGCGCCCGGACCCGGATCGAGCGTGATTTCGACCCCGCCATGATCAATGGGCTCAAGCAGTCAGCTACTCTCGATATCACGGTCGGGGGTGCCGCACTCGCGGCGGAGGCGCTGGCCGCCGGCCTGGTCGACGAATGCCACCTGTTCCTTAATCCGGTCCTCGTCGGCGGCGGAAAGCGCGCCCTGCCGGACGGCGTTCGCGCCCGGCTCGAACTCCTCTCCGAGCGCACTTTCGGAAACGGGGTCGTCCACCTCCATTACGGAGTCCTTGCTCAGGATTCTCCTTGACCATCAGCTCAGGGAATCACCGGGATTTCTGGGGAGCGAAAACTAACGAGGAGGCCATAAATGCCCGACGCCGCAACCGCCCACGATGACGATGTCGTTACCAAACTGAGCCGGCGATCTGTCACTGAAACTGTCGCTCGGTTCACGGAGATACTGGCGGCCAAAGGAGTACGCCTTTTCACCACTATCGACCAGAGGGCCGAGGCGCTCCGGGTGGGCCTCGAGTTACGGGAGACGACTCTGGTCGTGTTCGGCAGCCCGACGGCGGGCACCCCGGTCATGGTGGCCGCTCCGCTGTCGGCGCTCGACCTCCCGCTCAAAATCGTGGTCTGGGCGGACGGGACCCAGACGAAGGTCTCCTATGTTTCACCTCGAGCCCTGGCGGCGCGATATCAGCTCAGCCCGGAGCTCGAAGGGCATCTTTCGGCCATAGACGGGCTGACAGACGCTCTCGTTGGAGACTGAAAGAACACCCGGCGCAGAGCCAGTAATTGCCCGAAGCTCAGCTACGATCCAGGCCCTCTCCCACCGGAAAACCTGTCGCAAATGCGGCCCGGGCGGACCGCGGAAGAGCCGGTCCAGGACGCTGCGACCAAATGGTCAACGCTCAGCGTCACGCAGTGCCGATGCGATCACCGTCGTGACGACCCTGTGGACCGCGCTCTCCCGTACCGGCGGGCCCTCCCGGTCGGTGAAAAGGATGTGCACGGCGCCTACAAGCGTGGGAGCGAGGGTGCCGATGTCGGCATCGGCCGCGATACGGCCCATGTCCCGCTCGAGCGTCAGGTAGGAGCCGAGCATGGCCACGGCCTCCGTGAGGATGGGTACGCCGGCCACGCCGGCCTGCCGCAACCGGGCGCGAAGACCGTCACGCGAGATGACGAGGCTGACGACCGTCACTGCCACCGGCCCGAACAGCACGACCAACGCGCCGGTAAGGTTGCCGGCCACAGTGCCGGTCCCGGCCGAGCCGCACAAGATTGTGGCCTGGCTCTCCACCCGGGCCGCCCGGTCGAGCACGAACTCGGCCAGAAAGGCGTCGAAGTCGGCGAAGTGCCGGTGCAGAACGCCCTTGGCACAGGTCGCCTCGGTCGTGACCGCCCGGCTGGTCAACCCGCCGGGCCCGTCCCGCTGGAGAATGCGTTCTGCGGCATCGAACAACTGGGTGCGTGGGTCTCGCATGGCAAAGCCTGTGGGCACCGGCTGTCTCCCCTTTGAACCTCATTTGAGCGACGTTGTCCGGGCCGGTGCGGCAACCGGGCCCGGCCACTGCCCACAGCTATTGCCGAGTGGGCATACGCCCATTATAGTGGGCGTATGCCCACTACGGAGCCTCAACCCAACCCCTTCGCCGTAAGCGAGTCGCACCACGCCCGGGAGATGGCCGAGGGCTTCGGGTCGGACCCCGAGCAGTACGACCGCGCCCGGCCCCGATATCCCCAGGCCATGGCGGACCGGATCGTCGCCGCCAGCCCCGGGCACGACGTCCTCGATGTAGGCATCGGCACCGGCATTTCCGCCCGGCCGTTCCAGGCTGCCGGGTGCCGCGTGGTGGGTGTAGACGTCGACCCGCGGATGGCCGAGTTCGCCTGCCGCGCCGGCTTCGAGGTCGAGGTGGCCAAGTTCGAGGAGTGGGACTCGAGCGGGCAGGTGTTCGACATTGTCATTTCCGGCCAGGCCTGGCACTGGGTGGATCCCGTCGCCGGCGCAGCCAAGGCGGCCGAAGTGCTCAGGGCCGGTGGCCGCTTGGCCGTGTTCTGGAACGTCTTCGACTTCCCTCCCGACCTTGGAAAAGCCTTCGCCGACGTCTACCAGCGGGTACTGCCCGGTTCGCCCTTCGCCCGGGGGACGTCCGGCGGGTTGGCGGCGTACGCCGGGCTGTCGGACAAGGCGACCGGCGGGGTGCGGGAGGTGGCCAGCTTCGGTGAGCCGGAGCGGTGGCAGTTCGACTGGGAGGCGATTTACAGCCGCGACCAGTGGCTGGACCAGGTGCCGACATCGGGGGGCCACCGCCAGTTCCCGCCAGGCAAACTCGAGCAGCTGCTGGCGGGCATCGGGACCGCCATCGACGCCGCCGGCGGCCACTTCACGATGCGGTACACCACCGTTGTCGTCACCGCCGTCAAAAGCACCCCAGCCTGAAGGCCGCCAGCCAGCTGCCGGACGGCCTGCGGCCACTGCCGGTCACCATCATTTTCCGCCCCGTCCGGGGACTTGTGCGCGCTGGTGTAAGGATAAGAGCATCTAGCGCGCAAACATTTGCTCGATCGGCAAGCACCGGCCGCCAGCAAGCGCCGGCGCCCGAAGGTGGCCGCCGGCTACGCGTTCCCGTCCCTACCGCGCGACTGCTGCTTGAAGCGGGACCAATCGGCATATACCTGATGCCGGTGGGCCGCCAACCACTCGTGGTAGTCCCTCATGTTGAGGAACCGGGTGCGCGGGTGCCCGTCCTCAGGCCCGAGAGCTTCCAGGACCCGCTCGGCGAACTTTTGCCGCCGGCGGAGATAGCGCCCTTCGGTGGCCAGGAACGCACCCCACACGTCGTCTTCGGCCCGGAAGAAGTAGCTCCGCTCTCCCGCCACCGCCACCCGCCTGATGAAGCCTTCGTCGACCAGGACCTTGGTGGCGGTCGAGATGGACCCTGTGCTGGCGTGAAGGGCTTCGGCCAGCTCAGCCGATGAAACGTACGGGGCGTTGCTCAGCATGAGGTAGCCGAGGACCCGGCCCTGCATACGAGGCTCTCCGAGCTCGGCCCAGATCAAACCCATCTCCTCTACCAGGCTGGCGCGGCCCTCGTCGTCGATGCTCGACTCCCGGGGGCTCCGGGCTCGACTCCTTACCAGGGCATCCACAATTCCCCCGATCGGTGCAGCGCAGCGTTGTGCTCCACGGGACAACCTAGCCTGGCAACGGTTTCGCCGGGCGGCCGTGGGTGCAGCGTCGTTAACATGCTCTTCATACTTTCAGTTATTACCGAAGGCTCAGTGAAGCTAATCTAATCTAGTGCCCACCACAGGCAACGTTCACCCGGTTGTGGCAGAAGATGTGTGACCTCCAGGAACGGTTTCTTTGACGACATACCGGGCGAAGGCCCTGCAACGCAGCACCGTTGGAGGTCGTCCCTGGCGAGCCGGGCGACAGGAGGGGAACAACAACCGCCCTATGGGCACCTGATCCGAGATCGGAGAACTCGCTTGAAAAAGATCACACGCACATTCGCCACTCTCGCCGTTGCCACGTCGACCGTAGCCTTGGGCATCTCACCGGCCACCTACGCCGCCGCCAACACCGTCAGGGCCGCCGGCGGCAGCGGGGGTACGTTCACCGTTGGCGAACTGGAGCCACCGTCGTTCATACCCGGTCAAAACGAGGGTGCCGCCCTCGACGAGCTCAACGCCCTGTTCGCCCCGCTGACCAAGTTCAACGCGCTGGGGCAGCTCAAGTACGTACAGGCGCAGTCGATCACGCCGTCTACCGGCGACACAGCATGGACCATAAAGATCAAGCCCGGTTGGACCTTCCAGGACGGTGAGCCAGTCACCGCCCAGAGCTACATCAACGCCTGGAACGCCACCGCCTACGGCCCCAACGCGTGGGCCAACAACGGCAACCTGGCCGACATTGCCGGCTACCCGGCCCTCAACCCGAAGTCGGGCAAGCCGGCCACCAAGGTGCTCTCCGGCCTCAGCGCTCCCAACGCCACCACTATCGAGGTCCACCTCATCCACCCCGACAGCCAGTTCCCGCTCGAGCTGGCCACCTCGGCCTTCCTTCCCCTCCCCAACGCCTATTTTTCCAACCCGACCAAATGGGAGTCGGCGCCTGTGGGCGATGGGCCTTATGAGGTGGTCGGGACCTGGCAACCGAACCGGTCTCTCACCGTCCAGCGCTACCCGGCCTACAAAGGCCCGGCGCCGCACGCCCAGGAGATCAAGTTCCTGATCTACACCACCACCGATACCGCCTTTACCGCCCTGCAGGCGGGCCAGGTGGATATCACAGGTATCGGCCAAGACGACTACGCACTGGCGGAAGACCGGATGCCGAAGGACGTTATTGCGTTCAACGCCCCGGCCATTGACTACCTAGGGTTCCCGCTCTACAACTCGTACTTCAGCAACCCGTTGATAAGAGAGGCCATCTCGCTCGCCATCGACCGCCCCGCCATCAACAAAGCCCTCTTCGGCGACCTGCTGACCCCGGCGACGTCCATTCTCCCGCCGGCCGAGGCCGGGGCACCGACGGGGCTGTGCAAGTACTGCACGTACAACCCTGCGCTGGCCCGCAAGTTGCTGGCGCAAGCGGGTGGGTGGAAAGGTGGGCTCGTCCTTTGGTACCCGAGCAATGCCGGCTACCAGCAGGAGTACGAGGCGATTGCCAACGAGTTGTCGCAAAACCTGGGTATAAAGCCGATCACGTTCAATGCGTCCCCGTTCACGCCCTTCCTGGCCGACCTGTCCGATAAGAAGGTCACCAACGGCATCTACCGGGGCCATTGGGGCGCCTACTACCCCAGCATGCAAAACACGCTGGAAAACCTGTTCGAGGTCAACAACCCCGGTTACACGGAGACTTACTTCACCACGCCGGCGTTGACCAAGCTCATAAACGAGGGCAACGGGGCCCCCAGCCTCAGCGGGTCGGAGGGGTACTACCGCCAGGCCGAGCAACTGATAATGAACTCGTTCCCGGTCGTCCCGCTCTTTTACGCCAAGTACGTTTATGTGCACACATCCGCGGTGTCCAACGTGGTCATAGACGTCAACCAGATAGAGCTGTCCGGCGTGACGGTGAACCACTGACCCAAATATGGACTCACTGCTAGCCAGGCGGCTCCGCGCCGTCCCCGAGTTCGCCAATTTTCCTTTAGTTGACGAGCTGGCCGGGCAAGCGGGTCGCCTGGCGCAGTCCTACCCCGAAGTGGCTTCGGTCGTCCGGGTGGGGAGCTCACGTCTGGGGGAGCCCATCGAGGCGCTGCGGGTGACCGGGGACGGTCCCCTGGAAGCCCTCGTGTTCGGAGGTGTACACCCCAATGAGCCCATCGGAGGGTTGACCGCGCTCCATCTGGCCGAGTCACTTTGCACCGATGCAGAGTTGCGTAACGGCCTTGGCTACAGCTGGACCATCATCCCGTGCATCGACCCTGACGGCATGCGCCTAAACGAGGGTTGGTTCAAAGGGCCTTTTCTCCGCAGTCACTACGGGCGCCATTTCTACCGGCCCGCAGCCGCGGAACAAGTGGAGTGGACATTCCCGTTCCAATATAAGAGGGCCTATTTCGATGGGGTAATGCCCGAGACGCTGGCCTTGATGCGCCAGATCGACGACCGCCGGCCAACCCTGATGTGCTCGCTCCACAACGGCGAGCTGGGTGGCGTCTACTACTACCTGTCCGAGCCGGTGCCGGCCATTTACGGGCAGCTCCAGGAAATACCGGCCAGCCTCGGGTTACCTCTCGACCTGGGCGAACCCGAGGCGCCGTACATCGAGCGGCTCGACGACGCCATTTACAAGATGATCCGCAGCGAAGACAGCTACGATTTCGCCGAGGCTTCCGGCGTTGACCCGCTCGCCCACCGCAGTGGCGCCTCCAGCGCCTCGTACGCGGCCCGTCACGGGACAGTGACCCTGGTCAGTGAGCTTCCCTACTGGGTGGACCGGCGGGCCAATCGCCAGGAAGCCGCCGGCGAGACGTATGCCGCGCTGCTGAAGAAGCGGGCCGAAGACCTCCGGACCACCCTGGACATACTCGGTGGTGCCCTGGCCGCCGTCTCGGACCAGCTGGTCACCAGGTCGCCGTTTGTGAGGGCCTCAAAGGCCTTCATCACTTCGATAAGCGACGTCCCGACCCAGGACGAGTACCGGGCCAACCTGCCCGAGAGCGACCGGCCGGCAACCGTGGCCGAGGCCCACAGCCTGGAGGACATAGTCCATTGTTTCCGCCTACGCTATGGGGGGATCCTCCTGCGTGCCATGGACGGCGAGCTCGCCATCGGCAACGGCACCCCGACGATCAGGGCTGAACGTGACAAACTGCTTGACGTGTACGACGTGTGGGCCGAGGAGGGGGACGCAGCCACACCTATGCCACCGGTCCCGGTCCGGGACCTCGTCGCCACGCAATATGGGGCCATCCTTGTCACGGCGGCCGCTCTGGCTGGATAGCCTGGCCGGCGCGCTGTGTGGTCGCCCATCGTCGCTCGCCGCCGCCACTACCAGCCACCGGCCGTCTGAGGAGTAGCGCGTGGGAAATTACGTAGTGAAGAGGCTCCTCCAGACCGCCATAGTCTTCATCGGGGTTACCTTCATCATCTTCGGAGCGGTGTTCCTTATCCCCGGTAACCCGGTCGCCGCCCTGGGCAGTGGCCAGCCCCTGCCGGCCTCGACCGTGCACGACCTCGAACTGAAGTACCACCTGAACGAGCCATTCCTCGAACAGTACGGCCGTTACATCCTCGGCCTCCTGCAAGGGAACTTCGGCACCAGCGTCGACACCGGGCAAAGCGTTTCCTCGCTGATGGCGCAGGCGTGGCCCGTCACCGTCACGTTGGCCCTCACCGCCTGGGCCATCGAAATAGTGGTCGGAGTCACGACGGGCGTTCTGGCCGCCCTCCGCCGGGGCGGCCTCTACGACCGGATGGTCATGTTCCTTACCATCCTTGCCGTGTCGGTCCCCATCTTCGTCGCCGCGTTTACCGCCCAATATGTGTTGGGGGTCCAGTTCCACCTGGTCCCGGTGGCGGGAACGTCGGACGGCTGGCCGATGAGCTATCTCGTGCCGGGACTGGTGCTGGCTCTGTTCAGCCTGGCCACGGTCGGCCGGTTGACCCGGGCTTCGCTACTGGAGAGCCTGTCGAAAGAGTACGTGCACACCGCCGTCGCCAAAGGCCTGCCCAAACGGTGGGTGATCGGTAAACATGCGCTCCGGAACTCGATTATCCCCGTCATCACTTACCTCGGTATCGACCTCGGCTTTCTCCTGGGCGGGGCCATAGTGATCGAAGGCGTATTCAACCTGCCGGGGGTAGGCCTGCTCATATTCAACGCCATAGAAAACAAAGATGGGACCGTCGTAGTGGGCGTCGCCACCGTGTTCGTGCTTGTCTTCCTGCTCGGTAACCTCGTCGTCGACGTGCTCTACGCCGTCCTGGACCCGCGAGTGCGCTACAAATGATCCCGGCGTGGAGCGGCCGGAGCGAGCTTCCGGAGCCAACCGGCGACGCCGCAGAGGCGGCGGCCGAGACCACCGCCGTCGAGCCGGGCGCCAGTTTCCTGGCCGACGCATGGTCAGAACTGGTCCACAACCCGCTGTTCATCATCTCCGGCGCGATCGTGGTGCTGATCCTGGCCATCGTCATATTCCCGGCCCCATTTGCCGGCTTGTTCGGGCACGGCAACCCTCATGCGTGCAATCTGGCCGACAGCAACGAAGGGCCGCGCGCCGGCCACCCCTTCGGTTTCGACGTGCAGGGGTGCGATCTCTACGCCAACGTGATCTATGGGGCCCGCCCGACGGTCACGATCGGGTTGCTCGTTACCGGCACGAGTTTGATGATCGCCATCGTGCTGGGGAGCCTGGCGGGTTTCCTCGGGGGAGCGGTCGATACCATACTCGGCCGGCTGGCCGATGTCTTCTTCGGTTTCCCCTTCATTCTCGGCGCCATAATTATCCTCACGGTGATCCCGGAGCGGAACGTCCTCACCGTCTCGTTGGTCCTGATCATTTTCGGGTGGCCGGTCATGACCCGGCTGATGCGCTCCACTGTGCTCGGGGAGCGGAGCAAGGACTACGTACTGGCGGCGAGGAGCCTGGGGGCCAGCAATATGCGCATCCTCCGCAAGCACATCCTGCCAAACGCGGTGGCCCCCGTCATCGTTTACGCCACCCTCGTCACCGGCGGCATCATGGTGGCCGAAGCCACGCTGACGTTCCTCGGGGTCGGTCTCCAGGCACCGGCTATTTCCTGGGGCCTGGAACTGGCGTCGGCTCAAACCGAAATCCAGCAGTACCCGCACCTGCTCATATTCCCGGGGTTGTTCCTGAGCATTACCGTGCTCGCCTTCGTCACCCTTGGCGACACGCTGAGAGACGCGCTCGACCCGAGGCTGCGATGACACTGGAAGTAGGCCGGCCCCTCCAGGGCGCGCCACTGGGGCACGAAAGAGCCTCGCTCCTCGATGTAAAGGATCTCTCGGTCGAGTTCCGCCTCCGGAAGAAAGTGGTGCACGCGGTCAACGGTTTCTCCTGTTCGGTGAGCCCCGGTGAGACGCTGGCCATACTCGGGGAATCCGGGTCGGGGAAGAGCGTCACCGCCCACGCCATAATGGGCACACTGAACACCACCACAGCCAAGGTCACCGGAGGCGAGGTGTGGTTCGAAGGCCGTGACCTGCTGCGCCTCCCCGACCGGGAACGCCGCCGGGTCAGGGGCAGGAAGATCGCCATTATTTTCCAGGACTCACTGTCGGCCTTGAACCCCCTATTCACAGTGGCCAACCAGATCGGCGAAATGTTCCGTTTTCATGACGGCATGAACAAGCGGGCGGCAGAGCGGGCCGCCGTCGACCTGATGGGACGCGTGGGCATCCCAGACGCGCGGAGACGCGCCGGCGCCTACCCGCACGAGTTCTCGGGGGGCATGCGCCAGCGGATCATGATCGCCATGGCCCTGGCCCTCGACCCGGCGCTGCTCATCGCCGACGAACCCACCACTGCCCTTGATGTGACCGTCCAGGCCCAAATAATGGAGCTCCTGAAAGACCTCCAGAGGGAAATGGGTATGGGCCTGGTCCTCATCACCCATGATCTCGGCGTGGTGGCCGATATGGCCGACCGTATCGTCGTGATGTACGCGGGGAAAGCCGTCGAGGTGAGCCCGGTCCATGACCTCTATAGTTCACCGGGTCATCCCTACACTGCCGGGTTGCTCCAGTCGATCCCCCGGCTGGACAGTGCCGAAGACGAGCTGCGCCCCATCGGGGGGGCTCCGCCGGACATGACCAGACTGGCCACGGGGTGCTCGTTCCAACCCCGCTGCCGCTGGGCGCAAAATATTTGCAAAGGGGAACCGCCGCCGTTGCGTACCGTCGCCGATGGGCGCCGCAGTGCTTGCCACTTCGCCGAGGCCGTGCTCCACGGCGACGAGGCTGTGCTCCATGGTGACCAGGCGGTGCTCGTGGGCGACGAGGCCTCGGGTGACGAGCATGCCTGACAACGGCGCCATCCTGGAAGCGACGAACGTGTCGAAGGCATACCCTCTGCGCCGGGGCGTCCTTTTCGGCCGCGGCGCCGGGTCGTTACAGGCCGTGGACGACGTGAGTTTCAGTCTCTCGCATGGCGAGGCCCTGGGCGTAGTGGGTGAGTCCGGCTGCGGCAAATCCACCCTGGCGCGGGTGCTTATGGGGCTGGAAAAGCCGACGGGGGGCGAAGTCCGCTTCCGGGGCCGCAACCTTTTCGACCTGGGGCCGCAAGAACTGCGTGAGGTGCGCAAGCACATCCAGATCGTGCTGCAGGATCCCTACACGTCACTCAACCCGAGGATGACTATCGGAGAGACCCTCACCGAGCCGTTCGAGATCCACCCGGGCCTCTGCCCCCGCCCGCAACGACGAGGGCGCGTGCAGGAGTTGCTGGAGATGGTCGGTCTTTCCGGCGACTTCGCCCGCCGGTACCCGCACCAGTTTTCGGGCGGCCAGCGCCAGCGGATCGTCGTGGCCAGAGCGCTCGCCGTGCGGCCAGAAATCCTCGTCTGCGACGAACCTGTCTCGTCGCTGGACGTGTCGGCTCAAGCTCAGATCCTCAGTTTGTTGCGTACCCTGCAGCGCGAGCTCAACCTGTCATACGTTTTCATCGCCCACGATCTGTCCGTCGTCCGCTACGTTTCGGACCGGATCGCGGTCATGTACCTCGGGCGCATCGTCGAGCTCGGCACCAAGGCCGACGTCTGCGGCCATCCGAGCCATCCCTATACCCAGGCTCTGTTCTCGGCCGCTCCGATACCCGACCCGGCTCTGCGGGGAGTGCGGCGGCGGATCGTCCTCGAAGGCGACGTGCCGAGCCCGATCAACCGCCCATCGGGTTGCCGGTTCCGCACGCGGTGCTGGAAAGCGCAGGAGGTATGTGCGGCCACCGAACCAGAGCTCCGTGCCGTCCTTGACGGCTCTCTGCGCGCCGCCTGCCACTTCGCCGTCCCCGAACCGGCCGGGCGGTGACAATAGCCCACTGACGGGTGCCGGTCCCGGCGCCACAAGTGCCACAACCCTCGAAAGCCTTACCGCGGGCCCTGCCACAGGTAAGACTTGGGCCGGGCGCCGGAAACCAGGGGCGCTCGAGACCGTAGCACCAGGGGCCGAGCATTGCAGCAACACATAGCCACCCCGGACCGGGGGTTCCGCGGCGATATACAGGGCCTGCGCGCCGTCGCGGTGCTGGTGGTGGTGTTCTACCACGCTCACGTCAGCTTTCTGGGCGGCGGGTATACCGGCGTTGACATCTTCTTCGTCATTTCCGGCTTCCTCATCACGGACCTTTTATGGCGCGAGATTGAGCAGACGGGCAAAGTGTCATTTTCTTCTTTCTATGGCCGGCGCATTCGGCGGCTGCTGCCCATGGCCGTCCTGGTCCTGTCCGTGACCATGGTCGTGTCACTTCGCGTGCTCCCGCCGCTCGAGTTGCGGTCCGTGTGGAAAGACGGCGTGGCCACAGCTCTCTATGCGGGGAACTACCGCTTCGCCGCCGTCCAAACCAACTACCTCCTGTCGTCGGCGCCGCCGTCGCCCTTCCAGCAGTACTGGTCTCTGGGAGTGGAGGAACAGTTTTACCTCCTATGGCCGCTGTTGCTGTTGCTGGTCCCCACTGTGGTCTGGCGCTTTTCAGGCTCCCGCAACCCTTTCCGGCCGTCCAGGGCCAAAGCGCCGGCGCACGCCAGAGTGAGCCCGCCATCGCGGGGGGCTGCCTTGGTCGTGTTGGGCGTCCTGGCCGCCGGTTCCTTCGCCTTCTCCTTATGGTTGACATGGGCGGACGAACCGTGGGCCTTTTTCTCCCTGCCCACCCGGGCCTGGGAGTTGGCGGCCGGAGGCTTGATCGCCCTTGCCGCGCCGATCTTGCGCCGAGCCCCTGCCAGTGCCGCCGCAGTGGCGGGCTGGGCCGGCCTGGCTGCCGTCGCCTTTTCGGTCTTGGCCTTTACTCCCACTACCACTTTCCCTGGTACGGCGGCGTTGGCGCCAGTGCTGGGAACGGCCGCCATCTTGGGCGCGGGCCTGAACCACCGCGCCAGAGGCTACCCGGGAGTGGCATTAGGCCGGCGACCTCTCCTTTTTATCGGTGCCATTTCCTACTCGTGGTACCTCTGGCACTGGCCGGTACTAGTACTGGCGCCTGACATACTCGGCCACTCCCTCTCGGAGAGCACCGCCGTCCTGGTGGCCGCAGGCAGCGGCATTTTGGCCTGGGTTACCTACCGGTGGGTCGAAGCACCAGCCCGACGCTCGCAGTGGTTAACCGTGCGCCCGCGCCGCAGCCTGGTGGGAGGATTCGGGCTGAGCGCCGCCGGTGTGAGCACCTGTGTGGTCGTGGCCCTGCTCGTACCCCCATTGACCGGACGCGGCGACGCGCCGGTAGCCGGGGCATCCGGCCGGAGGCCCACACTCGACGCCTTGAGCGAGGGCCGTTCCGGCGGGACGACGCCAACGGCCGTTAGCACCGCCCAAACCCGGTTGGTCACAGACCAGCGTCAGTTGGCCATTGCCCTGGCCAATTCGGCCCGCACCGTCGATGTCCCGAGCAACCTTCAGCCCTCGCTTCTGAACGCCGCCGGGAGTGAAGCGCCCCCCTTTTTCGATGGCTGCCTTTTGAGCTTTACCGACACCTGGGCCCCGCCGTGCGTCTTCGGCGACATCGGTTCGCCCACCACCGTGGTCCTGTTCGGTGACTCGCACGCGGCGATGTGGTTCCCGGCCCTGGACGAAATCGCCAATGCCCGCCATTGGCGACTGGTGGTCTGGACGAAGGCTACCTGCCCGCCGGCGGACGTCACCCTTGTCAGCCCGGACCTGGGGCGCACCTACACCGAGTGTGACGAATGGCGCCGCGACGTCACCTCGCAGATATATTCGCTCCACCCTCGCCTCGTGGTTCTGGGCACCGCGCCCAATTACGATTCTCCTTATGGCATCATCGAGGACGGGCCGATGTGGCTCGCCGGTCTGGCCCACACCGTGAGGGTGCTGCGGTCGAGCGGCGCTCGGGTAATGGTCCTCGGTCCGGTCGAGTCGCCCGATTGGGTGGTGCCTGATTGCCTCTCTGCCCACCTGTACGACGTCCCCGCTTGCAACGTGACCCCTCGGGAAACACACGCCGGGCCTGGCCTCGTCGGCTACGACAACGCCGGCCAGATCGCCGAACGCGATGCCGTGGTGAGTGCCGGCGGTGCGTTTGTCGACGTAAAGCCGTGGTTCTGTGCGGAGACAACCTGCCCGGTAATCGTGGACAACTTGCTCGTGTTCCGCGACAACAGCCATATAACGGTGCAGTACGCCGACTTCCTGGCCCCACTTATCAGCGACGAAGTGGACCTCGTCCTCCACCTGCCCTGAATGGAGTAGAAGTAGATGCAGCCACTGTCCGTACTCATGGTCGGCGGTACCGGAAAGATCAGCTCGGCGTGCGTGGCCCGAGCCATCGAGCGAGGCTTCGACGTTTCCGTGCTCAACCGGAAGCAAACTTCTATCCGGCCCGTGCCCAAAGCGGTTACCCGCCTGACGGCCGACATCAGCGACGCCGAGGCCACCCGGAAGGCCTTGGGCGATCGGCAGTTCGATGCCGTCGTGCACTTCATGCTTTTCGACCCGGCCCGGGTCGGACAGGACATGGACCTGTTCAAGGACCGGACCGGGCAGTTCATTTTCATAAGTTCGGCGTCGGCCTACCAGAAGCCGGTTTTACGCCTCCCGATCACCGAATCAACACCTTTGGCCAACCCGTACTGGGACTACTCGAGGCGCAAAATCGCCTGCGAGGAGCGGCTGTTGAGCGCTTACCGAGAACACGGCTTTCCAGTGACCATAGTCAGGCCTTCGCACACCTATGACCGGACCGGCCTGCCCTTCAATGGAGGCTGGACAGTGGTCGAAAGGATGAGGATGGGAAAGCCCGTCGTGGTCCACGGCGATGGGACCTCGCTCTGGGTACTCACCCACCACGACGACTTTGCCCGCGCCTTCGTGTGGCTACTGGCCAACCCGTTGGCAATCGGGGATACGTTCCATATAACCAGTGACGAACTGTTGACCTGGGACCAGATCCACCGGCTGGTGGCTCATACCGCCGGCGTCGCCGAGCCCCGGCTCGTCCACGTCTCATCCGAGACCATCGCCAAGGTGCTGCCGGACTGGGGCCCCGGCCTGATCGGCGACAAGGCGCACTCGGTGATCTTCGACAACTCCAAGATCCGCCGGCTGGCGCCCGGTTGGGTAGCCAAGATCCCCTTCGCCGAAGGGGCGCGTCAGATAGTCGATTGGTTCGACGCCCAGCCCGGCCGGCGGGCGATCGACGAAAAAGTCGACCATGCCTTCGACGTCCTGGCCGAGCAATATTCCTGACCCGGCCGCCCGATATTGCCGATATCCGATATTTGCCCGGGCCATCCCGGCCACTTCACGCCCAATCTTGTGTGCCTGGGCTCGGTCCCAACGTATTGGCCTTCTCGGCGATGGCGGTCACGACCATTGCGAACGACACCGCCCCTGGATCCGGCGCGCCGACGCTTCGGTCAGCGAGCGGGCGAGCCCGGCCTTTGCGGGGCCGGAGCGAAGCGGTATTCGCCGCCGCTCGCGTGGCGACCTCCGCGGCCATTCGCACCGAAGTCAGCACGTCTTTTCCTTCCCCTATCTGTTGGTCGAGCGTCTCGGCGAACGGCTTGGCCGCGTCGACGATGGTTTTATCACCCCTTTTCGCCTGGCCCAGGGCGGCCATGGCATCAGTTGCCGCCGTCACCGCGGTCATTAGGTCCCCAGTGTCGTAGGTCTGCCGGTTCTGGAAACTGGACGCCATAGCCAGCAATGCCACGCCCCAGAGGGCACCGGACGCGCCACCGGCGTGATCTGACCATTCCTCCGACGCCGCCATAAGCAATTCCTGAATACCCGCCCCCCGCTCCACTGAGGCTCGACAGACCTCCAACGCTCCGTCCGCACCTCGGCGCATGGCCGCGCCGTGGTCGCCGTCCCCGGCCACGGAGTCGAGGTGACCGAGTTCTTGTTCGTGAGCGTGCATTGAGTCGGCCGCGCTCGCCAGCAGTTCCGTGGCCATACCCGCCAGTCGCTGCGACGCCGCCGTGGCCTCCCATGCGGGCCCAGCGGGACGTCCTGTTCCGGGCGCCTCTCGACGCGGGTCCCCACGACGAGACGCCTTCCTGTAAGCCGGGGTGTCCGCCGGCGCCGACCACAGCGCCTCCAGTTCTTCGTCTGTCCAGAACAACGTAAGGGACAAGCCCGGCATGTCCAGGCTGGTAACCAGCTCCCCGCATTCGACGTCGACGATATTTACGCCTGCCTTGGCCAATTGAGCGCTCACGACGCCGAACAGCAGGAGCAGCTCTTCGTACTTGACCGTGCCGAGCCCGTTGACCAGCACTACCGCCCGGTCAGACGAACCACCCGGCTTTTCATCCAACAGCCGGCTCACCAGCATGCCCGCCAGTTCACGGGCCGACGGCATGGGCACGTCGGTTATGCCCGGCTCGCCATGGACCCCAAGCCCGAGCGCCATCTGGCCCGGCGGCACCGTGAAGAACGGGCTGTCGGCCCCGGGCAGCGTGCAACCTCCGAATGCCACGCCGAGCGTGCGGGTCCTGCTATTGGCTTTACGGGCCAACCTCTCCACCTCGTCGAGCGAAAGGCCGGAGTCGGCCGCAGCTCCGGCCACTTTGAAAACAGCCAGATCTCCGGCAATACCTCGGCGCTCGTCTATTTGGTCGGGCGGGGCGCTGGCAATATCGTCGGTGACCCGTACTGTTCGCGCGTCGATCCCGTCGGCTCGGAGGCGCTGCTCCGCCTGACCGAACTGCATCCGGTCGCCCGAGTAATTGCCGTAATTGAGCAAGACCCCTCCGCCGGCATCGACGGCGCGCGCCACCCGGTAAACCTGCCCAGCCGACGGCGAGGCGAAGACTTTGCCGCACACCGCTGCGGTGGCCAGCCCGGGCCCGACCAGCCCGGCGAAGGCAGGATAGTGCCCTGAGCCCCCACCGATAACGATGGCCACTTGGCCGGGCCGGCCGGCGTAGGCGCGGACGAAACCACCGTCGACTCCCATGAGGTAGCCCGGGTAAGCGGCGGCCAGACCAGCCAGGGCGTCGTCGGCAAAGGCAGCCGGGTCGTTGAAAATTCGTGTCACGGCATACCTTTCCTCCACCTCGCGCCTCTGCTCGACTTCGCTCTTCTCCTCGACTTCGCACCGGTTGCGGCTCTCATCGGACGGCACCTCCCCCACCGAGGCCGGCGGGCGCGCCCCGGACCAGAAAACCGTAATGGACAAGGAGCATGCGGCACCAACGGCACTTACCTGGGTACCGCGGTTTCGCCCTCCAATGACGTGAGTTGGTAATTTCTCAGCGTGGCCGTCCCATCGCGCCGCCCGATGCCCTCCCCCGACCAAGCCGCAGGTACGGGAGAGGCCGGGCGGCGATCGGGACCGGACCTGGCCGACCTCATTGCCGGCGCCGACGCCCGGTGCAGTGGCCGGCTCGGCGTCGTAGCCCGCCGGCTGGGCACGGATGAAGAACTGCTTTGGCACGGCGAGGACCAGTTCCGTACGGCAAGCACGATCAAGATCGCCATCCACGCCGCGCTTATGGCCGGGGTGAGCGCCGGCCGTATCGACCTCGGCCTCCGGGTACCCTTGCGACTATCCGACCTAACGGGTGGGTCGGGCGTGCTCAGTGTGCTCCGTCCCGGCATCGAGCCCACCGTGGCCGACCTGTGCACGCTGATGATAACCATCTCGGACAACACGGCCACCAACATGGTAATCGACCTGCTGGGAGGGGTCGACGCCATCAACGAGACCCTGCACTCGCTTGGGTTCGGCGAGATCGTGCTCCACCGCCGCCTGCCGTGGGCGCCGCCTCCCCTGGTCGCCGGGCCCCGGCCACCATTCCCCGGCCCGGTGGGGCCTTTCGGCACGGCGACGCCGGCGACGCTTTGCCGCCTCGTCAGCGACATCAAAAGCAGGCGGCTGATCGATGAAGCCGCGTCCCGGCACTTGATGGCCACCCTGGAACACCAGCAGATCCACACCGGCGTGCCAAGGGCCTTCTTGAAGCTGTCCCCACCCGGGCAGACGCCCGACAAGTGGCCGGGCGTAGCGAACAAGACCGGGGCTATCGAAGGCTGCCGGGCCGACGTCGGCCTCCTCGAGCTGCCGGGCGGGCCCATCATTGCCTACGCCGTCATGGCCGATGACTTGTCGGACGAGACCATGACGCCCCTGTCGGAGGGCGATGAACTGATGGGCCGGGTGGGCGCCGCCCTGTTGAGGCGATGGTGGCAAGGGCCCGGGCCGGCGCCGCTACGCCCTGGCTGGCCGGAATGAAGGCGTAGCCGCCACCGCGCATTCCGGGCCGCGGCCTTCTCTATTCTTGCCCGGCACTTCACCCCAAAAAATATTTCGGGCCTGTTAACGTTCGTCCACTTACTCCGCACTGAGGCGAGCACCGCGAAAATTTACCCGCGGGACAGCCTTCATTCACTTGCAGGTCGCCGTGGCTTCACCTGTATGCGTTATCTAAAAAGGTCGTAGTCCTACATGGTTCGGTGGGGAATGTCACCCGATCGCGCCCAAAAACGAGCTCATATCTGCATATTTCCACGTACTCGAGAGGAGATTGTCCAAACCGATGACAAGGCTCAATAGAACCAGGACACTGAAGACGTGCACGGCGACGCTCGGCTCCGCCGCCCTCTTGGCCTCTACCATGACTGTGCCCGGCAGCTTTGACAACGCGGCCTGGGCCAGCGGGTCGCCCGAACAACTGACGATGGCAATAGCCTGGACAGGGACACAGGCTGCCGGTGTGCCGCCGCTGCTTGCCATCTACAACAAGGAGAACCCCGGCGTCCACTGGGACCTCATAGAGAACGTAACCGAGGAGAAACTCCTGGCCGAGGAGGCCGCCGGCGACGCCCCCAGCGTGGCCATGCTCAACACCACCAACCTCGTCGCCACCATGGCCACCACGTCTGCCATCTTGCCGTTGCAGCAATATATTTCGAGCAGCAAGCTGAGCCTCAACCAGTTCACTCCCGCATCTCTTTACAGCAACACCTATCTCGGGGCCCAGTACGCCTTGCCGTTCTTCGAGGACACCTATGGGCTGTACTACAACAAGACCCTGTTCAAGAAGGCAGGGATCGCCGGACCTCCCACGACGCTGAGCCAGCTGGCCACGGACGCCCAGAAACTCACCATCACCGGGCCCAATGGGCAGTACACACAGCTGGGCTTCGAGCCCACTATGCCGAAAGAGCTCGAAGGTTACCTTTTCGGCGGGCACTGGGCGAGCAGCACAGGGCAAGTCACCGCCACCAGCCCTTTGGCCGAAAAGGGAGTTGCGTGGCTGGTCAGCATGGAGAAAATGTTCGACCCCAGCAAGGTCCAGAGGTTCCTGGCCGGGGCCAGCGGTGCGACGAGCTCGCTGGATCCCTTCGCCACCGGGACCGTAGGGATGGACGTCTCCGGTGAGTGGTTCATGCCGACCATCCTGCAACAGTCGCCCCACATGGATTTTGGCGCCGCACCTATCCCGTACCCGGACGGAGAGCCTCAGTACGCCGGCACTGGCTCTGTCGGCGGGAACCCTCTCGTGATCCTGAAAGGGGCCACAGACGTCCAGGCCTCGTGGAAGTTGATCGACTGGCTGGCCACCACCGGCCAGGTCATTGCTACCAAAAATCCGGCTCTCTTCCATGATATCTATTCCGTCCCGGCGCTTAAGTCGCTCGTGAACGACCCGAAGTTGGCCCCTACTCCTCAGATGGCCTTCTTCTGGAAGTACAGCGGGGGGAAAAACATCCAGCCGTTCCCTCCGATCCCCGACGCCACCTCCTATCTCGACGCCATCACTAGTGCCGTCCAGGACGCCCAAGTCACCGATATCAGTGTCCAGAAGGCATTGCAGCAAGTGCAGAACCAGTACGCCCCGCTCATCGCCCAAGAGATCAAGACGGCGCGCACCAACTCGCAGTGATCACCCGTACACCGGGTACCAAGCGTCCGCCGGGCTCCCGGGCACGGCGGACGCCCGGGCCCGAGACATCTTCGACCGGGAGCACCCGGGATCTCGGCCGGCCCCACTTCCGGCGGTCGCCGTCTCCCCGGCGGCGCCTGACGCTTCGGCGCCGCCGGATCTTGTGGGGCCTGCTGTTCGTGAGCCCGTGGCTGATCGGCACTCTCGGCCTGGTCTTGTACCCGATGGCGCTTTCGCTTTATTACAGTTTCACCAACTACGACATCGTGGGCCCCTCGCAGTTCGTGGGGTTCAGCAACTACCAGCTGCTCCTGAACGACCCTGAGTTCCGCCAGGCTCTCGGTAACACCTTTTACCTGGTGGTCGTCATGGTCCCGCTCAGCCTGCTGGCTTCCCTCGCTTACGCGCTGTTGCTCAATCTCCCCGTGTACGGCCAGCGCACTTTCCGGACCGTGCTGTACCTGCCGCAGATGGTCCCCACGGTGGCCAGCGCCATCCTGTGGATATGGGTCTTGAACCCGAAATTTGGGCTCGTCAATACCGTCCTCGGATGGTTCCACATCCTGGGCCCGCTGTGGCTGAGCAGCATAACCTGGTCCAAACCGGCCATCGTCCTCATGAACATCTGGGGCATCGGCGGGGCAGCGATCATTTTCCTGGCCGGGCTTCAGGGCATTTCTCCGGCACTGGTGGACGCGGCACGGGTGGACGGCGCCAACCTCTGGCACCGTTTCCGCCACGTGACCCTGCCCGCCTTGTCGCCCCTCATCCTTTTCAATGCGGTGATCGGGATCCTGGCCGCCATGCAGTACTTCACCCAGGCCTTCGTGATGGGCGGCGGCGATACGGGTGACACATCGATAGGCATCGGCAACAGCCTGCAGTTCGCGGTGGTGTACCTGTACGAAGTGGCGTTCGCGGACTTGAGGGTCGGTTATGCGTCCGCGATGGGGTGGGTGCTTTTCATGATCATGTTGATCTTCG
Source organism: Acidimicrobiales bacterium (assembly GCA_035502515.1). Lineage (GTDB taxonomy): Bacteria > Actinomycetota > Acidimicrobiia > Acidimicrobiales > Palsa-688 > Fen-671. Next base: position 24,027 of record DATJUH010000099.1, read on the forward strand.
TCGCAGTGCTCTTGAAGGTCTCTATCCGGTGGGTCCACTACGAAGGTTGGCGCCAGCAATGAGGCGGTCGACCGCCCGGCGGGTGGCGCCCAAGACAATCACCTACCTGGTACTTGGCACGCTTTCATTCCTGATACTTCTGCCTTTCGCCTGGATGCTGCTGTCTTCGGTCAAGACCAACGCCCAGCTGTTCACCATTCCCGTCAAATGGTGGGTGTGGCCCCTGCACCTCGACAACTACACCCAGGCCCTCTCGCTGATCCCGTTCTGGTCGCAGCTCGGCAATACCATCTTCCTGTCGGTCTCAACTGTTATCGGGACGGTGCTCTCGTGCAGTTTTGTGGCCTACGGTCTGGCCCGGGTGGACTGGCCGGGCCGGCGACCATTGTTCGGCCTTCTTATAGTCACGATGCTGCTGCCGGGCATAGTGACCCTGGTACCTACTTACGTTATTTTCAGGGACCTCGGGTGGGTGAACACTTACCTTCCATTGATAGTGCCGACGTTCTTGGGCACGCCTTTTTACATCTTCTTGTTCCGCCAATTTTTCCTGCGGGTACCCGAATCGATCAGCGAGGCGGCCCGGATTGACGGGGCGTCCGAGCTACGTATCTATGCCACCATTATCCTTCCGGTCAGCCGTCCTGTGATCGCGGCCGTGTCGGTCCTGGCATTTGTCCAGGCATGGACCGACTATCTGGGGCCTCTGATTTACCTCAACAAACCCTCACAGTGGACGCTGTCGCTTGGCCTGACGGCCTTCTTGAGCAAGTATTCGGTGCAATGGAACTATATGATGGCGGCCGCCGTCGTGTTCACCCTGCCACTGATAATCGTGTTCTTCGTGGGCAACAAGCACTTCTTGAGAGGGATCAGCTTTAATACCGATGTCGGATGATGGGCCGAGGAGGAGTGGATGACGCGGTTGCGGGTCATGACGTACAACATGCTGCACGCCCCGGGTGACCGGCTGGGCCCGCTGGTGAACGTGGTGAAGAGCGTAGGCCCGGATCTGCTGGCCTGCCAGGAAGTAAACACCTTCGATGGCATGATGGCGCTGTCACGCGAACTGGACATGCTCCCGGTATGGGGCGTTGCCAACAGTCCCGAGGACTACCGGGATGGGCGGCCCGTGTTCGAGCACCTGGTCGTTTTCACCCGGGTCCCGCTGAGCACCGTTCGGGTTCACCGTGGCGACCAGCGCGCCATGTTCCGGCCCGTCCTGGAGGTCCGTCTGCAGCTCCCGGACGGCCCGGAAATTACGACGTTCACCGTTCATTTGCGAGCCCTGATCGACCCGCATGAGCGGTTCTTGAAGTTCCGCGAGCTGGGCGCGGTGCTGGCCATAGTGTCGGAGGCCACCGGCCCGGTCATCGCTATGGGCGACTTCAATGCCTTGGCGCCGGATGAAATTGAGCACAGCGGTGACGGCCCCTGGCGGACCGACCCGCCGGAGGACCATCTGGCCGCCGTCCGTGGGTCGGTTATCGGAGCCGTCCTGGGCTCGGGCCTGGTGGATTCCTACAGGACGGTGCACCCGTTCAATGGCCAGGACGAGTCAACTTTGGTCGGCCGGGGCGGCCGGCGGCTCGATTATATTTTCGTCAGTCCGTCGCTCCGGCCCTTCGTCTCGGACTCGTACATCCTGGACAACGAGATGGTCCAGGTGGCGTCGGACCATCGCCCGGTAGTCACAGAACTCACATTCGACGGGGCCGACAAGAAGCCCTCCGGCGATGCCATCGGGGTGGGCCGTGGCACTGAGGTGGGCCGCATCCACTAGCGTTGAGCACGTCGTCTCTTCCAGCTGCAGTATTCGAGCTGTTGTATTGGGGCGGCCGAAACTAGTACGCCCCAACGGCAACGGTGGCGACGAGGTTGCGGCTTGGGGGACATGGTAGGCCACGCCGCCGAGCTCCTTGCCTGCGACGAGCACCTCAACCGTATGCTAAGTGCTACTAAGGTGATGGGAACACTCAGGAAGCAGGATGAAAGGGGCCGGCATGAGCTCGACCGATGAGCTGATCTCCAATAACTCCAATTATGTAGCCAGTTTTGCGAAGGGTGACCTACCGCTTCCGCCGGCCAAGAAGGTCGCCGTTCTGGCCTGCATGGACGCCCGCCTGGACCCGGCCAAAGCGCTGGGCCTCGAGGAGGGCGACGCCCACGTGATCCGAAATGCCGGAGGGGTGGCGTCCGAGGATGCGCTGCGGAGCCTTGTCATTTCTCAACGGCTGCTGGGGACAGAAGAGATCATCCTCATCCACCACACCGGCTGCGGGATGGAAACCTTCACTGACGACGCCGTCAAGGAGCAGATCCGGGCCGACACCGGGTTGCGGCCGAGCTTCGCCCTTGAGGCGTTCCCCAACGTCGAAGACGACGTAAAGCAAACTGCGGCCCGGATAAAGGCCAGCCCATTCGTGCCCCACAAAAACATCAGAGGTTTTGTCTACGAAGTGGAGACCGGCCGTTTGAACGAGGTCCCGCTGGGCTGACCACCGTATCCGGGGCTTGGTCAGGTGCGGGCAGAGGGATCGGCCAGCACAGCCGCGATGCGGTCCACAGCGTCCCACGCCTCCCTGTAACTCGTATAAAGAGCGACGGGAGCGAGCCGAATGACGTCGGGCATCCGGAAATCGGGGACGACCAACCTCCGGTCGATGAGGGTGCGGGTGACGGCCCCGGCGTCGGGATGGCTGATCGAGAAATGCCCACCTCTTCGGGCCGGGTCGGAGGGGCTGGCGCGGCGGGCTCCGAGTGGGGCCAGCAGCGCCTCGGTTCGGTCAGCTAAAAGGCCAACCAGGCGGCGGGTTTTATGCCACAGAGCGGGCAGCCCTGCGGCCAACAACGGGGCAATCCCGGTGTCCAGCGCAAGGATCCCGGCCACTGCGGGAGTGCCGGCCAAGAAGCGGCCGGCCGTGGGCATGGGGTCGTAGCCAGCGGCCATGGCGAACTGGTCTTGCTGTCCCCACCAACCCCAGATCGGCTGGCGCAGCTGTGCCTGCATGGCCGCCCGGACGTACAACCAGGCCGGGGCACCAGGCCCTCCGTTCAGGTACTTGTACCCGCAGCCGACGGCGAGATCGGCGCCGGACGAGTCCAGCTCAACGGGGACCACACCGGCGGCGTGGCTCAGGTCCCAGAGCGTCAGGGCGCCAACGTGGCGGGCCAGCTCATCGACCGCGGCCATGTCCACGACCGCGCCGGAGCGGTAATTAACGGCCGAAAAGCAAACGAGGCCGACGTCGTCGCTCAGGGCTTCGGCCACCGCGTTGACCTCGATACCCTCGAGCGGGCTGGTGTCGATCAAGCGAAGGGTGCGCCTCGAGCGGGCCGCGATCCCCTGCAATACATAGCGAACGGTTGGGAAGTCGTTGGCGTCAGCGATGATCACCGGCCGCCGCGGTCGGCTGTCGACGGCGGCAACGGCCAGCTTGTACAGGTTTACGGTCGTGGAGTCACTCACCACTATTTGGCCCGGGGCGGCTCCCACCAACTGCCCGACCCGGTCGCCGACGGCGGCAGGCAGCTCGGCCCACCGCTCCCAGGCGCCCACCAGATCCCGGGCCCATTCGTCCAGGAGGCCGGCCAGCACCTTCGCGGTGGCACGAGGCTGGCGGCCCAAGGAGTTGCCGTCGAGGTATATGGGTGCGACATCGCTGATCAGGAACTGGTCCCTGTAAGGTGCCAACGGGTCAAGGCGGTCGGCTTCGGCCACGTCGGCGGCGGACCTGAGCGGCGGGAAATGAACCATCCCTCATCCAATACCTGGGAGCCGCGCCCGTGCCTGCGGTAGGTGGTCCCGGCCTGGTCCGCTCGTCGTCACGAATGTGCGCCCGCGGACGGGGACACGGCCTGGCCACTCCCGGCCGTCGTGTGTCACATGAGCGCCGCCCCGGGGGTCTAGCTCCCAGACGCGTGGAGATGGAGGCGCCCTCCTCGTGGTCCTCGAGACTCTGCCGCCTGCCGAACGGCTCGCTTTCGTCCTCCACGACATGTTCGCCATGCCCTTCAACCAGATCGCCCCGATCGTGGAACGCTCCCCCGAAGCGGCCCGCCAGTTGGCCAGCCGTGCCCGGCGGCGCGTCCAGGGCGAGAAGACCATGCCCGACGCCGACCTCGACCGCCAGCGCGAGGTGGTGGACGCCTTCATGGCTGCCGCTCGCAAGGGCGACTTCGAGGCCTTGCTGGCCGTACTCGACCCCGACGTGGTCTTGCGAGCGGACGTCGGAGCGGCCGGTGTCCTGCCCGCCGGCAGCTCCCGCGAGATCCGCGGGGCCGTGGCCGTCGCCAGCCAGGCCAAGGCATATTCGCGCGTGGGGCTGCTGGCCCGAAAAGTGCTTGTGAACGGCGTGCCCGGCGGGCTCACAACCCTGGACGGGAAACCATATTCCGTCGGTGCCTTTACCGTGAGGGGCGGGAAGATAGTGGCTATCGACTTCCTGGCCGACCCCGAGCGCCTCCGCCTTCTCGACCTTACGCTCCTCGACGACTAGGTGGCGCCGGCCACCCTGGCGTAGTCAGCGCCAGCGGTGGGTAGAGTGCGGTCAGGAGGGTTGAGGTGGCCAAAGGGGCGCGGATAACCAAAACCTTCGGGCTGGCGCTGGTGGGTGCAGGGCTCATGGGTGTAGCCCTCACGGGCGTCGTACCGCTTTCGGGGGCAGCAGCGGCTTCAGCGGTGGGAACGCGGCCCATCATGTTCCCGTGCACGGTGCCCCAGGGAACCGGTCCCACCCACGCCGCCGTGATAGGTAACGCCCAGAACGGCACGACGATCTGCGTCGCGGTCGGGGAAAGGTTGCTCGTTTCGCTGTCGGCGCCGGCGGGCACCGGAACGCAGTGGCAGCAGGTGACGGCCTCGCCGCCCGGCGTCCTTGTGCGCTCTCCGATGCCGGTCACTGCCAGTGAAGTAGTGACGTCCACCACTTTCCTGGCCATGGGCCAGGGCAGGGCCAGGTTGAGCTCGCAGCGACGGGCGTGCCCGGCAACGCCGGCGGGTTCGGCCAGCTGTGAAGCGCTCATCTCGTGGGGAGCCACGGTGGAAGTACGAGGTCCGCACAGGAACCTGCCCGTCCCCCGGCCGCTCTTCTCTCCACTCCTGCCGGCCGCCAGCTGACACGTCACGTACAGGCGGTGGCCCGCAACCAGGCCGAGGCCTGGAATGTCAAGTTCGTCGACCGGACGGCCTACGCGCCTCGGTTCATGGTCCGCCGACCCACACCGTTTTCAGGTTGCAAAACGCCCGGATGCCCTCGGCCGAAAGCTCTCGCCCGAACCCCGATGTTTTCACCCCTCCGAACGGAAGCTCCGGGAACGAGGTGACCATCCCGTTGAGGAATACCGCCCCCGCCTGCAGATCTCGCACAAACCGGGTGCTTTCGTCGTCGTCGTTCGTCCACGCATTGGCCCCGAGCCCGAACTCGGTGGCGTTAGCCAGCCGTACCGCTTCATCGATGTTGCTCACCCGGAAGAGAGCGGCGACGGGACCGAAGACCTCCTCCCGGTACATGCGCATCTCCGGAGTCACCTCGCTGACCACGGTCGGGGGATAGTACCAACCCGGCCCGGATTGCCGTTCACCCCCGCAGAGCACCTTCGCCCCGTGAGCGACGGCGTCGGCCACGAGCTCTTCGACATCCTCTCTGCCTGAGCTGGTGGCCAGAGGACCGACATCAGTGGTCTCCACCAGTGGGTCGCCAACGGTGAGGGCCGACATGTTCTCGACGAACCGACGCTCGAATTCGTCGGCCACTTCTTCATGCACGATAAAGCGTTTGGCGGCGATGCAGGACTGGCCGTTGTTCTGGCAACGGGCCGTCGTGGCCACCCGGGCGGCGGCTTCGAGGTCGGCGCTCGGCATGACAATAAAGGCGTCGCTGCCACCGAGTTCGAGCACGCTGGGTTTGATCATTGCGCCGGCCACCGAGGCCACTGAGGCGCCGGCAGGGCCCGACCCTGTCAGCGTGACGCCGGCGACACGTGGGTCACGGATGACCTTCTCAACCCGGGCCGACCCGATCAGCAGCGTCTGGAAGGAGCCCTCGGGAAAGCCGGCCCGATTGAACAGGCCGGAGATGTAGAGCGCGGTTTGAGGCACGTTGGAGGCGTGCTTGAGCAACCCGACGTTGCCCGCCATCAAGGCCGGGACGGCGAAGCGCATCACCTGCCACAGGGGAAAGTTCCACGGCATCACAGCCAGGATCACCCCGAGCGGCTGGTAGCGGGCGTAGGCGGCCACGGCCCCGACCGCGCCGGGGTCCGCCACCTCATCGGCCAAAAGCTCCTCCGCGTGTTCGGCGTAGTAGCGGCAGGCCCGGGCGCACTTGGCCACTTCGGCTCGCGCCGACTTGACCGTCTTGCCCATTTCCATTGTCATGAGCCGGGCCACGTCCTCCTGCTCGGCCTCGAGCAGGCCTGCCGCCCGTCGCATCCGGGCTGACCGCGGTTCGAAGCCACTAAGCCGCTGCGGTTCGACGGCTGCCGCCGCCCGCGCCAGGCATGACTCCAGCTCCTGGTCAGAGATCTCCTCGAAGATCTCGAGCTCTTCCCCCGTCGCGGGGTTGATTGTCGCGATCGCCATCTGGACCTCCACGTCGGCCGGGCACCAACTCACCTTGTCAGGCATTCACCTTGTCGGTGCCAGCGTACGGTCCCCACCGCGGCTCTCCCTCCAGGCCTGGCTGCTTCAGATAGGCCCTCACCGGGGCCGAGCCAGCGGGCAGTTCGACGTTGCCAGCAGCAACGGGCCCTGGCCAGCCGCAGGTCCCGGCTGGACATCGACCGTGAGGGTAATTTTCCCTCGACGGTGCGGTCGAACGTATGTACGATGCAGATATGCCGGTCTCGAAGGGTGGCGGGAAAGACAGCGGCTTCAGATGGCCGGTCGAGGAGGACGAAGGCGCCGGCACTCTGTTCGGCGGCCCGTGGCCCGAACGCCACGTCGGCCGAGGCGAGTACCGGGGCCTCGAGTTCCTCCATGTCAACGCCCGCTCCATCATCAACGAGGTCCCGGCTTCCTCACGCATGGCTTTCCGGTACACGATCAACGCGTACAGAGGGTGCAGTCATGGGTGTGAATATTGCTTCGCCCGTCCCACCCACCAGTTCCTCGGCCTCGGCATAGGCGAGGACTTCGAGCGGCGGATCGTCGTGAAGATCAACGCCGTCGAGCGTGCCCGGGCCGAACTGTCCTCCCCTCGCTGGCACGGCGACCTCATTGCCATGGGTACCAACACCGACCCGTACCAGCACGCCGAAGGCAAATACCACCTCACGAGAGGGATCGTCGGGGTGCTGAGCGAGCGGCGCAACCCGTTCAGCATCCTCACCAAGTCGACCCTGGTGCTCCGTGACCTGGGCCTCCTGACCGAAGCGGCGACACGCACAAGCGTCCGGGTCAACCTGTCCATCGGGACGCTCGACCGGGAGGTCTGGCGGCTCACCGAGCCGGGCACGCCGCCCCCGGACAAGCGCATCGAGGCCGTCAGGCGCCTCAACGAGGCCGGCGTCCCTTGCGGCGTGCTCGTCGCCCCCGTCTTGCCCGGCCTCTCCGATACGGACGACCAGGTGACCGGCGTCGTCGAGGCCAGCCGCGACGCCGGCGCGCTGGGGGTGAGCGTGGTGGCGCTCCATTTGCGCCCGGGAGTCCGCGAACACTACTTTTCGTGGCTCGGCTCCACCCGCCCTGACCTGGCTGACCTGTACAACCGGCGGTTCAGCCGGGGCGCCTACCAGCCCCGGCGCGAACAGCAACGGCTCTCTGCGCTGGTGGCCGGGGTGATGGGTCACCCGACCACGCCCGGGACGGGGCTCATGCGACCCGCGGAGGCGGTCGACGAACCGGCACAGGCCCTTCCGGGCCCGCGACCGAGCCGAGAACCGGCCCAACTGGCTCTGTTCCCGGCGGCCCCGGACAGCTGAAAACCGTGTGGAAAAAGGTTTACCCTGGCCAGAAATAAAAAAACGACGCTGGCTGGGCGACCCCGGTAGGGTAGGGACCGTTGGCGACCGCAAGTGCTACTCGACCTGACGCGCTCTCCGTGGCGACCGTGGACCCGTACAGGGGGAAGTGGTCGACGCTCTCCAACACGACCCTCGGGATGCTGATGGCCACGATCGATGCCTCGATCGTGCTCATTTCCCTTCCCAATATCTTCCGCGGCATCCAGCTCAACCCGCTCACGCCCGGCAATACGAGCTACTTCCTGTGGTTACTGATGGGTTACATGCTGGTGACTGCGGTCCTGGTGGTGAGCTTCGGGCGCCTCGGCGACATAGTCGGGCGGGTCCGGATGTACAACATGGGCTTCGCCATCTTCACGTTGTTCTCGATCATGCTGTCCGTGACGTGGTTGCACGGGGCCAGCGCGGCCGTGTTCATGATCGTTATGCGCTTGTTCCAGGGGGTGGGCGGCGCCTTCATCATGGCCAACACGGCCGCCATCCTGACCGATGCCTTCCCCCCCAACCAGCGCGGGCTGGCGCTCGGGACCAACATGGTGGCGGCCATCGCCGGGTCCTTCATCGGCCTCGTCCTGGGCGGCATCCTGTCGCCCATTAACTGGCGGCTCGTGTTCTGGGTGTCGGTGCCGGTCGGAGTAATCGGCACCATCTGGGGCATCATCAACCTGAAAGACAAAGGCGTCCGCAACCCGGCCAAGATCGATTGGTTGGGCAATGCCCTCTTCGCCGTCGGGTTGATCGCGCTGCTGGTCGGCATCGTTTACGGTATCGAGCCCTACGACGGCCAAACCATGGGTTGGACCAACCCGTGGGTCCTGGCCTGTCTCGTCGGCGGCGTGGCGGTGCTCGGCCTGTTCGTCTGGGTAGAGACGAGGGTGGCGGCGCCGATGTTCCGTATCTCGTTGTTCAAGATCCGCGCCTTCGCCGCCGGCAGCGTGGCCAGCCTCATGTCCGCCCTTGGGCGGGGCGGGCTCATGTTTATACTGATCATCTGGCTACAGGGGATCTGGCTCCCGAGCCACGGTTACAGCTTCGCTCAAACACCGCTCTGGGCCGGGATATTCATGCTGCCTCTGACGGGGGGCTTCCTGCTGGCCGGGCCGTTGTCCGGCTACTTGTCGGACCGCTTCGGGGCCCGTCCGTTCGCCACCGGAGGCATGTTGGCCGCCGCTCTCAGTTTTGGCTTGCTCGAGGTGCTGCCGATCGACTTCTCTTACATCTGGTTCGCCCTTCTGATTTTCATCAATGGGCTGGCCATGGGCTTGTTCGCCTCCCCCAACCGGGCCGCCGTCATGAACGCCGTGCCTCCCGAGCTCCGGGGCCAAAGCTCGGGCATGGGCGCCACCATCATGAACTCGGCCATGGTCCTGTCAATTGGCATTTTCTTTACTTTGATAATTGTCGGGCTGTCCGCGGACCTGCCCAATGCCCTCTATCACGGCCTGACGACGCACGGCGTCCCCGCCGCATCGGCCCGGAGAGTGGCCGACCTTCCTCCGACCTCCTCGGTCTTCAGCGCCTTCCTGGGCTACAACCCGGTCCAGAGCATGCTGGCGCCTACCGGTGTCCTGGCCCACTTGTCGCCGGACCAGGCTGCCTTCCTCACCGGCCGGTCCTTCTTCCCCAAACTGATCGCCGTCCCGTTTGGCCACGGTCTGCACGAAGCGCTCGATTTCGCCTTGACTGCCTGCCTTATCGCCGCCGGCGCTTCAGTCATGCTCGGCAAGCAATACTTCTACCAGGCCCCGGCTCCGCCCCCGTCCTCGGGACAGCCGATCGTGGTGGAACCAGACGCCGACAACCTCGTAGCGGTCAACGGCCACGCCACCGCGGCCGCCAGTACCGCACACGTAATCGCGGCCGAGCCCTAGGCGGTAGGGAGCCGGTACCTCAAGCGCGGCCGTCTCGCACGGGCGGTCTCGAGGCGGCGCTCCCCGCCGGGTGCCCAACCGTACCCGCCGTCACGCCGGCCGCTCAGGTCGCAGTCGTCTTCCAATCGACGTCTGACAGCTGGGCCAACGCCAGTACCAGTGCGTGGGTGCCCTTTTGGCCCCGCCCTTGGGCCGAAGCGGCGATGTACAGCTGTTCCGCCAGTGCCAGCCCGGGCAGGGACAACTTCATCCGGCGGGCTTCTTCAAGGGCGATGCCCAGATCCTTGATGAAGTGGTCGATCTTGAAGCCGGGCTCGAAGTCTCCCCTGAGTGCGCGGGGGCTGTAATTGGTCAAGGACCACGACCCGGCCGCTCCGGTGCTGATCGTTTCCACCACCCGGGCGACATCCAGACCGGCACGCAAGGCATAGAGCAGCGCCTCGCAGACCCCGACCATGCCCGAGGCAATGGCGATCTGGTTGACCATCTTCGTGTGCTGGCCGGCTCCGGGCCCGCCCTGGTGGGTCACCACCTTGCCCAACCGCTGAAGGACGGGCAGGGCCCTGTCGAAAGCCTCCTGCTCCCCCCCCACCATGATGACCAGCGACGCGTTCCGGGCACCGACGTCGCCACCTGAGACCGGCGCGTCGAGCGAGCCAACTCCCTTAGCCGCGGCGGCGGCGAAAATCTCCTTTGCCAGCAGCGGCTCGCTTGTGGTCATGTCGACGAGGGCGGCCCCTTTTCGCGCCGTGGTCAGGGCCCCCTGCGCCCCGAGCACCACATCCCGGACGTCGGAAGGGTACCCCACCATCGTCACCACCACGTCTGCCCCCTCGGCCGCTTCGGCGGGCGACGCGCACCATTGGGCACCTTGCTCGACCAGCGGAAGAGCCCGCTCTTTGGTCCGGCTGAACACCTTGACCGGGAGGCCGGCGGCCAGTAAGTGGCCACACATGGGCGACCCCATCACGCCCGTCCCGATCCAGCCCACGCTCAATGCATCGTCGCTCGCCACCGCCACTTCTCCTTTTCGTCAGACCGAAGTTTCATCGAGGCTCGGGCCGCGGCACCCCCACAAGGCCCGAGTGCCCGGCCCCCGACAGCCTATTGTTCGAGATATGGTGCACGACTTGCCAGCCGACGGCAAACGAGGCGACGTTGACGTGGCTGTCATCGGTGCAGGGCTGGCGGGATCGACCACGGCGTGGGCTGCCAGCCGTAGAGGCCTGTCCGTGGTCCTTTTCGAGCAGTTCGCCATCGGCCACCACTGCGGCAGTTCACACGGGAGCGCCAGGATTTTCCGGCGCGCCTACGAGGATGAGCTCTACGTGCGGATCACAGGTGAATCCATGGAGCTCTGGCGCGAGCTCGAGGTCGACACCGGGACGCAGCTGCTACGCACGACGGGTGGGATCGACCACGGCGCCGAACGTAGCCTCGACCTGATCGTCGAGCACCTCAGTGCCGCCGGGGTCGCCCACGAGGTCGTCGGCCCGGCGGAGGCGGGACAACGCTGGCCCGGTATGCATTTTGAGACCACCGTGGTTTTCCACCCCGAAGCCGGTGTGGTCGACGCCGCCGCCACCGTCGCCGCTTGCGTCGAGGCCGGCAGGGCAAGGGGCGCAGTAGTGGAGGAAAATACGCCTGTCACCGGGATGATCCCCCGTGACGGCGACGTTGTGGTGATGGCCAACGACCAGTACTGGTCAGCCCGGCACGCGGTGGTCGCTGCCGGTCCGTGGATGGCCGGGTTGTTACGGGGGCGCGTCCCATTCCCTCCGGTCACCGTGACTCAGCAGCAGATTTTTCACTTCCCGCGTCGAGACCTCTCGATGGCGTGGCCGACGTTCGTCCATCGTGGCCCTATGTTCGTCTACGGGCTCCAGGGCGGCCGGGACGGCGGGGAGCACAACGCACAAAAAGTGGCCGAGTACGAGAGCGGAAACGTCACCACCGCCGCCACCCGGGACGGCATTGTCGACCCGGCGGCGCGGGCGCGGCTGGTCGACTACGTGACCAAGTGGTTGCCCGGGCTCGTGCCCGAACCTTTCAACGAGGCCACCTGTCTCTACACCAACACGGCGGACGAGGACTTCGTGCTCGACCGCTGCGGCCGGGTAATCGTCTGCTCGGCCTGCTCCGGGCACGGCGCCAAGTTTGCCCCGTGGCTGGGGACGCAGGCGGCCAAATTGGCGGCCGGCGACGGCGCCGTGGAGACGCGGTTCCGCCTCGACCGGCCCGGCCTATTCCCCGCCGACGAAGAGGTGAGTAGGACCTGACCTTTTTCCGGCGTAACTCGAGAATGTCAGTAGCCGCTGGGAATGGTCGTTGTCGTCGTCGTCCCGTTGCTATGGCCCGACCCGCATGCGCTCGGGGCAATGGCCAGGGCGGCCACGGCCAGCACCAGGGCCAGCCGGCGGCTCCACCGTGATAGTTTTCGGCGGGTTGGTTTTCGGTGGGGGGGACGGGGCAACAATTTTCCTGGTTCGTTCATGTCATTTGGTCTCTTGTTGAGCGAAAGATTTCGAGGTCCCGATGACCTGGCCTTTGGAATTGAGCGCCTGTACCTCGAAAGAGGTGAACTTCCCTTTCACGCTCACGCCAGTCTCGAAGCCGGTCTTGGCCGACCGGGCCACCACCGTGAGGTCATGGTCGTCGGAACCGGCCAGGACCTTCCACGACGCCACCTGAGTGGCCCCGTTCCAGCTGGCGTAAACGGTAGTCTCTCCCGACGTTGTCTGCCGGGCTGCGCCCTTGGGCGGGTAGTCAGGTAAACCAACCCAGGTGCCCACAGTCGCTCGGTAGCTGAGGTCCGGGAAGGGCAACGAGGCGTCCAGGACCAACTTGCCCGATTTGGTGTACTCCGAGAAATAGGGTTGCGACCCCCAACCGACGAAGACGTTGCCATTGGCCAAGAGCTGGTTGTCGCCCATATAGGCGGAGTCGAAATCCTGCCCGTGGGTGTACTGCGCGACGAGGGAAACTGTATGGTCGCTCATATTGAGCCTGAGCTCCAGCGCTCGAGACGGGCCGGCCGGGGCCAGGTATGTACCGGCGCCAGTGATCTGGCAGCAATCGTCATCGAACATCGTGACTATGGAGCCATCGTGCAACTGGACGTCATGCTGCCATTCGAACGAAGCGTTGGCAGGCACGTTGAACGTGGAGTGTTTGCCCCCCAGTTCCCATTCGATGGCGCCAGTTTTGGAGTCAACCTTGTACGCGGCCCAGGTATTGCGCATTGACACGACGAACCCGGTGGCGCCGACCAGGTCGATCGAATTGACGTGATATGCGTCCCATGGAAAGCCGTTCGGCGGGGGCTGAGTTTCAGAGGCGGTCAGCGGGATATGGTCGAGGGCGTCCCAGGTGTAGAGGAGCTTGCCGGTGGCGATGTCGTACTCCTGCACGGCCGAATCGTCGAGGACGCCATCAGCCGGGCCGCCGTACTTGGACAGGTTCATCGGCATGTCCTTGTTCGCCGTCACCCAGGCGTCGCCTCCACTTATCACGAGCTCGTGCAAGGTGATCACCCAGCCGTCCTGGCCCTTCAGTGTGGCGATTTTCTGGTAGTGCCGGTTGACGATAATGTCCTCCCCGCTCTGGGTGGCCCCCGTATCGGAGACGACACCCTGCCACCAGGTGAGGACCGGTTGGCCTTTATAAGTCTGAGAAGTCAGGTTCGAAGCGACGACGTCTTTGGGGACGGGTTGGAACCAGACTGGCTGCAGGTTGTCATCGAGGATCAACGGCCCGCTCTGTCCCACCATGGGAGAAGTGGTCAGGTCGTAGAAATTGGCCACCATGATGTAGCCGGGCGCCAGTTGGCTGGTGTCTGTAGGGATATCGGCCTTCACCTTCGGAGGGTGAAGCCCGGGCGCGGACACGAAACTGTAGGCCCCAGCGGTGGAATACGCGCCGATGGGAGCGGCCGCCTGCCCGGATCCGAAGGAGATGGCGTAAAAGCCGGCGACGACGAGGACCACGCATCCCGCCAACCGCCGGCGCGGGCCGGCAGGGCCGAGAGCGGGCGCCTTTACGAAGACAAAAGTCACCACCGCGGCGGCAGCCACGAGACCGGCCCCGACGAGGTAGGCGATGCGGAAGCCATCGGTGAGCGCCGCAGGTACGGCGACGTTGCGCCCAACTGCCCCGCTCGTATAGGCGGTGGCCAAAGATATCAATAAGGCCAGGCCGAACCCGCCCCCGGCTTGGCGCGATGTATTCACCAGTCCCGAAGCGAGCCCGGCTTGAGCGGGCCCGGCCCCCTGGGTGGCGAATATGGTCGAGGGCACGATCGACAGGCCGATACCAGCGGCGGTGAGGACGCCCGGGAGCACTACGTAGGTCAGAGCGCTCCCGGTGGGGGCGATACGGGTGAATAACAACATGCCGCTGGCCATGATCGCCAGGCCGCCACCGAGGACGGCCCGGACACCGAAGCGGCCTACCAATTTGCCGGCCCGTGACGCGCACAACATGATCGCGAGCGCCATTGGCAAAAAGGCGAAACCGGCGTCAAGAGGGGAAAGGCCCAATACCTGCTGGAGGTACAGCGAGCTCACGTACCACATCGGGAACAGCGCCGCACTGAACAGGAGCACGATCACGTTGGCCAGCCGCAGGGGCCCCGTAACTTGCGCCAACGGTACCAGCGGGGCCGACGCGCGCCGTTCGGCCATGATGAAAAGAGCCAACAGGCCGGCACCCGCCACCATCGGGACGATGGCGTCGGGGGATGTCCAGCCGTCGACGCCCGCCGTTACCACCCCATAAATCAGCACCAACTGCCCGAGCGTCAGGGTGAGGGCACCAGCCGCGTCGAACCGGCGGCCACCGGCCGTGCCGCGCTCCTTGCGCCGCTCCGTCACCACCCGGTGAGCGACCACCGCGGCAGCAATGCCGATGGGCGGGTTGATGAGCAAAACCCAACGCCAGCTCAGCTCTTGCGTGATCACCCCGCCCAGGACCGTGCCCGCGGCGCCGCCGGCGCCGTTCATGGCGCCCCACAGGGCGATGGCCCGGTGCCGGGCCGGGCCAGCCGCGAACGACGAAGTGATGATGGCCAGCGATGTGGCCGCCATGAGCGCGCCGCTGATGCCTTGCGCGGCGCGAGCGACAACCAGCATCTGGTGGTCGACAGAAAGGCCGCCGGCCAGTGAGGTCAGGGCGAACAGCAGGAGGGCGGCCACGAATGTCCGCCGTTGCCCGAGATAATCGGCGGCCCGGCCGCCCAGCATCAGGAAACCGGCGAAAAATATGGCGTACGCGTCTACGACCCATTGCAGTTCGGTGGCCGAGAAATTGAGGCTCGACTGGATCGACGGCAGTGCCACATTGACTATCGACAGGTCCAGGATGACCATGAACTGGGCCACACAGCAGACCACCAGGAGCCAGCGCCGGCCTCCCGGGGTCAACCCCGTGGGCGCGCCCGTCGGGCTATCGGGTGGCTCGGCGAGCGCCTCCGGCGCCGGCCGGGCCCGGGCCAATGTCACCGGGCCGCGCCGACCTGCATCTCTTGCTGCCGCCAGCGGCTCAACGCATCGACGGCGGCATCGACGATCCGCTCACCGAACTGCCTGGCGTCGTTGATGTGAGGAAGGGGAGCGTCCGGCACGTCCACGCCGAGGAACTCGCACAGGGGCGCCCAGCCGTCCGGGGGTGACCAGACCAGAAGGCGGTCGGCAGGCACGGTATTTACGACTTCCCGGTTGTAACGTTCCATGGCCCGGGCCATCGCTCCTGTCCCCGCGCCTTCCGCCTCGCCCGCCAACAGGCCGCTCTTTTGCCACATGGCTTTCATGAGCGAAATATAGGAGGCCCATCCCGGGTCCACCCGCGCCCACGCCGTGGACAGGTCGTGGATGAGCATATCGCCATAAAAAATGCCCCAGATGGTCTCGCCCATGCTGCGCTCCCACGCTTCGCCGCCCCGCACGCTCAGCAGGACTTTGGCGTCCGGATAAACCTCCATCAGTTCCCGGTAAAAGAACGCGCCCGGCCAGTCGACCGTGGCCTGAAAATCTCGGAAAATGTCGTCCCACTCGCTCCTGCCCTCGAGAGCCTCCTGCCAGCGAGGCACTTTGCCGAGGTCGCCCAACACATTTACCATGTGGTAGCACGGCGAAAAACCGAGCATTTCCAGGGCCACCTTTTGGGTGAGGGTGGCGGTGCGAGGTAGTCCGGCTCCAATAATTTTCATTGTTGTATCTCCTTGGCTCCTGGTCTTTATGGACGGGCGCGTTCGCTTTGCACAGGACCACTTGAGCCGACCCTTGCAGGTCCTGCAGAACGTATTCTTTCGAGCGCGCGTGATGCAGTTGTGAAAAGGGTGTAACAGCTTCGTAACGATTTCTCGGACGCTGGTTACGGGGGTATGCGGCCGGCGCCAGCGCGGCTCCGAGCCGAGGCGCATCGATCCGGGCCCGGCAAGGGGGAAGGACGGCGACTTTTATGCCGTTCCGAAAGCTAGCGAGGCAGCGCCGCCATCAGCTCAGCCTTCCAGGGCCAAGTAGTCCCGTCTGGTCGACGGTCCTCGCGTGAGGCTGCCGTCTCCGGAGGGTACCTGGGCCGCCTGACCGCCAACCAGGAACTCCACTCCCCTGACACCGGTGAACGTAGTTACCGTGAACACGATTTGAGCGGCGGCGACTTGCTGGTCCTGGCCCCCGAGGCTTTCGAAGGAGACCGGCAGGTCGATGAGCACCACACCGTCGCGCACCGGCCCGACGCGGAACGGGCCCACTGACGAGGCCGGGCTCACAAGACCCCGGCTCGACTCTCGACCGGTGGGGCCGGCCGCCAGCTGGGTCAAGATGGCGGAAATGGTCGCCGGCCAGGGTACGACCCGGCGCACCGGCACCAGTCGCCCGCTTTCGCCTTCCATATAAATCGTGACCCTGGCGCTGGGCAGCCCCGGGACGGAGGTGCTCGGCGAGGAGGTAGGGCGGAGGAGGCCGTACGGCACGGCTTTGGGGTCCAGTGGTTGAGGGGCACTCTGTGCGCCCACCCCGCAACCGGCCAGGACGCCGCCCACGGCAGCCAGGGCGACGACAAAGGCCCCGGCGCGGGCCAACCTGCTCATGCTCTTAGGCGCCATCGGGCCATGCCACCGAGACAATCGGCAAGCGGACCACGAAACGAGCACCGCCGCCGGGCCGGTCAGTTACGTCCACCTTGCCGTGGTGCGCCTTGACATGCTCGGCCACCAGGGCCAACCCCAGACCCGTCCCGGTGCTCCCCGACCGGCGGCCGGCCGCCGCTCCCCGGTAGAAGCGCTGGAATATGGCGACCCGCTCAGAGGGGTGGACTCCGGGACCGAAGTCTTCGACCGTCACCTCGGCTTCGTTGCCGCGCCTGTCCACCCGTACGTCCACGGCCCCGCCCGCATGCGCCTTGGCATTGTCGAGCAAGTTGACGAGCACCCGTTGCAAGCGGCGGCGGTCCCCGAGCAGCCAGGTGCCGTGCGCCTGCGGCGTTACCGTCACCGGTACCGTGCCGTGGCTATAGGCGGCAACAGTGTTGACCACCAGGTCGTCGAAAGGAATTTCCTCGAGGTCGAGGTGGGCGGCTCCGGCATCGAACCGGGAGATCTCCAGCAGGTCCTGGACCATTTCAGAGAAACGGCCGATCTCGGCGCTCAAGAGGTCGAGCGCCCGGCGGCTGTCCTGCGGCAGGGATGCCCGTGATGACTCCAACAGTTCGACAGTGGCCTGGACGGTGGTCAGCGGCGACCGCAGCTCGTGGCTCACATCCGAGGCGAACCGGGCGTCTCGTTTGATGCGTTCCTCCAGGGCGGCGACCATCTCGTTGAACGAAGCCACCAGTACGGAGAGGTCAGGGTCGTCAGAGGGCGTGAGGCGCTGGTCCATCGAGCCACCGGCGATGGCGGCGGCGACATCGGCGATGCTGTGCAGAGGCCGCACTAACCGCCCGCTGGCCCACCTTCCGACGAGCAGGCCACCAACCGTCGTGGCCACCGAGCAACAGAACAGCACCAGAGCCAGAAGGGTCAGCGTGTTGTTCAGGTCGCTCAGCGACTGGATCTCGAAGTAGTCGGCATGGACCGATTCGAGCGGGACTCCGACCACGATGGCCGGCTGGCCCTGCGCCATGACTCGCTGGCTGGCCGGGGTACCGTCGCTGACCATCTTTACGAGCGCGGCCGGCAGGCTGGCCGGCCTCGACGTCTCCAACGACTCCCCCAGCGAGACCGAAGCCGAGTACCACTCGCCCTGGCGATAGGCGAGGGTCACCGTGCCCTGGGCGCCGATGAGAGAGGAAAGGGCCTCCCCGAGGTTCCCACCCGCGTACGCCAGGTCCCGCTTCAAGACCCTGGCGTGGGCGTAGGTCTCGTGGATGGCGGTAGCCTGTCGCTCGCCGAGCAAGTAGTGGTGCACCAGCCCGAATGTTGTCAGCGAGAGAGCAGCCGACAGTACCGCCGCCCCGGCGGTGAAGGCCAGGGCTACCCGCGACCTCAGCCCGAGCCGGGGTCGCGGCCGGTGCCACCACGCCACCCGGCCGGGACGGCCGGGCTCAGCACCGGGCGGGTCACTACGGGCTTGGCTCGGCCCGGGCTGGTCGGGAGCGGCCTGGTCGGGACGGGCCTGGTCGGGAGCGGCCTGGTCGGGCCGGGGCTGGTCGGGCCGGGGCTGGGAAGGCGCAGCCTCGGGCCGGGGCGAGCCAATGGCCTCGCCGTCGAAACCCGGGCCGGGGCTCTGGCCGGGCGGGGCCGAGGTCGCTGGCGCAGACGCAGCAACTGGTGCAGCCGCAGAGCCCCGGGTCACGGCGCCTGCAGCTTGTAACCGAGGCCCCTCACGGTCAGGAGCAATTCCGGCTTGGAAGGGTCGGTTTCGATTTTGGTCCTCAACCGCCCGACGTGCACATCTACAAGGCGCGTATCACCAAAATAGTCGTAGCCCCAGACCCGGTTCAGGAGCTGAGGCCGGCTCAGCACCCAGCCGGGCTTCGCCGCCAACTCGCACAACAACCGGAACTCAGTGCCCGTAAGGGACACCTCGGCCCCGTTCTTGCGGACCACGCCCGCCTCCGGCTGGATTTCCACATCCCCGAAGAGAAGGACGACGCCGTCCCGGGAACCAACCTGCGCTCTGCGCATGAGCGCTCGAATTCGCGCCGAGAGCTCTTTCGACATCACGGGCTTGGTCAGGTAGTCGTCGGCTCCGGCCTCTAGGCCCTCGACAATGTCCCGCGTACCGGTCAGGGCAGAGACGATTATCACGGGCACGTCGCTGGCTCGGCGCAGTTGACGGGTGACCTCGAAACCGTCCAGGTCGGGGAGCAGCAGGTCAACGAGCACAACGTCGGCCCCGCCGTCGCGGAAGCTCTCCAGGCCGTCTTCCCCACTGCCCGCCTCGGACACGGCGTACCCTTCCCGCCGCAGGAGCATCCCGAGCGAGGCGCGGATATTGGAGTCGTCGTCGATCAGCAGGATATGTGTAGCCACTGGAAGCGCCTTGTAGGCCGGGCGAAGGCCTTGCCCGCTCCATCATGCCAGCCGGACGATGGACGGGGCTATCAAGGCGGGGACCGTTACACAATTCTCAGGGACCCGGCCTATGCCGGTCCTATCCCCTTCCGACGAATGGCATCGTCGTGGCCATGATCGTCAGGAACAAGACGTTGGTGTCGAGTGGCAGCTGCGCCATATAGGCAACGGCATCGGCAACGTGCTCGACGTCCATCCGGGGCTCGGCGGAGCTGGCCCCACCCGGCAGCTGTTGCGGTCCTGTCATGGCGGACATATCGGTGGCGGCGTTGCCGATGTCGATCTGGCCGCAAGCGATGTTGTAAGACCGCCCCTCGAGCGCGGTAGCCCGGGTGAGGCCCGTTATCCCGTGCTTGGACGCCGTGTAGGGTGCGGAGTTCGGCCTCGGGACGTACGCCGCCAGAGAACCGTTGTTTATTATCCGCCCGCCCTGGGGTTGCTGAACCTTCATTCGGCGGAATGCGTGCTGCGTGCACAAAAAAGCGCCAGTGAGATTGGTATTTATCACTGCCGTCCACTGGTCGTAGGACAAGTCTTCTATGCCGCTCGGTGGTGCCCCCACCCCGGCATTGTTGAACAGGCAGTCCAGCCGGCCACCGAAGGAACCGTCGAGCTGGCCAAAGAGTGACTCAACCGAGCCAGGGTCGCTCACGTCGGCAGTAACCGCCTTCATCTCGGCACCTAAACCGGCGGCCTCGTTTACGACGTCATCGAGTGCACCTCGGCGCCGTCCGGCCACTACGACCATGTACCCGAGACGGGCCAGCGCCAGCGCACTGGCCCTGCCGATGCCCGTACCTCCCCCGGTTACCAGCGCAACCTTGTGGTGGTCATCCATAATGCCCGGGACTATAGGCGAGGCCGGCCATCTCTTCGCCCTACGTGGCTATAGCCAGGCGTAAGCCTGGGCAGGAAGACAGTGAGAGCGAGGCCGGCCCAGGGCGTGAGGATGAGACTTCTCACTTTGTCCGGGGCGTAACGTGGCTTCACTCACCGCCCTTCCGTGCCCAGGCTCTGCCTCGAGTCCGCCGCTCGGACCAGTCCGCGGGTGCTCGCCCACTTCGGTGCCGCACGGGCCGGGGCCCGACCCGTAATAGCTGCAAGTGCGCAAGTTGTCCATGGGCTTCAATTCAGTCAATGCCGTTCCGTGATTATGACGTGGTTGTGGGGAAAAGGAACAGTGTGGGGGTCAGGCTTCGGCGGCCGGGCAGTGCAGTGCAGTGCGGTGCAGTGCAGTGCAGTGCCGACGACGGCCCCAATTGGTCGCTTCATCAGATAGCCAGCTTGGTTACGGACAGGTAGAGCTGGGCCGCCCAGGGTACAGCGGTGTCGGCGGCGAAGTGCCGTTGCATGGCCCGATTTTCGAGGGCATTGTCGAGCGCGGCCATTATCATCGACTGTCGTAGGCTGTGGCCACGGCCCACAGGTAGACACCGACGTCGGCCGCCGACGTATAAGTGCCGTCTGCCGTCGGTGTGGCTGACCCGCCGGCGAAGGTGAGGTTGTCGATGGGCAAGTTCGTGGCCGGGTCGATGTCGCGGCTGTAGAAACCCCAGGTGTCCTTGGCGATGCTTATCAATGTCACCCGGTGCGAAGGGCTGAAACCACCTTGGAAATTGAGCACCGAGTTGGCCCCACCGGCTGTCAACGGAGAGGCGCCGGCGGCTCCCTGGAGCAGCGTGGCCACCAACACGCCAAGAGCAACAAGGGGTAAGACCAGTCGCCACCCTCTGCGCCGCGCCCCGCCTTGCCGTCGAGGGCCCGCGACACGGACGAAGCCGAGACCCCGGCCCTCCGGGCTACTTCGAATATGGTGACCCGCTCGGCCATCCCGCGCTCCTCAGAGCGTCTACATTCGTCGCAAGCGCTGGCGGGCGCAAGCGCTGGCGGGCGCAAGCGCTTGCAGTCGCACTACCCGATTCCGGGCGCGGGCAAACAGGCGATGGGCGCGGAACGAAGCCGCGCTGGGACCGGCCCGGGCTTCAGCTGCTCAGGGAGGTGACGGTCAGGGGCCGGAGGGCGCCCACCGGCGCCACTTCAAGAGGTCAGGGGGTGACGGCGACCTTCTCGCCGTAAGGCACGAGCTCCTCCCAGGTGTTCCCGGGAGTAAGCGTGATCCTGGCCCCCGTTTTACCGTCGATGAACACGGCCGGGTAGTCAAGCTTCGGTCGTTCCCAGTGCCCGTAGAACACAGTGCCGTCCCGGAACACGAAGGCGGGCCCGGTGCCTTTCAGGGCGAGGTCGTTCTCGTGCGCACCGGTGTCGTCCTCGATGTACGGCGTCGGGCGTTCGAGCACGAACATCACGACCACGTTTGACGCCGTTATCTGAGCGCCGTCGCCCTGCACGGCTGGGCCCGTGTCCGAGTAGGACCTGTACCAGAGCCCCGTGTCCTTGTGCCACGTCCAGGTCGTGACGTCGAGAGGGAAGTACATGTTGACGACGGCGGCCGGGTCGCCACCGAGAACGGGGGGGCCGTAGCTGAAGATGGCCGTAGGAGGCTTCTCCGGGTAATGCAACGCCGCCGCCGCCGCATAGAGGGCCGAGGTCGACGTCTCCAGGTTGTGGGGGGCGTAGCGGTCCGGGTCGGTCCAATAGGCACCGCCGGCCTTATAGGCGCCGACGTCACTCAACAGCGACGTCCGCGAATCGATATCGTCAACGGCCCACTGGATGCCGCCGGAATAGGCAATCAGCATCCTGCCCATGGGTTCGAGGATCTTCGGGTCGACCAGCCGGGCCGAACGCACCGGCTCGATGCGGTCCGCACTTCCGCACTGGTAAACCGCGATGAACCTGGTTATGCCGCCCTCAACGGGCTCTTCGAAGACGATGTCGGCTTTGTCGAGGCCCCATTGGGGCCGGGCCTGGGGAAGGTTCTCCACCTTCACGGCCAGCGCCGCGCGGTGCGGGACGCGCCCCCCGGGAGCGGGCAGGCCAGTCAGCGGGCAGAGAGGGTCTTTATCGGCAGCCAGAGCAGCCTTGCGGTGGTGCGTCCCGGTGGTAGCCGGGCTGGCCTTGACATGCGCCTTGCGGGCTGTCGTGGTGGTAGTGGCCCTGGTCGTCGACGAGGTCGAGGTCGACGACTTGACCGCGGCAGGCTTGGCATCGCCTCCGCACGCGCTTGCCAACAAGACTAAAACTGAGGTAACTACAGCCGCCGCCGTGCGGCGCCCGCCCTTTGGGGCCTTCATCCTCGCCGATGCTACCTGGGCACGCAGGCCGGATGGGTGACGCCCCCACCTCCGAGCCCGAGCCGCCCGGGGTTTTTGTCACACGTATCAGGTACCGTACAAGTGGGACCGACCCTTAACCCAGCCCTTCCCGCACCAGTCACGTCCGTTTGGCGCGGGTCAGGAAGCGAGGCTGACCATGCCAGCACTGGAACGCAAGTGGTGGACGCTGATGGCCGTCTGCACGGCCACTTTTATGCTCCTGCTCGATATAACCGTTGTCAACGTGGCGCTGCCCGCCATCCAGCGCTCGCTGCACTCGTCCTTCAGCGACCTGCAATGGGTGGTGGACGCCTACTCCCTCACGCTCGCCGCCCTCTTGCTCACGGCTGGTGTTATCGGCGACATCCGGGGCAGGCGGGAGGTATTCGCCATCGGGCTCGCCATCTTCACCGTTTCGTCGTTGGTGTGCGGGCTGTCGACTACTCCGTTGATGCTCAACATTGCCCGGGGCGTGCAAGGTACGGGAGGCGCGGTTATGTTCGCCACCTCCGTCGCCCTCATAGCGTCCGCATTCCAGGGCCGCGACCGGGGGACGGCCTTCGGCATCTACGGCGCCGTCCTGGGCGGCGCGGTGGCGGTAGGGCCGCTGGTAGGCGGGGCGCTCACCAGCGGGGTGGGATGGCGCTGGATCTTCTTCGTTAACGTCCCCATCGGCGTCCTCGCCGTTGTGCTCACCCTGGCCAAGATCAAGGAATCGCGCGACCCGACGGGACGCAGGATCGACTGGTTGGGCGTGATCTTCTTCTCGGTGTCGTTGTTCACTCTCGTCCTCGGGCTCATCAGAGGTAACGACGACGGCTGGACCAGCACCAAGATCCTGGTCCTGTTCTGCATCAGCGCCGTAATGATGGCGTCGTTCATCGTGAACGAGCTGAGAGTGCGCCAGCCCATGCTCGACCTGAGCCTGTTCCGGCGACCAGCCATGACGGGGGTCTCGCTGGCCGCCTTCACATTGGCCGCATCGATATTTGCGCTCTTCCTCTACATCACCTTCTACATCCAGGACGGCCTGGGTTACGGCCCGCTGGCTGCCGGCCTGCGCTTCCTGCCGATCACCGTGATGGCCTTCATCGTGGCCCCCATAGCCGGCAAGTTGACCGTAAAGGTCCAGAGCCGCTTCCCTTTGAGCCTGGGCCTGTTGCTGTGCGGCGCCGGGATGCTGCTAATGGCCACCACCACGCCTTCATCGGGTTGGACGGGCCTGCTACCGGGGTTCGTGCTCACCGGGGTGGGGATCGGCCTGGTCAACCCCGTCCTGGCGTCAGCATCGGTGGCCGTGGTGCCGGTCGAGCGAAGCGGGATGGCCGCCGGGGCCAACTCGACGTTCCGTCAGGTGGGCATCGCCACCGGCATCGCCGGCCTCGGCGCCGTGTTTGCCGACCAGATCCAGCAGCACACCACGGCCGTGCTCTCCGCCACTGCTGTGGGCCGCGAAGTGTTGCGCCGGGGCGGGGAGCAACTGGCCGGCGCCATGCAGTCCGGCGGCGTCCGGGAGGCCGCCGCAGCCATACCCTCGGCGCAAGCCGAGGCGGTGTTGTTGCACGCCTACCGCATCGGCTTCTCGCATACTTTCAACGTGCTCATGGTCATTGGGGCGATCATCGCCTTTGTCGGCGCCGTCTGTGCACTGACGCTGGTGCGCCAGCGCGACTTCGTCTACAACGTGGTCGGTACCCGCAGCCGGGAGACGGTGGGGGCGGGGCAGGGCGCCGACAGCCGGCAGCCCGAGACCGGTTGGGCGGAGCCCTCGCCGGCCTGAGCTTGCCGGCCTGAGGCTGGGCGGAGCGTTCGCACGCCCAGGTTTGCCCTGGCGGGAGTGACCTCAGCCTCGGCCAGCACGCGGGGACTGTGCGCGGTAGGTGCTCCTATCGTTACCCCAGCGCGCACAATCCTCGCGTCGCGGACCACGTGAGCCGAACCTCATACGTCTGCTCGATGCTCAACCGGGCCGAGGAACCGGGCTAAGAAACAACCCGGTAACTCAGGGCCTCTGGTGGGCTCCCGCAGCGGGCACGTCGGCAGTCTGAGAGCCAGCGGCCAGCCGGTTGCGCCCCACCCGGCGGATACGCCCCGCCGCCATCGCCGAACGGACGGCCATACGGAACCGGCCTGGCCCCCAGTATTGAGCCCTCACCGCTCGCGAGAGCTGCAGTGGCGACATCGGGCCGGCACTGTTCACCATGTCGACGATGGCGTCGACCTCCCGGCCCAGGTAGGGGTCGTCGCGCGGGTAAAGCGACGCTTGCGGCCGGGGTGACCAGGCGGCCTGCCCGAAGCGCCGCCACGGCGGTGGGTACGGGCCCACCGGGCTGGGGGCAGGGCGAGCCGCGGTCCTGGCTGGCGCGGCCGGCGTCGTTTCTTCTCCCGCCGTCGTCTCCTCTGTCGCCGACAACGGCGCCGCGATGTCCTCCAGGCTCTGCTGTTCGGCGTCGACGCCGAGGAAAACCTCGACCAAACCGGCCGCAGCCATCAGGCAACCGCCGATCAAATATCCGATCGCCATGTCACCCGGGCGCTTGGTGGCAACAAGCTGGCCAAAAAGAACGGGGCCGATAATGCCGCCGAGGCCGGTGCCGATGGCGTAGAAAAAAGCGATGGCCAACGCCCTTGTTTCCATAGGGAAAATCTCGCTAACCGTCAGATAGGCGGAACTGGCGCCCGCCGAAGCCAGGAAGAAGATCACCACCCAGGCCACGGTCTGGCTGAACGCAGTCAGGTCGCCCCGGTCGAATAGCCAGGCCGTAATGGCCAGTAACGCCCCGGAAGAGAGGTACGTCCCGGCGATCATCGGGCGTCGGCCGACCACATCGAAAAGACGGCCCAGTATCAACGGTCCCAGCAGGTTGCCCACGGCGAAGGCGATGAGGTAGTAGCCCACGGAGGAAGACGACACGTGGTAGAAGGTCGTGAGGACAAGCGCATACGTGAAGAAGACGGCGTTGTACAGGAACGCCTGCCCCACGAACAGCGACAGGCCGAGGACGGACCGGCGCGGGTAACTGCCGAAGACGACTCGCGCTACCTCCACGAAGCTGACCGGCGGCCGCTGCCGTACTTTGATGGCCTCCCCGGGATCCTCCAGCTCTCGACCGGTCGACTCGCGCACCTGCCGCTCGATGTCATCGACGATGCGATCGGCCTCCTCGGACCGCCCGTGCGTAAAGAGCCAGCGCGGGCTCTCCGGCAGATGTCGCCTGACGATCAGGACGCCCAGCCCGAGCACGGCGCCCATGAAGAAGCAAACCCGCCACCCCAGGTCCACCGCCAGCACTCTGGGGTCCAGAAGCACCAGTGTGGCCGCCGCTCCGACCGCAGTCCCGACCCAGTACGAGCCGTTTACCAGAAGGTCGACCGTCCCTCGCACGCGGGCCGGGATAAGTTCATCGATAGCCGAATTTATGGCGGAGTACTCGCCCCCGATGCCCATGCCGGTGAGGAACCGAAAGATGAAGAACATCCAGGCGTCCTGGGATGTAGCCGTCAAGACGGTGGCGATGAGGTACAGCCCCAGGGTCACCAGGAAAAGGCGGCGCCGGCCATAGCGGTCCGTGAGGTGCCCGAACAAGAGAGCGCCGACGCATGCGCCGGCCACGTAGACACCGGCGGCAGTACCCACCTGTGCCGTGCTGATTGTGATGCCGCTCCCCTTCATGGTGAGCGTGCTCCCAACGGCGCCGACGATGGTGACCTCGAGCCCGTCGAGGATCCACACCGTCCCCAGCCCGATCAACACCAGCCAGTGCCAGCGTGACCACGGTAAGCGGTCGAGCCGGCCTGGCACCGTAGTTTCAGTTGTGCCGCGATCGGGCTCTCGGGCTACAGCAACGCGCGCTGTCATTTACTCTTCACCCATCCCTTTGCTTGCCGCTTTTCAATGTTCCGCCGGTGAGCTTGTGCCCAACACTTACCGCCCATCAGCAGCCCACTTGGTGCAAACACATACCCTGATTTGTTTGATCTATAAACGACTCGTACCGCCGAACGGAAAGAAAGCTCGATAAACTCCGGAGAGCTGGCAGCTGTCCTTTCCTGGCCCCGATCACGAGGCAGGACAGGCGCTGGAAGCCCGGAGATGTGTGGCATCCGTTTGAAGGGGGTATGAACGGGTTGTCGGCTGGGTAATGGCCAACCGTGAGCTTATGAGCCAAAGAGGCTCCGGACTGGTACTCCCTTTACCCAAACAGTAGAAAGGACCGATCGATGTTATTGCTGGCCCTCGTATTGCTGCTCGCCCTATTGTTCCTGGGCTTGGGATTCACCCTGCATTTCCTCTGGATCATCGCTGCTATCGTGTTTGTCTTCTGGCTGGCCGGTTTCGCTTTCCGAGCCGGCAGTGGCGGCGGGCGCTGGTATTACTGGTGAGCGCCCGAACGGCAAGCTCGGCCAGTTAGTTGCTGCCAGTGCCAGGCCAGTTAGTTCTTGGTAATGGTAGCGTTGCGTGCCGACAGGGAAGCCACCCTCGCCCGGTCCTGGTTCGAGACCTTGAAGCCGGCGCGGGTGGCTTTGCCTGTGCTTTCTAATTTCTGGTTATGAGCGTGAACGGGGCCTGGCTGGCGCATGTTGGTCTCGCCAACCCGGGATCCGCGCTGCTGGCAGCCGCTTCGCCGAGCGTGGCCGGGGCGCCGAACGTAGAGGGGTGGGCTCAGCTCGGCGAGCTCGGACTGGCCTTCGTGCTGTCTGCACTTATCGGCATCGAGCGAGAAGTGCGCCAGAAGAGCGCCGGCCTGCGGACCTACACCCTGGTGGGTGTGGGTGCCGCCCTCTTCATGCTGGTGAGCAAGTACGGCTTCAACGATGTGCTGGCACCTGGCCGGGTGGTACTGGATCCGTCCCGGGTCGCGGCTCAGATCGTGACCGGTATCGGGTTCCTCGGCGCCGGCCTTATCTTCGTGCGCCGCGGCTCCGTTCACGGCCTGACGACGGCCGCCGGAGTCTGGGTTACCGCCGCTGTGGGGTCAGCCGCCGGGGCCGGCCTTCCGGTGCTCGCAGCATTAACGACGGCCATCTACTTCCTGGTAACGACCGCCTTCAAATGGTTGGCGCCGAGGCTGCCTGGCGCGGGGCCCGCCGTGGCTACGGTCAGAGCCCGTTACCCCCAGGGCCAGGGCATTCTGGGTACCTTGCTCGGTACGGCCACGGCCCGTGGCTTCACGATCGATAGTTTGTCCACCGACCGTCCAGATGACGGAAAGCCGGGCCGGCCAGGACAGGATGGGCCAGGACAGGACGGGACAGCACAAGACGGGCGGATCCTGACGGAACTAACCCTCCAGGTGCACGGCAAGTCCGGGCTCTTCGAGCTTACGGCGGCTTTGTCCGAGATCCCGGGGGTGGAGGCTGTCATGGTCGAAGATCTGAACGGCCACAGCGAATAGTGCAGCTGTGCGGCCGTATCGTCTCCTTAGGGCGCTCTTGCTAACCTCTCACCAGGGTTGCCCACACCTCGATGGCCGATGCCACTCGAGACGGCACGGCGATCCCGGGGTGGCCATGGACGACGAGAGAGCAGACGAACGAGAAGAGGACAAGAGCCCGAGCCTGGAGGGGGCAGAGGTCTCGGTCGAGCATTGGCACGAGGGGCCTAACATCCTCGTGGTACGGGTCCGCGGCGAAGTCGACATGTCGAACGCATCTAACGTCCAGGAGCTCGTCGACCAGGCCATGAGCCCAGATCTCGAGCGTCTCGTCTTCGACCTCGGAGCCCTGGAGTTCATCGACAGTTCAGGCCTGGCCGTGTTGCTGGCTGCAGCTCAGAAGGTCGCCTCGGTGCAACTGCGCAACCCGTCGCCTATCGTCCGGGGCGTTATCGAGGTCACCGGGCTGGTCGAGACCCTGCCCATAGAAGTATGAGCCGGTAGCGGCCGGCTCTGAACCCTGAAAGCAGTGCTGCCCAGGCAGGCCTGGCGCCGCCTGGGGGGCTGACCCGCCTCATGACTAACGCAATCGGCCGACGAACGCAATCAGATCAGCCCTTTTGCGGCAGGGCGGGCACAAACTAAAAAGAGCTTATTTCCCGTTGCCCTTTCCGGTGCTGATTTTGAGTTACCCGACCGGGGGAACGGGATTTGCGCCCGTTTCGCCACCGGCCCTGTGGGTATCACTAGGGCCTGCGCCCGCTCGAGCCCGTCCAGGCCGACCTTTCGACGCTAGTTGAGCGTGTAACGGAAAGCGCAGGCGGCCCGGCGCGTCTTCGCGTCGTGATCTTGCTTGCCGGCGTATTGGCCGTGCAAGGAGCCAACGTCGGAAGTGTCGGTGCCCTGGCCCGCCAGTTGGAGAAGGCATTTGGGATCGGCAACACACAACTCGGCCTTCTCACCACGGTTACCGCTTTGGTTGGGGCTCTGGCCTGCTTGCCGGTCGGCGTCCTGGCTGACCGGTCCAGGCGGGTCACGCTCCTGTCATGGGCCGTGACGGGAGGAGCCGTATGCATGGTCGGGTCAGGCCTGGCGCAAGGGTACGTCATGCTGTTGGCGACGCGCTTTGCCCTGGGCATCGTCACGGCAGCGTCGGGCCCGATCATCACCTCGCTTACAGGAGACCTGTTCCCTGCCGAGGACCGCTCTCGGATATTCGGCCTGGTCCTGACAGGAGAATTGGTCGGGACCGGCGTCGGCCTGGTCGTCTCAGCCGAGTTGGGCGCCCTTGTCGGGTGGCGGGTGCCTTTGTTGGTGCTGGCCGTCCCGAACGCGGTTTTGGCCGTCCTGCTGTGGCGGTTGCTTCCCGAGCCCGCCCGTGGCGGCCAGAGCTGGCTTTACCCGGGAGCCGAAGAGATCAAGTCCGCCGAAGAGGTCGAGACCGAAGGCCCGACCTCCGCCTTCCCCGCCCATGAGAGCCCTCAGCCCGACGACCTCGTCACGGCCGATGCCGCAGATGTGCGCAAACAGGCTCGGGAACTGAAGGAAGTCCGGGCCAACAGCAAATTGGTCCTTCGTCAAGATCCGGCCCGCATGTCTCCGCGTGCCGCCGCCTGGTACGTCTTGCGGGTACCCAGCAACCTGGTATTGATCGCGGCTTCGGCGCTCGGCTACTTCTTCCTGGCCGGGTTACAAGCGTTTGCCGTACTTTTTGCCGAGACCCATTATGGGGTCAGCCAAACTCTGGTGGTTTTCATCCTGGTGGCCGCCGGCGCCGGGGGCATAGCCGGCACCCTCTACTCCGGTCGTCTGGCGGACAACTTGATCCGCAAGGGTCGGGCGGACGCCCGCCTGCTGGTCGCCGGCGTGGCCTTTGTGGCCGGGGCCATCGCCTTCCTGCCCGGGCTGGTGAGCGGCAATATCCTGGTGTCACTGCCTTTTTTTGCTATCGCGGCCGGCTTTGTAGCCGCCCCGGACCCCCCGCTCGATGCCGCTCGCCTCGACGTCGTCCCGTCGGGCCTTTGGGGCCGGGCTGAAGCGGTACGAACTTTTGCCCGCAACATACTGCAGAGCTTTGCGCCCCTATTGTTCGGATACGTCTCGGCCGTTTTCGGTGGGCCTGCTGCCGGTGCGGCCGCTTCCACCAACCGGCGCCTCGAAGCTATCGCCGGTCGGGGGCTCGAGTACACGTTCATAGTTATGCTCGTCCCTTTGTTGGCCGCCGGCGTCCTGCTGCTACTGACGAGGAAGACCTACCTCGTCGACGTGGCCACTGCAGACGTCTCCGAGCGCGCCGGCAAAGACGCGAAAAGGCCGACGGCTCAGGAAGAACCGTCGGCCGCCGGGGTGAAGCGCTAGGTGTTTTAGAAGGTATCGCGTTGCTGGATGACCCTGTCCTGGCCCCCGTCAGGCAGGTTGCGGACATTTTCGTGCATGGTCGTCTGCCTGAACGACCCCACGCCGAAAACGATGGCGCCTATAAGAACACAACAAATTCCAACTATTAGCAAGATCACACCAACCGTATTGATGTTTAGCCCAGTCGTGGTCACGGTGACGGCGTAGTCCAGTATCGCCCCCACGACCACCAGGACGATACCAAGGCCTATTAGGCCTGTACCGGCTCCTTTGTACATTTACGTCCTCGCTTAGTTCAGGCGGGCGTCGTCTCGCCCGTCGGGTTTACGCCCGAGCAGGTACCCCCCTCATGTCCGGCGTAAACATCTGACGCCGCTCTGGTCACCCTCGTCGGGCCCGCCCCCGAAGGGCGAACCCCCAGGTCAGATGGGGGGCGGCAGCAGCATGGCCGCGTAATGGCCCGGCGAGGTGAGGAACGGGCTTACCTTGGGTACAACCGTTGTAAGGGTTCCCGCTCCCCCGGCGGCCGGGCCAGGTGGAAGTCCGGCCGCTGTCGTCACACCATCAGGACACGATCAGGAAAGGACTGCTCCATGGGCGCTATTGCCTCCGAGGACCTCATTAATCGCTTGGCCGATTGGGGTGTCGATACTGTGTTCGGACTTCCGGGTGATGGCATAAACGGTTTGATGGAGGGCCTGCGCCGCTGCTCCGACCGTGTCCAGTTCCTGCTTGTGCAGCACGAAGAAGCGGCTGCTTTCATGGCTTGCGGCTACGCCAAGGCCACCGGACGGCTCGGTGTTTGCCTGGCCACCTCCGGGCCGGGGGCCGTTCACTTGATGAACGGGCTGTACGACGCCAAATTGGACCACGTCCCGGTGCTGGCGATTACGGGTATGCAGGAAACGCAGATGCTCGGTACCGGGTACCAGCAAGAAGTAGCCACGGACCGCCTATTTCTCGATGTGGCCGAGTACAACCAGGTCGTCATGGTGCCGGCCCAGCTGCCCACTCTGGTAGACATAGCGGTCCGTCACGCCCTTACCCGCCGCGGTGTGGCCCACCTGACCATCCCGAACGACGTCCAGATCGCTCCCGCCGGCGAGGCGCCATTTGCCGCCGTCGGCCCAGCCACCAACATATCGACGGCCCCGGTGTACCTGCCCGCTCCCGGCCTCCCTCGTCAAGAGCACCTCCAGGCCGCCGCCGACGTCTTGAACGCTGGCAACCGCCCGGTGATGCTCGTGGGTGCAGGGGCCCTTCACGCCAGGTCCGAAGTCCTGGCCTTGGCTGAGGCTCTCGGGAGCCCCGTGGTAAAGACGCTGCCAGGCAAAGCTGTGGTGCCGGACGACCATCCTCTTACTACCGGAGGGATCGGGCTCCTGGGGACACGGCCCTCCGAAGAAGCGCTCGAGGAATGCGACACCTTGTTTATGGTCGGGACGAACTTCCCTTACACCAAGTTCCTGCCCGCTTCGGGCCAGGCCCACGTGGTCCAGGTCGAACAGGACCCTGTCCGCGCCGGCAACCGGATCGCCACGGAAGTCCCTCTCGTGGGGGACGCCAAAGAAACGCTGGCGGCGCTGCTCCCGCTTGTCGGGCGCAGGGAGGACCGGTCGTTCCTCATCGGAGCGCAGGCGTCCATGGTCAAGTGGCGCGAGCGGATGGCGGCTCTCGAAAGTGCAGACTCCAATCCCATCCAGCCTCAGCGCCTTATGAAGGCGGTGGACCGGGCCGCGGCCGACGACGCCGTGCTGACCTGCGACTCGGGCACGATCGCCACCTGGGCGGCCAGAGATTTCGACATCAAAGGCAGCCGCCAATTTTACTTGTCGGGCAACCTGGCCACCATGGCCCCGGGGTTGCCCTATGCCATCGGGATGCAGCATGGCTTCCCGGGCCGACAGGTAATTGCGTTTGTCGGTGATGGGGGCTTTGCCATGTTGATGGCCGAACTGGCTACCGCGGCCCGGTACCACCTGCCCATCAAGGTGGTTATTTGCAACAACGCCGAGTTGGGCCAGATCCAGTGGGAACAGATGGTGCTCGGGTACCCCGAGTTCGGAGTCCGGTTCCAGCGCCGGAACGATTTTGCCCCGTGGGCGGCGTCGTGCGGCTTCCTGGCCAAAAGAGTCGACGACGTCGGCGAACTGGACACCTCCATAAAAGACGCCCTCAACCATGACGGCCCGGCGCTCCTGGATGTGACGGTCAACGCTGACGAGCCCCCGATGCCGGGCAAGGTGACGTACGAACAGGCCAAGAAATTTGCCAAAGCCTTTCTTTCCGGACAGCCACGCAAGGCCACCATCGCCACCACCTTGTTCAAGGACAAAATTCGGGAACTGCGCGCATGACAACAGTGGAACTGCCGGCACCCGTTGTAAAAAGGCCGGACACCGCCGGCGCCATCGACGTTGCCGCGCTGGCCGCCGGCCTCGAAGAAGCCGTCCTCGGTGAGGTGCGTTTCGACATTGGTAGCCGGGCGGCGTATTCAACCGACGCTTCGAACTTCCGCCAGGTACCGATCGGGGTTGTCGTGCCCCGGAGCGTCGATGATGCCGTGGCCGCCATCGCCGTTTGCCGCGGCCATGGCGCACCCGTCGTCTCCCGTGGAGGAGGGACGAGTTTGGCCGGCCAATGCACGAACACTGCGGTGGTGATCGATTGGAGCAAGTATTGCAACCAATTAGTGTCCGTCGACCCCGCCGGACGCCGTTGCGTCATCCAGCCGGGCATCGTCCTCGACGAGCTCAACCGCCAGCTGGCTCCTCATGGCCTTCGTTACGGCCCGGAACCGGCCACTCACCTCAACTGCACATTGGGGGGGATGATCGGCAATAACTCTTGCGGGGCGACGGCGCAAAGTTACGGCAAGGTCGTCGACAACACGACGCGCCTCGAAGTCCTCTGCTATGACGGTACCCGTTTTTGGTGCGGCGCCACCGGCGAGGAAGAGTTCCAGGCGGTGGTGGACGGCGGTGGCCGTCAGGCTGTTATTTACCAGCAATTGAGGCAGCTGGCCACCCGCTACGGGGACGAGGTGCGACGACGCTACCCGGAGATACCGCGGCGGGTCTCGGGTTACAACCTCGACTCGCTATTGCCGGAAAAGGGTTTCAACGTCGCCGCCGCACTGGTCGGCAGCGAGTCGACCCTGGTGACAGTCCTGCACGCCGAACTCCAACTCGTGCCGGTGGTGAAAGCGCGGGCACTGGTCGTCCTCGGCTACCCGGACGTGGCCAGCGCCGCTGACGCGGTAACTGCCATATTGCCCCACGAGCCACTCGCCCTCGAGGGTCTCGACAACCGGCTTATCAAAGACGAGCGCATAAAACATATCCACCCTGAAGCACTGCGAGACCTGCCCGAAGGGCACGGCTGGCTTCTGGTGCAATTCGGAGGCAATGACCAACGCGACGCCGATGCCAAGGCCCACGCCATGCTCGACGCCATGAGGGACACCGAGCACAGCCCGAGGGCGTACTTCTTCGACGACCCGGCCCAGGAAGACGAATTGTGGCAACTTCGCGAGGCCGGTCTCGGCGCTACTGCGCATATCCCCAAGCACCGTGATACCTGGGAGGGGTGGGAAGACTCGGCCGTACATCCCGACGGGCTGGGCGCCTACCTGCGCGACCTGGAGAAGCTCTACGAAGAGTTCGGCTATGCCGATGAAACTATGCCGGCTCTGTATGGGCATTTCGGGCAAGGCTGCGTGCACACCCGCATCCCGTTCGATCTTTACACCGACGAAGGTGTGGCCAAGTACCGGCGCTTCCTCGACCGCGCCGCCGACCTCGTGGTCCACCACGGGGGATCGCTATCGGGCGAGCATGGTGACGGTCAGGCTCGTGCGGTGCTCCTCGAGAAGATGTTCGGCGAGCAACTGTCCGAAGCGTTTGGCCAATTCAAGGCCATCTTCGACCCCGATGACCGCATGAACCCGGGGAAAGTGGTCGCCCCCTTTGCTCCCGACGAAAACCTGCGCCTCGGTGGTTCGTGGAAACCCGAAGGTCTCGGCCCGCTGTTCTTCGCCTACCCCGAAGACGGTGGGTCGTTTGCCGCCGCGGCAAGCCGCTGCGTGGGCGTGGGCAAATGCCGTCAGCACAGCGGCGCAGGGCATCCTAACGGCTCGGTCATGTGCCCTTCGTACCAGGTGACCCTGGAGGAGGAACACTCGACTCGGGGCCGGGCCCGGCTGCTGTTCGAGATGCTCAACGGCCACCACGACGGCCCCATCGAGGACCGGTGGCGCTCTGACGCCGTCAGGGATGCTCTTGACTTGTGCCTCGCCTGTAAGGGGTGCAAGAGCGACTGCCCGGTCAACGTCGACATGGCCACTTATAAAGCCGAGTTCCTGTCGCATTATTGGCAGGGCCGGGTACGGCCGCGAAACCAATATGTGCTCGGTTGGCTCCCGCTTATGGCCCGGGCAGTGGGGGCGCTGCACATGAGCGCGGTGGTGAACACCCTGAGCCATGGTCCTGGTTTGAGCCGTTTGGCCACGTTACTGGCCGGCGTCGAAAACCGCGAGCTGCCCCTGTTCGCCCCCCGAACGTTGCAGCAGTGGGCGGCGAGCCGCGGCCCCTCCCTTCCCTCGGGATTACCGTCGCGGGGCGAAGTGCTGCTGTGGCCGGATACCTTTAGCAACCATTTCCATCCCCACGTCGGTCGCGCTGCGGTCGAACTGCTCGAGTCGGCGGGCTGGAAGGTGACAGTCCCGGAAACGCCGCTCTGTTGCGGGCTGACCTGGATCTCCACTGGACAATTATCTATGGCCCGCCGGGCTCTGCGCCGTACCGCCGGTGCGCTGGCGGACCACGTGGCCCGCGGTGGTCTGGTCGTCGGCCTGGAACCGAGCTGCACTGCCGTTTTCCGCAGCGATGCGCCGGAATTGCTACCCGACGATGCCACCATAAAGCTGCTGAGCAAGCAGACCGTCACCCTGGCCGAACTTCTCACTGAGCACAGTCCGGGTTGGCGACCCCCGCAAGTGCCCGAGGCGTACCGGTCGGCCGTAGTGCAGGTCCACTGCCACCAGCATGCTGTCCTCGGCTGGGACGCGGACCGGTCTTTGCTCGAGTCTGCCGGCGTGAGGGCCGAACGGCTGGCCAGCGGTTGTTGCGGTTTGGCCGGGAACTTCGGTTTCGAACCGGGTCACAAGAAGGTGAGCGAGGCGTGCGCCGAACAGGTGCTGATGCCACGGCTGCGCCAAACATCGAAGACAACGGCGGTTCTGGCTGATGGGTTCAGTTGCCGCACTCAGGTCCACTTATTGGACAGCGCCAACAGGGAAGCCATGCACCTGGCCGAACTTCTCCATGGAGCACTGATGGGGACGATGCCGAGCCCGGGCGCCGCCCCGGAGACTTCATGGGCGGAACGACCCGCGCCACCCTTGAGCCGGCCCGAGATGATTGCCGGCGTCGCCGGGGCTATAGCCGCGGGATGGGCGACGTGGCGGCGGCGGCGGCGCTCTCATTAGGCCGGGCCTCACAAAAGGGCCCAGTCGGCAAAGCCCGGGCCTCAGAGCCCGGGCCAGGTGCCCGGCAAGGCGCTTTGGCGACGCGCCTTGTCGGTGCGCCTGGTCAAACAGGTTTGCCTACTTTGACCATACGAACCTGACGGCAACGAAAGGAGCATGACGAGTGGCGCAGCGCCAGATCGTCGTTATCACAGGGGCGTCTGCCGGTGTGGGCCGGGCCACGGCCCAGGCTTTTGCTCGAAATGGTTTTGACGTGGCCGTCCTGGCGCGGGGCGAGGCCGGCCTGCACGGCGCCGCTATCGACGTGAAAGAGGCGGGGGGACGAGCCCTCCCCCTGCGGGTCGATATCAGCAGGTTCGACGAGGTGGATGCGGCTGCCCATCAGGTTGAAGACGAGCTGGGACCGGTTGACGTCTGGGTCAACGACGCCATGACCACCGTCTTCGCTCCCACCTGGGACGTAAAACCGGCCGATTTCCAACGGGCCATGGAAGTTACGTTCCTCGGTCAAGTATGGGGCACGATGGCGGCGCTGAAACAGATGCGACCCCGGGACCGGGGCAGCATTGTCAACGTCGGCTCTGCTCTAGCGTTCATCGGCATCCCTTTACAGTCCGCCTATTGTTCGTCGAAGTTCGCTTGCCGCGGGTTCTTTGAGTCCGTAAGGGCCGAGCTCATCCACGAAGGCAGTCACGTGCGGTTGAGCATGGTGCACCTGCCGGCAGTGAACACGCCGCAGTTCGACTGGTGCGAGACCACCTTTGACCGTCACCCTCAGCCCGTCCCCCCAATTTACGAACCCGAGGTGGCGGCCAGGTTCATCCTCGAGACGGCTTTCGACGGCCGCACCAAAGTGGTCGGTTCGTGGAACAAGGTGCTGGTGTCGGCGGGCCGCATGTTCCCGGGGCTCGGCAACCAGTACGCCGCCCTGAGCGCCTGGGACGCCCAGTTGACTTCCACTCCGGACAGCTCCAGACGCCCCGTAAACCTTTACGAACCAGTAGACGCGGAGGCCGACCACGGGGCCCACGGCAGTTTCCACGACCGCGCCGGAGGCTTCTTCGACCCGAGCTTCCTGAAAAGCCTGCCCACCACGGGCCGGACATTTGCGCTGGCCATATTGAGGACCGCGTCCGAAAAGACCCGGCAATACATGTCGGCGGCGGCCACTAAGGCCGGTCGGTCAGCATAGCCAGAGGACGACCTCGAGGGCGGCCAATGATGGGGACAGGTCAGCGCGTCGACGGATATGCGCCCATCCGGGATTATGGGGCGCTGGGCGACGGCCGCTCGGTGGCGTTGGTGGCCACGGATGGCCGGGTCGATTGGTGGCCCGTACCTACTATCGATGCTCCCCCCGTCTGTGCCGCCATCATCGATGCCAAGTCGGGCGGGTTTTTCGCGCTCCGACCGTCAGTAGCCTGCCAGGCCAAGCGGCGGTACGTTCCCGGCACGAACGTGATCGAAACCATTTACGACGGCGACGGGGGCCGGGTGCGGGTAACCGATTCGCTCAATTCAGGAGCGGCCGGGAGGCTGCCGTGGACAGAGTTGGCCCGCCGAGTCGAAGGCCTCGACGGTGAACTCGAGATGGTCTGGGAATTGGTGCCGGGCGACCGGTTCGGTCACGGCTTTCCCAGAGCCCGCATGAACCGCACTGTCCCGGTGGTAACGATCGGTGACCAGATGCTGGCCGTTGTGGCCGAGGGAACCCAAGTTGAGGTGGCCAGAAGAGGTCAGGTCAGGGGCCGGGTGAAGTGCAAACCGGCCACCCGGGCTCTTATCGCCGCCGTCGTCACCGACAACGAGCCTCTATTCGTGCCTCCGGCCGGCACTATAGACGCCAGGATAGACCGGACGATCAGGTCATGGCGACAGTGGACCAGCCTCCTAAACTACGACGGGCCGTGGAAAAAAGCCGTCATTCGCTCGGCCCTGGCCCTCAAAACGCTGTTGTACGAACCCGGTGGGGCCATCGCCGCCGCCGCCACGACTTCGCTCCCCGAACGGCTCGGTGGCGCGAAAAACTGGGATTACCGCTTTGCCTGGGCCCGGGACTCTTCGTTTACGCTCGACCGGTTTATCAACCTGGGCCTCGACGAGGAAGTGCATGCGTCTGTTTCCTGGATGCTGTCCGCCTTGCGTCGTAGCCAGCCGCACCTGCAGGTGTTTTACACCCTCGACGGCGACCTGTCCGGTGGCGAAACCAGGCTCAATGCACCTGGCTACCAGGGCAGTGGGCCCGTCCGGGCCGGCAACAGTGCCGCCGGCCAGAGCCAGCTCGGCACTTACGGCGACCTGCTCGACATGGTGCACCGTTACGTCGATGCCGGCCACATCCTCGACAACCGGACACGGGACTTGATCTCCGGCCTGGCCGACGAGTGCTGCGAAAAGTGGAGGCAAAAAGACTCGGGGATCTGGGAACTACCGACGCTCCAGCATTACACCATCTCCAAGATCGGCTGCTGGGTGGCCCTCGACCGGGCCGCCGACCTGGCTGACAGAGGTGAGCTCCCGCGCCGCCACACCGGGCGCTGGCGCCGCGAGGCCAATGCAGTCAAACGGTGGGTGCGGGAGCACTGCTGGTCGAGTACCCGGCGGGCTTACACTTTCTATGCCGGTACCGAAGATCTCGATGCCGCCGTGCTCCTGGCCGGCCGGACTCGCTTCGACCGCGGGCCGAAGCTGGCCGCCACGATAGAAGCGGTAGTGGGTGAGCTGAGGCGGGGGCCGTGCGTGTACCGCTATTCCGGGATGCCGGACGAAGAGGGTGCATTTGTCGCTTGCAGTTTCTGGCTTGTCTCCGCCCTTGCCCATACCGGACAGCTGGACCGGGCCTGCGCTTTGATGGACGAATCGGTCAAATTGGCCAACGATCTCGGCCTGTTCTCGGAAGAGATCGACCCGGGCAGCGGCGACTTCCTGGGAAATATGCCTCAGGGCCTTTCCCACCTGGGGTTGATTGACGCGGCCCAGACAATTGCCAACTCAGGGGTGGAACCGGAGCGATAGGGCTGCCCGCATGCCGGGCTGAGCAGGCGGCAACCATGACGGCCGAGCCTGAGAGGCGGAGCCTGAGAGGGCGACACTCAGAGGGCGACACCCAGAGGGCGAGACTCAGAGGGCGACCCCCGAGGGCGAGCCTCAGAGGGCGAGCCTTGAGAGGGCGAGCCTTGAGAGGCGGAGCCTGAGAGGCTGGACCTGACAGGGCGGAACTGACAGGGCGAGACAGAGACCGGGACTGAGAAGCCGGGACAAAGGGGGAGCGCCGACTGGCCCCGGCCCGGGGAACAAGCCCCGTTGGCGCCGTGGCCTAAGGCCGTTCTCGGTGCAGGGCGCGCTTCTCGGTGCAGGTCTCGCTTCTCGTTGCGCTTTGGTGCGAAACATGCATTGAAGCGCGACAAGTTGCGCCAGTTGCACCGAGAAAGGGGCCAAAAATGCCGGCATAGAGGCTTGAGCCGGCGTCACCTCTAAATTGTCGCGAGGATGCTCCTCAGCTATGGTTTGCCAAAGGCATCGGCTCAGGTGAACAGAGTTTTCCCGGGACCGAAGTTGTCACTCCACGGAGGGCAGTAATGGACGAGGCGAAAGCGCGAGCACTTCTGAAGGCCGAGAAAAATCGTGTCCAGGCCCTCCTTTCGGCGACGACGACGGCCGGCGGAGAGGACCGGGACGCGGCCGACGCGCCCGGAGACATGACTGACCCGGCGGGGCCGCTGACGGACGAAGAGCTCGACGACGCCGTTGTGGCCCAGCTCCGGGACCGGCTGACGGCCCTTGCCCGGGCCGAACGGCGGCTCGACGGGGGGACCTACGGGCGCTCTGTACTGAGCGGACAGCCCATACCGGACGATCGTCTGGAGGCTGACCCGGCGGCGGAACTTACGGCCGCCGAAGCGGAACAGGCTGAAGGTCGATAGGGGCAACCTGATCGCCCGAGCAGACCTCTGGTCCGACTAAACCTCTAGCGCACGAGCCGGTCGCCCACCGGCCGCCCCTCACCCCCCGCACTTCCCCTAACACCCCTGCACCGGCCCTAGCGCGGCCACGGAGGCTATGAGTGCTTCGCAGCGCGGCACCCATCCCTCAGCCTCGTTCATCTCAGAAAGGCAGAAAGCCAAAATGCACCTCCTCCCCTCCCTCCCCGCCCGGGGCAGCTTCGCCGCCCGGGCCCTCGGCACCCTGGTAGTGGCGGCCGCCACCGCCGGTGGCATCGCCGCCTCGGCCGGCGCCGTCCATGCCCA
>DATJUH010000100.1:0-17363 GCA_035502515.1 Acidimicrobiales bacterium
GGCGCCCCCGGTCCGATTCGAACGGACGACCTGCGGTTTAGGAAACCGACGCTCTATCCCCTGAGCTACGGGGGCTCGTGCCCTCCAGCTGGGCTTTTGACTACGCTTTCTTTACTCTAGCGGGCTGGGGCAACAGTTAGGCAACAATTGGCAACAGAGGGTTGTTGGCAAGTGGATGCGGCAACGATCATCGTCAAAGAGCGAAATCCTGATCACCTGCTTGGGCCTCTCGAACGGGGGTGCGGCTCAAAACAGTCGGCCTGAAAGGGAGCCGACGACTTCGCATCGTTAAAGCCGGTCTCCACAAACTAGTCGCCAAATGGTTTCTGGGGGTACCACCACACGCTTCGAAGGTGGCCATGGTCAATGTGTTTCTACGCGTGTGGCCGAGTCTCAGCGCCGCCTGGGATGTCCGTTTAAGCGTGGCGTCGGAACCAGCTCCACGAACGAAGATCCGACCGGTGCACTCACGGTTCCAGGATCCCAGGTATCGCCCAATCGACCGTCCTCTCTCGTCAGGGCCCGAGCCCGACTGCCGGCGGGGGGCTTCTGTTCGTCGGTAGGTGAGGTTGACCAGATGAGGCTGTTCCCTCATGACCACGTCCAGGGCCGGGCCGGCCGGGTCGTGCTCTGGCTGAGATGACGTGCTCATGGTGCGCTCGCCTCCTGTAATCGCAACTGCCTTTACTAGTTCCGACGAAACAAGCGCCGACACTGTGACGCCGGCCCCGCGTTGGCCGGGCCACCCGCCGGCCGGGCTGTCGTCGGGGTGGCGAGCGGTACGACTGCCGCTCGGCGCCGGCTCGGCTCGGGTGGTCACCTGGTCACCTGGTCGCCGCCCTCGGCCTGGGTACAAGGTACCGCCGGGGGGACGGGCGAGGTCCCGAGCAAGGTACGTGGTACTGAAATCGATGCGGCGGGCACACCGGCAGCATAAAAGCCCGGACCGGCTATGGAATTGGCAGGTGCCCGTCTGAAAGGGGGGGCGCCGTCCGCGTCGTGGCTCGTGCGCGCCAGGTGTGCTTATCGTTACACTGCCGCGCAAAAGTTGGGCGAAACCTAGGCTTTTCCCCGGTGCCGCCCGGTCTCGTCCGTCCTCGAGCTGTCGGTGCCCGGCGGTCCGGCGCCAGTCCAGCTCTCGGCGCCCGGCCGTCACCGGCGGCCACGGCGGTCCGGCCGCCGGGCTCGTTAACACCGGCGCCGGGCGAGCCAAATCGCGCCCGGCGACTCTGCTGAGCAAAAAAAGCCTTATGGAGCAGAGGGTTGTGGCCTGCCCGAACAACGGGCATAGGACAAGGCGGATGCGATTTCGCCCCCGCCGCTGGGGGCCTTGGCCGGCCGCGCCACCACCTCACATGTTGAGGGACTGTTTCGTCCTACCTCTGAGACCGGCACACAGAACGAACGGCGAACCTGCCGGCCTCATGACGGGCTCGACGGAGGCCGCAGTCACCGGCTGCCGCCCTGAGGTTCGAACCCCTACGCCCTGTTCGTTCGGCGTGAGCCGGCACCGCAACGGGCTGCTCGCCTGGAGGACGCCCGAAGAAGCGGCCGTCACCGCCCTCAACACTCGGGGCGGGCTGTGCTCCTGGCCGCTCCACGGTGTCCGTAGCCCTTCTCGGCATGTTCGCCCTCCAGCTGAGCTTCCTGTACGGCGTGGCCGTCGGCCTGACCGTGGCCGTCGCCTTCACCCATGCTGGCGTCGCTCACCCTGCTGCCGGCGATGCTCGGCTTCCTAGGCCCAAGGGTCCTGCGGCGGGCCGAACGGGTAGGGGCGGGGCTCGAGACCGGCGCGCGGCCAGATCAGCTACGACGAGATCGGCCTGGGCTTCGCCGCCGACCTCCTCGAGGCAGAGGCAAGAGACATAGCATTTGACGGGTTGAGCGCCGAGTTCAGCGAGGTCAAGAGGTGAACCCGTCAACGGGCCCACTCGACCCATGTGGCGTGGGGGTCGCTGCGGGCCAGGACGTCGTGGCCGTCGCGCACGAGGAGCATGGACCGAGCGTCGCCTTGGTCGACTCCGATGCAGCGCAGCACCCCGTCGCCCTCGTTGGACAGCCACACGGCCTCCAGGTCGCACACCGCCTCGGCGAAGGCGCGTCTTTTCTGTTCATCGACGTAGGCGAGGACGGCCGAGTGGTAGACGACCAACGTGGCCGTTGAGGGAGCTTGCGCAGCGATGGCCGCCAGGTCGGCCACCAGGTCGCCCGGGTGGATTACCGGAGGCCGCTTGCGGGCCGCGGTGATGGCGGCCTCGAGGCGCTCGGGCCGCCCCGGCTCGCCGGGCCAGAGGAGGCACGAGAGCCACTCGACATCCTCATCTTTGCTCACGTCGAGCGGGTGGAGGTCTATCCCGGCCCGCCAGACGACCTCGGGCACTCTCTCCGGGAGCGGCACGGGGCCGACTGGCCGGCAACGGATAGCCGGAGCGTCAAGGTCGAGGCCCTGGACGCGATGGCCGTCGTAGTCGTACGAGTAAATGTCGGGCAGCAGGGTGAGGCCGGCGGCCGCCCCCACTTCGAGGAGGGCAAGCGGCTCGCGGAGAGAGGCGAGGGCCGGTAGCAGTACCGCACAGCGGGCCGCCTCGTTGGTCTGGGTCCTCCTGGAGAGGACCACCCGTCTTAGTTCCTCGGTTCTCGAGGTGACGAGTTCGGGCAAAGACGTCGGTTGCGGTGGCACACCGAGGAGGTAGCGGGCCGAGGCGAAGAGCAGGTTGGGCTGTCGTTTCGGTGCCGGCAGCCCCCCGAGGAACGAGAGCACCGCTTGGTCTTC
Source organism: Acidimicrobiales bacterium (assembly GCA_035502515.1). Lineage (GTDB taxonomy): Bacteria > Actinomycetota > Acidimicrobiia > Acidimicrobiales > Palsa-688 > Fen-671. Next base: position 2,774 of record DATJUH010000100.1, read on the forward strand.
GGCCACTGCATGTGCAAGTGCCTCGTACTCCGGCGAGCGGCCCCTCGCCTGTTGGCGCCCGAAGGCCAGGTACCTCTCCGCCGTCTCGGTGGCATGAGTGCCTTCGGCCGTACCAGATCTCCCCGAGCACTCCACGAGGGCATCTTGCCAGGATCTCGTTCAGACCGATATCTCCACTATTGCCGGCCGCGCTCTCAAGCGAGAAGGGCGGCTCCGGCTGGGCGCACCCGGTTGAGTCTCTTCAATCTGGTGCGTTCCCACGTGGGGGAATAACGTTCCGCGATGGTGTCAGTCGTAACAGGCGGGCCTGCGTTGAGCCCGGCAGAAGGTGAGGTGGATGCGCCGGGCCTGGGTGTGATGCCCCCAGCCGTGTTCGCCTGCTCCGGTCCGCACTCCCGGACCACGGAATTGTCACAGCTACAATGCGCTGAAAGCCGCGAACACCGAAGGAGGTCGGGCCATGTCCACGGAAAAACAGAAGGAAGCTGCTCGCCGCAATATCGAAAAGGGGCGCGAAGTAGAGAGCGAGAGGGCCCAGGGCGAGGAGATCCCGCCCTCTCCGGGCCTGAGCACGGCCGAAAAGGACCGCCTGCCTGCGGAAGAGTTCGCCTTCCCGCGGGAGCGGAAGGAGCCGCTCATCGATGCCGCCCACGTTCGCAACGCCGTGGCCCGCTTCGACCAGGTCGAGGGCGTGACCGACCAAGAGCGTGACGAAGCCTGGGGGCGCATCCAGGCCGCGGCTGATCGCTTTGGCGTCCAACTCCACGAAAAAGACTGGCGTGAGCTATTTGTCGGAGGAAAAGAAGAGAAAATCTGAAGGGCACAGCGCTACCAGGCTCTCCACGGCTCCGTAGAGCGAGCCCATTTGACCTCACATACCAGGCGCGCTTTCAGGCTCGGGAACCGGTAGCCTGCGGCGCCCGCACCGACCCGTCCGTGGTCCTGACTATGGAGGCCGCGTAAGGGTTCAGCCGGCTGAGCAGCTCGTCTGAGGGAGTGTAACCCCAGCGGGTGCGGTTCCAGCTCGAGCCGTAACGGAAAACGGTGAAGCGCCGTTCTCCCTCCGTTGTCCTCTTGGCTGAGCCGTGGCAACAGCAATCGACGAACATGATTGCGTCACCTGCCTCCATGAACACAGAGACGGCCCCGGGTATATCGTCGAGCGAGCCACCCGTCACCCATCGTTCCAGTCCTTGCTCCAACAAGGCGGGGTGCACGATATTGGCCTTGTGTGACCCGGGTATCAGCATCGTCTCGCCGTCACCAGGCCCGGCCTCCGTCAACGCCACCAATACGTTTACCTGCCCGCAGTAGAAGCGGCCGTTGGCATACAAGTAGCTCGTCTTCTTGCAATGTTCATGGCCGCCCCCGTGGATCGGGATGGCGTCTCCCGGGCCCCGGCAAGTAACGAAGTTCTCATCGATAAACAGGGGACCGTGGTGGTAGTCGAACGTGCCCTGGCCGCCGACGAACCTGAGCACATAATTGATCCAGCTCGGATGGTCGATCAGCCGCTCGAAAGCCGGGCCGGCTTCGTAGATCTGCTGGTAGCTGCGGCCCCGGTGCTCGGGATGGTCCTCTCTTTGGACGTAGCCCCACCACTCGCTGCGCTCCAGCGGCTCAGGGATGCTGTCCACAACGGCGTTGCAGGCGGCCACCTCTTCGCGGTTAAGCGCTCCTTTCAAGAGCAAAAACCCCCGGAGGTCGAAGAGGTATTCCTCCAGAGGGCTCGGTACCGGGTAACCGGGGAAAGCTATTTCCGGAGGCCCGATCGCCTGGTCCCAATACGTTGGCGCATCAGCCCGGCCAACAGGGGCAGTTTGGCCAACAGGGGCAGTACGGGTCGTCATGATCAACTCCTGTTCCTCCATACGCTTTTTTACCCCGCCGAGCACCTCCCTCAGTCCTCGTTTGACAGGACCTCGACTGCTCGTTATCCTACTGCTCATCATTATGTCTCATCAAATTGTTAATGATGAGACGATGAAGGAAGGGGACGTTCGGGGCAGATGAGCAGCGGGCCAAGTGACGAGGCCCCTTTGCCCAAGTACTTCCTTGTCAAGGCCGCCCTCCTGGCGCAGATGGCCTCAGGCGCCTGGCCGGCCGGGGCACTCATACCGTCGGAGCCGGAACTCTGCCAGCGCTTCGGCGTGAGCCGGACAACGGTCCGCAAAGCGGTGAGCGACCTGGCGTCGGAGGGCCGGCTGACCACAATGCAGGGACGCGGCACTTTTGTTCTGGCACCCAAGCTCGAGGAGCGCTTTGTCCAGCGCGCCTTCGGTCTTTACGAGGACCTGGAACGGCGCGGGATCACGCCCACCACCCAGGTGCTACGCCAGGAAGTCGTGGATGCCCCACCGCCGGTCAGGCATAAACTCAGCCTGGACAGGCGGGACAAGCAGGTGCACCTCCTGGTCCGGCTCCGCTTCGTCGACGGCCGGCCGGTCGTCGTCTCGACGACCTACATCCCCCGCTCCCTCTGTCCTGGCCTCGCCGAGGACGACCTGAGCCAGGGTTCCCTCTACCGCCTGCTTGCGGACCGCTACGACCTGGCCATCGCCCACGGCGAGCGGCGTCTCGAGGCGGTGGCGGCCGGTCCGGAGGAAGCACGGCTACTTGACATCGCCCTAAGCAGCCCGGTCCTCCTCCTCGAGAGCATCGCTTACCTTCGGGACGGCCGTCCTTTCGAGCACTCGGTGGCGCTCCACCGCGGTGACCAGATCAGCGCGCACGTCGAGTTCTTCGCCTCTCCCGAGGACCTCGTCACCGTCCTCCGGTCGACGGCGCACATGACCGACGAACGGGGCGACGGCGGCCAAGAGCTCGTCGTCGCCTCACTACGACAAGGAGGCCGAGCGCGATTAGCAACGCCAAGAACGTGGTAGACCATAGTCATGGGGGGCGGGTGGTTAGGGCATCGCCGGTTGTGAGCCGGTACTGGCCTTGGGGGTGCACGGAACCTGTCCGGGAGCGAGATCTCTTCGGCGCGCTCGACCCGTTGACCGGGACCTCAAGGACCGCACCGGTAGTTGTTGGTTAGGAAGGAGAGACGAACCCAAGTAGCCGAACGTCAATACAGTCAAATAACAGAAAGGTTGCAAATGTTTTCCTCACCAGATGGGAACCAACCCGATCTTGCGAGCTCTCGGTCGACGCGGGGCCAACGCAAATCCACCCGGACCGTATTCGGGCCAAGGCTGAAGAAGCTGACAGCCATAGGGCTCTTGGCCCCGCTCCTCAGCGGTGGCGGCATACCGTGGGCAACTTCGGCGTCGGCGCAATCGCGCCTGTCCGGGCAGTCGTCCAACTCCACCAGCATCATCGTGCTCCCCACTGATAACGGGCCCTTCATCGACGACTTCAACCCCTATAACCCATCGTTCAACGACCCGGCCGACGATGATCCCGGGGTATACGAGCCGTTGCTCATATTCAACGACCTGAAACCCAACGACATCACGCCTTGGCTGGCGACGTCGTACGCCTTCTCGAACGGCGGCAAGACGGTCACGTTCGATCTCCGTTCAGGCGTAAAATGGACCGACGGGACGCCCTTCACGAGCGCGGACGTGGCGTTTACCTTCCAGATGCTGAAGGCTCACTCCCCGATCAACGTGAACGGGATAAACCCCACATCCATCTCGGCTCCAAACCCCACCACTGTGGTGCTCACGTTTGCCGCCCCCCAGTACGTAAACCTGGTTTACATCGCTCAGACGCTGATAGTGCCCAAACACATTTGGAGCAGCCTAAACCCCATAACCTACAAGGACCCACAACCGGTGGGCACTGGCCCCTACACGCTCGGCAGTTTCTCGCCGCAGTCCTACACCATGGTGGCCAACCCCAACTACTGGCAGAAAGGGCTGCCGAAGATCCATTCGCTCGTTTACCCGGGGTACGACAACATCACCTCCTCTCTGGCCATATTCTCGAGAGCCGACTGGGCCGGCTATTTCGAGCCCGACATGCAGAAGCTCTACGTAGCCCCGGGGGCCGGGCACAACCATCTCTGGTTCCCATCAGTGACCCCAGTTGAATTGATCCCCAACGTCAAGAAATATCCTCTCAATCTGGTCGACGTGCGCAAGGCGATCAGCTTGGCGGTCGACCGCGAAGCCATCGACCGCGACGGCGAATCCGGGTACGAGCCTCCGGCCACCGACATGGCCGGTATCATCCCCTTGCAATCGGCCTATATCGACAAGTCCATCGCCGGGATGACTCCGACCTACAACCCGACGGAAGCCAAAAAGTTGCTCAAGGCTGCCGGGCTCAAGATGGGCTCGAACGGCTACTTCGAGAGCCCGGCCGGCAAACCGATCAACCTCAGCTTTTCCGAGCCGTCTCCTTTCGCCGACTGGACGGCCGACGCCGGCATCGTGGCAGATAACCTGAAGAAGATCGGCCTCAACGTGACCATCGACGGTGCCGCCACCGCCACCTGGGTGTCTGACAACGCCATCGGCAACTTCGACCTCACAATCAATGCTCCGGCCACCGGGCCGTCTCCTTACTACATGTTCAACTGGAACCTCAACTCGGCCCTTTCGGCCCCGGAGGGCTCTACCGCCTCGTCCGACTATGGCCGTTTCACCAGCCCGACCGCCGACCTGGACCTGGCCAAGTTCGAGACCACTGACAACCCGGCTGCCCAACAAAGTGCCTTGGACGGCCTCGAGACGATTATGGCCAATGACTTACCGGACATACCGCTCGTGTTTGGTGCCAGTTGGGACGAGTACTCCACAGCCAAGGTGACGGGATGGCCAGATGCGCAGAACCCCTACATGGTCCCGGCCCCTTACAACACCCCCGGCGACGAATTGATTATGCTGCACCTCACACCGAAATCCTGAGCAGTTAAGGCTCACGCGAGGGAGGGAGTGGTCAGGCGATGGCGTACCTGGGGCGCAGGATGTTCTTCTACTTGGTGACTGCCGTAGTAGCCGTCAGCCTCAACTTCTTCCTCCCTCACCTCATGCCTGGCAACCCGGCCGAGATAGTGATCTCCATGGAGAAGACCAAGGTCAGCCCGCACCAATTGCAGGCACTGGAGGCTTTGTTCGGGGTCAATACCCACCAAAGCGTCCTCGTCCAGTACGTCAATTATTGGGGGAACCTGCTCCACGGGTCGCTCGGCCGGTCAATCACTTACTTCCCCGACTCCGTTACGAGCGTCATCGTCAACGCGTTGCCATGGACGGTTATCTTGGTCGGGGTATCGACGGTGATCAGCTTCCTCCTGGGGACCCTTCTAGGGGTGGTCGTCGCCTGGCGGCGGGGGTCGTTTTTAGACAGCCTGCTGCCGGCGACCACATTTTTCTCCGCCGTCCCGTACTTTTGGCTGGGTCTTCTGGCGATCCTTGTCTTCGCCACGGAACTACATTTTTTTCCGGCGGCCGGCAGCTATGCCGACGGTCTAACCGTTGGTTTTACCGGACCGTTCATCCTCAGCGCTGCCTACCATTCTGTGTTGCCCGCTCTCACCATCGTTCTCAGCTCGCTCGCAGGTTGGCTGTTAGGCATGCGCAATATGACGATCACGACGATGTCGGAGGACTACGTCGTAGTGGCCAAGGCGAAGGGCCTCCCCGACCGGACGGTAATGCTGGCGTACGCGGCGCGCAACGCCCTGTTACCCAACCTGGCCAGCTTCGCCATGTCCCTGGGCTTCATTGTTAGCGGTGCCCTGCTCGTCGAGATCGTCTTCTCGTACCCGGGCATAGGGTACGCTCTCTATCAGGCCGTGACCAACGAAGATTACCCCCTGATGCAGGGCATTTTCTTGATCATTACGCTGGCGGTGCTCGGGGCCAACTTCCTCGCTGACGCCTGTTATGCCTTGCTCGACCCTCGGGTTCGGAGGGCCTAGGGGTGTCCGTCGCTGTGAGCGTCGCCGACTTACCGGAGCCGGCGGCCAACAGCTCTTCGATCGCCCCGATGGCCGGCCGTGGGAGCCGCAGCCTGTCCATGTTCCGGTCGAAAAAGATCATCGCCGGCCTCGTTATCGTCGCCTTCTTTGTCTTCCTGGCCATATTCGGCCAGTCCCTGGCGCCGTACGACCCCTCGGCTATAGGTCCAGACGTCCTCCAAGCACCAAGTAGCGCTCACTGGCTGGGCACGACCGAGTCCGGCCAGGATGTCCTGTCCCAGGTCCTGGTCGGGGCGCGCATCTCGATGCTGATCGGCTTTATCGCCGCGGTAGCGGCTACGGCGCTGTCGGTCTTGGTAGGGGTCACAGCCGGGTTTGTCGGAGGGCTCGGCGACGACCTGCTGAGCGGCCTCGCCAACGTCTTCCTGGTGATCCCCGCCCTGCCGCTCGTAATCGTGCTGGCGGGTTACCTTCCGAGCAAGGGGTCGCTTTCCGTCGCCATAGTTATCGCCTTGACGGGATGGGCCTGGGGAGCACGTGTGTTGCGCGCCCAGACGCTTTCCATTCGCCGGCGCGATTACGTCCAGGCGTCGCGGGCGATCGGGGAACGGACATCGCGCATCATCGCCGTCGAAGTGCTGCCGAACAACGTCGCCATTATCGCCACGGGGTTCCTTTTCACTTTCATTTTCGCCATCGTGACCCAATCGTCGCTCGCCTTCCTTGGTCTGTCGAGCGTCAGCGAATGGAGCTGGGGGACGATCCTCTACTGGGCGCAGAGCTTCGCCGCCTTAAACCTCGGGGCTTGGTGGTGGTTCGTCCCGCCCGGCCTTTGCATTGCCCTCGTCGGTATGGGCCTCACCCTTATAAACTTCGGTATAGACGAATATATAAACCCCCGCCTGCGAGCAGTGCCTTCCAAAAAGACGCTATCCGATGACGCCGCGTCGGCGAGGGCCACGGGCACCCGGGTGCCCCCCTCCGTCACGATGGTCGCCGCCGCTGGTGAGCAGGCCCGCATGCCCCTGCTGGAAGTACACGGTTTGTCCGTCCGGTATGGCTACGGCCCGGACGCAGTCCAAGCCGTTAGCGACGTCGATATCAATTTGTACCGGGGCGAGCTGCTCGGGCTGGCGGGCGAGAGCGGGAGCGGCAAATCGACCATCGCCTACGCAATGACGAAGTTGCTACGGCTGCCCGGGCATATCACGACCGGCAGTGTCTTCTACCACCCGTCCGACGGGGCGGTCGTGGACGTAGTGGGGATGAACGACGACGAGATGCGCTCGCTGCGCTGGGACACGGTGGCCATGGTCTTCCAGAGCGCGATGAACGCCTTGAACCCGGTCCTCAGCGTCGAAACCCAGCTCACTGACGTGCTGAAAGCCCACCGGCCCGAGATGAGCGGGCCTGAGCGCCAGGAGCGGGCGGCGGCCATGTTGCGCAGGGTGGGCCTTTCCCCGGACCGCATGGCCAGTTACCCCCACGAGCTGTCCGGCGGTATGCGCCAGCGGGTCATGATTGCGATGGCCCTGTTGCTCGACCCTGACGTCATCGTGATGGACGAGCCCACGACCGCGCTCGACGTCGTCATGCAACGAGGCATCCTGCAAGAGATCGACCGCCTGCGCTCCGAACTGGGTTTCGCAGTTATCTTTATTACCCACGACCTGTCGCTGCTCACCGAAATAGCGAACAGGATCGCCATTATGTACGCAGGGCGGATCGTCGAGCTGGGGACGGTCAGGGACCTCTACCTCGACCCCCTTCACCCTTACAGCCAGGGGTTGCTTCAGTCTTTTCCGCCGCTACGGGCACCCAGACGAGCCCTGAAAGGCATCCCGGGCACGCCCCCGGACCTCCGGGCGGTCCCCTCGGGCTGCGCTTTTCACCCCCGTTGCCCGCACGCCATGCCTATTTGCAGCGAATCGTTACCCGATCTGCTGCCGGCGTCGGGCGCGTCGGGCCCGGACGGCGAGCGCCTGGTCGCGTGCTGGCTCTACCAACAGGCGGGAGACCAGCCGGCGCTGCAGCCAACGACGACGGAACCGGCAACTGCGGGACCGCCAACTACGGGATCGCCAACTACGGGATCGGCAGTAGGGCCTTGAGCACCGCCACCGGGACGCCGGGCGAGGCGCTGGCGGCCCGGCCCGAGGAACCGCCGGTGCTCGAGGCCGTCGACGTGCGCCGCTACTTCATGCTGCGGCGCAAACGGACCGACCTGGGCCCACGGCGTGTGGTGCACGCCGTGGACGGCGTGTCCATAGCGCTCCGGGCCGGGTCGGCAGTAGCCCTGGTCGGCGAGTCGGGATCGGGAAAATCGACCTTGGCTCGCCTGCTCGCTCAACTCGAGACGCCGACCGGCGGCGATATCAAACTAGAGGGACGGGCCGTGCACGCCACACATGGCCGGGCGTTGCGCAAGTACTGCGGGAGCGTCCAATACGTGTTCCAGGACCCTTTTGCGTCGCTGAACCCGGTGTACACGGTCCGCCACCACCTCCTCCGGCCGCTACGCATCCGGGGGGTGCAAACGGCCGACTTGCACCGTCGCCTCGGCGAACTCCTCGACCTCGTGCACCTCGTCCCGGCCGGGTGGTTCCTGCCGAAGTTCCCCCACGAGCTCTCAGGGGGCCAGCTTCAGCGCATCGGCATCGCCCGCGCCCTGGCCGCCGACCCGGTCGTCCTGCTCGCCGACGAGCCGGTGTCGATGCTGGACGTTTCCATACGGATCGGCGTGCTCAACCTGCTGCAGGAACTCCAGGAGCTACGCCGCATCGCCGTGTTGTACGTCACCCACGACATGGCGTCTGCCCGTTACTTCGCCCAGACAACGCTCGTAATGTACGCCGGGCAACTGGTGGAGGGAGGCCCCAGCGAAGCGATCGTCCACTCCCCCGCCCATCCGTACACCCAACTGCTCATAGAGTCAGCGCCCGACCCGGACCGTACCTCGCTCCGCGAGGGCGGGCAAGTGAACACCAACCCACCGGACATCGTTAGCCCGGGACCTGGCTGCCGTTTCGCGTCACGGTGCCCCCATGCAATGCCGGTATGTGCGAAACAGTCGCCGCCGGCGTTCGACGTCGGAGGAGGACAGTGGGCCAAGTGCTGGCTCCACGCGCCGAACTGAGGGCACGGCGCCTCCCTCCCTGCTACCGGATTAAAGCTCAAGTGGCGGCCTTCGTTTCATCTAATAGCGCAGCGGATTGCTACCTTGTCCGCCGAGGAGTTTGTAGGCAAATAGCGGACTGAAGACAGCGAAGCACTTAAAGGGAGAATTATCGAAAATGTCGGGTACTCACCTCGGGGACCACCGTGAAAGCCATTCCGAAATGCGCTCGGGCCACTGGCCGGCCTTTTCCGATCCGATCTGCCCGTTGCAGGCGCGGTTCGACCAGGGCACCGGGATGTTGGCCGGTATCAGCTTCCGAGATGGGCGCAAGGAACAAATGCTGCCCGTCAGTGTGACAGTCCAGCTGACGGTCGGCGGGGTCGAGCAGAGGGGACCGACTGGCGGGCTTGTCTACGTGGATGCTCTCACACTTCAACGGTCACGGCTCATAAAAGCAGACGCCAGGACAGTGCGGGACGCGGACCGCATCACCCGCAGCGTCACGACAGAACTCGAACAATGGCGGATCGTCTGGCATTGGGCGCTCCGCCGGGAAGCGCCCTGGCTCGGCCTTGCGCTGGAGGTCGAACCGCCCGACGGGGACCACGCACCTCTCCGCAACCTCACGCTGACCATCGACACCCTGGTCTCCGGGGAGGATTGGTGCCTGCAGGTCCCGGGCAACCCGCTCAACCCGGGTGCGCGGCTCGACAGCATACTGCGGCCCCTGGAAGTGTCGCCGCCGGCGGGATTATGCGGATCTTCCGGGCTGATCGCCCTCACCACAGAGGAGCAGGACCCTCTTACCTTCGCGTTGTGGCCGTTTTCGTGGACCGAGATCGCGCAGGTCACCATCTCGGCCGCGACGGGCGGGCTGCGGACGACGGTCGGTACCGGGCTGGCCGGGGACCCGCCGAGCGGCACGGCCATGGCGTACTCAGGTCTGTTCTTCCACCTCGAGGCGACCGAATGGAGAAACCTCTTGGGCCGCCTCCCCGAATGGTACGCCGCGGTCGGCCTGCAAACTCCTGCAGTGAAGCCGGACTGGGCCAAGGGAGCGAACATCTATGAGGTCCAGATCGGGTACTCAGTGTTCGCCAAAGGTTTCCGTTACGCGCCCTACCCTCAGTTGCAAGACCTGTTGGGTGACCTGGATCGTATCCACCAACTCGGCTTCGACACGCTGCAGGTCATGCCCCGTCAGCCCTACCCCAGCTACAACGTGCACGCGTATGAGGACATCACGACGACTTACGGGGACGAGGTGGCCCTCCGTACGCTGGTCGAGCGTTGCCACGAGCGCGGCATGCGAGTGGTGCTGGACGTCCTGATGCACGGCGTCCTCGACAGAAAGTCAATAGCGGCGGCGGCCGATGGAGTACGCTCGGGCCCGTTCAAAGACCGCCTGTCCGAAGAATCCGACAATGTCTTTGGGGATGACGAGGAAAACCGGGACGCCGGGGCCATCTCCTGGTCGCGTCACATCCTTGATTTCGAGCCCTACTGGCGCGATGGCTCCCCCGAAGCGCACCCGCTCGTGACCGAGCACCCCGACTGGTTCTGCCGCGGCAGCGACGGCAACATCATCGGGGTCTACACGGAAGCATTCGACCTGGCCAACCCGGAGTGGCAGGACTACTTCTGTCGATCGATGGAAATGCTGGTACGGCGGCTCGGAGTCGACGGCTTCCGCTTCGACGCTCCGACCTACAACAACTTCCCGAACTGGTCCGAGAAGGCCAGGTCCCGCGCCAGCGCGTCGACGCTCGGGTGCGTGAGCCTGTTCCGGCAGTTGCGGCCCCGCCTGAAAACCCTGGACCACACCCTGATGATGTACACGGAGCCGTCCGGAGTCGTGCTCCGCGAGTCCATGGACTTGAACTACAACTACGACGAGCAATGGCTGGTGGCCGCATTGCTGGGCCCGCCACCAAGGCCGGGAGAAATCATCGTGGACGGCGCCGGGCTGGCCAGGTGGCTGGCAGCGCGGGACGCGGCTTTGCCTCCGGGCTCGCTGACGGCCCATCATGTCGATTCTCACGACACATTTTGGTGGCCGCTCCCGGGCCGGAAGTGGCGCCGAGAGCAGTTCGGCATCGAAGCGACCCGGGCCGTCATGTGGACGTTCGCACTGTGTGGCGGGGCGTTCATGATGTTCGTCGGCGGTGAAGAGGGCATCGAGGACGACCTCCGCCGGACCTTGCAGTTGCGCCGGTCGCGAGCCGAGTTGCGGGACGGTGAAGCCGATTACGGCGCGGTATCCGTCAATGCCGGCGAGGTGTTCGCCGTGGTCCGAAGGGCACAAGGCCAGGCGCTGCTGGTCCTGGTCAACCTGTCTTCGGCTGGCGTGCGCAGCGAATGCACGCTCCACAGGGAGAAGTTCCCATTGGCCCCACGCGACATGTACCACGGACGAGCCCTGCCGCCTGCGGAGAAACCGTCCACTCTGCTGGTTGACCTCCCTGCCCATGAAGTCATGTTGATCGAGATAGAACAACTGACTGGCTGAGTTCCCCGGAGGTCGCCGGCGGTCGACCGTGATCGTGGAGTGACTGGCGTGGACGGGCAAATTAGCGCGACATCGTTAGGGGCGGCGGTAGCCGCGTGGGCTTCGGCGGCCCAGCCATCGGGCGGTCAGAGAGCCTGGTGGTCGACCTGGCCGCCGGCACAGGCAACCTGGCCCGCCAGTTGCTCCGGAGGGCCGACCGGGTGGGGGCGGTCGATGTCGACCGGCGCAGGCTGGGCGCCCTTGGCCGGCAGTTACCGGGGTACCCGGGGGTGGTGGCCCCGGGCCGCCGCCCATCCCGAGCTGGTGGCGGCGCCGACGGTCGACCTGCCCCTGCGCGGCCGGGCCCGGCCGGCCGTTCGGGCATAACCCAAGCGTCCGAGCTTGTAGGTGCTCAAGGCAGCACGGCGCGCCGGGCGCCTCGCCGGAACTCTCGCGGCGAGACGCCCCGGGTCGAACTGAAGCACTTGCTAAAGTACGACAAATTCGTGAAGCCGCACCGGCCGGCGATCTCCGTGAGCGAGGCCGAGGTCGTGGCCATAAGCATCTCTGAGTGGCGCAACCGCAGGTCGGTCACGAAGGCTGTAGGGGTGGTGGCGTAGTGTTCCTGCAGAGACCGGCACAAATGGCCATGACTGACCCCCGCCACCTGGACCAACCGGTGCACGCCCCCCCGCAGGTTCTCCTCCCGGCGCATGGTTGTGTTCGCCCGGGCCAGCCACTCGGGCAAATGCGAGCCCTCCGCCACTCGAGATGAGCGGTCCAGCAGCTCCAGCACCTCGGCGATAAATCGGAGGAGCTCGGGTTTGGTCGGGCTCACGGCGCCCCGCGAAAGTGCCTCCCGGAACACCGACTCCGCCATTGGCATGGCGTCGTCCGGCAAAGCGACCACCCAGGGCTGGTCTCCTTGTACCCATCGGTCGGCGTTGTCGATTTCGGCCAGGTCCCACAGCGACTCCCAGGTGGCAATCGGCATGGCCACGTTGATCAGTTCCAGCCCGAACGGCGATGAACCCACGAAAGAGTGGCAGTCTGTCGGGCGGATTACGGCGAGGTCCCCGGACCGCAGCGGCTGGCTGCCCGACAAAGTCCGGTGCTCCCCATGGCCGCCGACAACATAGAAGACTTCGCAAAAATCGTCGTGAGTATGGAAAATGGCGCGCCTGTCCCGCCCCTTGATGCGGACAAAGGCAGCATGGTACGGCCGCCCGAGGGTGAATTCGCTCAGCCTGAGCCTCTGGGACTGGCTCCCGGCAATCTGGCTCACATCAACACAGTACAAGTTCTGTCAACGACGTGGTAGCGGGCCGGCCTCTCGCCAGGGATACTGGGGACGATGGCAGTAGAGAGAGGAGCCCAAATCGCCCCGGCGCCGGCGCCGGGCGACTACGAGCGAGACGGCTACGTGATCTTTCGCAGCGTGATAGACGAGCAACTTCTGGCGGAGATGGACGGGCACGTAACGTGGCTGGAGGGCCAGCACCCCGACCTCCGGCCTGAGCACTTCGGCCACTGGCTGGTGGCCCAGGACCCCTTCTGGGTCCGTGTCATCAGCGACCCCCGGCTGCTCGACATTGCCGAAAAGTTCGTCGGCCCGAACATCGCTCTGTTCGCATCTCATTACATTTCGAAGCCGCCTTTCTCAGGTGAGGCCGTGCTCTGGCACCAGGACGGTGCCTACTGGCCGCTCGAGCCAATGGAAGTGGTAACGCTCTGGCTCGCCGTCGACCCTTCCACGGCCGAAAACGGCTGTGTCCGCGTCATCCCGGGCAGCCACCGTCGAGGCCTGTACGAGCTTCGGGCCAACCAGGAGGTCGAGAACGTCCTGGGGTCGGAAAGCGCCACTGAAGTCGACGAATCGCAAGCAGTCGACCTGGTGCTGCGCCCGGGCGACGTCGAGGTGCACCACCCGAATATCCTCCACTCGAGCCGGGCTAATACATCGCCGCGGCGGCGCTGCGGCTTGACGATCCGCTATATCCCGACGTCGACCAAGATTGTGAGCGACGAGCAACCCTACCCAAGTGCCTTTCTTTTGAGGGGAGACGCCGGAATTAACAGCTACCAACCCCGGCCTCAGTACGTAGAGGGAAAGGACTACCCGTTCCGTGGGTCGGAAAATTGCCCGTGACACGGCGCACAACACGGGCACAATCTAGAAAATTCGCTAACCACCGATGCTGCCAGCACAGGACCGCAATTTGACAAGGCGCTGACTTGACAAGCCAAGCGCCACGGCTACACTCGCTCACGGCGCTTGATCACCAAGGCTACCAAACAAATATCGCCGACAGACAGGGGGTAATTTATGAGACGCACCGCTCGACAAGCAATTGCAGGAGCCGGCGCGGTGGGGGTGCTGGCCGCGCTGTCCCTCACCGGGCTAGCCCCAGTTGCCGACGCCGCCAGCAGCTCACCAACTGTGACTATCAACTTATGGCAGTGTGGCTCCGGTCCCGGCGCCGGAAGCTGCATGGGTGCCCAATACCCTGGGCTCGTAAGCCGCTTTGAAGCGAGCCACCCGAACATCAAGATAAACACGCGGTATATACCTTTCGCCAACCTCGACACTGTTTTCGACGAAGCCTTTGCTGCGGGGTCGGGCCCCGACATAGCTGACATCAACACGTCCGGCGATTATGGCCTCTTCACCTCCAAGGGCTACCTCAAGAACATCAGCAGCACTATTGTCGGGTTGCCCAACGTGAAGCCCTCAGACTTTTACGCGAACGAATGGAGAGAAGTTGTCCTGCCGCAGGGCACGTTCGGCATCCCGATAGACACCGGCACCAGGGCACTGTTCTGGAACAAGACGTTGTTCAAGCAAGCCGGCCTGGCCCCGTTCGGCACCACCGTGACGTGGGCTCAGGTATTGAATGCGGCCAAGAAGATCTCCGCGCTGGGCAATGGCGTCTATGGGTTCGAGTACGCCGGCGGCGAGAAGTGGTCGATGCTGTACAACAACATCGGCCCCCTGGTCTTCCAGGCCGACGGCCAATTCATCAATAATTCGGCCACCAAGGCTTATGCCACCTCGCCGCAGGTCGAGCGGGCCGTGCGCTACTGGGACGAACTGAGCAAATACGGCCCG
>DATJUH010000101.1:0-6220 GCA_035502515.1 Acidimicrobiales bacterium
GCCGACGGTGCGGGCGCAACAGGCCGGCGCAACGGCGCCCCCCGGAGCGGAGACCAGGAGCCCAATAGCGAAGAGAACGCGGCCCGGCGCCGTGACGCCGGGGACCGAGACGCGACACCACCGGCCCTGGTCGACGATGCCCGTGACGAGGCCGGTTCCCCTTACGAGGAAGTGGCATCGTACGACGCCGGCTGGGCCCGGGAGGAGGCGGGCGCCCTCGAACCGTCCGGTCCGGGTTCGATGACCGTACCCTCCGGTTCCCTGACGGTGAAGGTCACCAGAGCCAGGAACGGGTCGCCCTTGAAGGCCGAACTGACCCTTCTCAGCCCGCAGACCGACGTGGTGCTGCGCCATTGGACCGACGGCAACGCAGAGCTCGTCGTGCCGGCTCTGGCCGCCGGCGACTACGACCTGGTTGTGCAGAGCCTCGGTTACCGGGCCGAGACGGTCCCCGTCCCTGTCACCGCCGGCGCCACGCGGGCCGTCGAGGTCGCTCTGGTCGGCCTGGCCCACATCTACGGCGCCGTCACCGGCCCAGGTGGGGGCTGGCTGCCCGGGGTACTGGTCACCTTGACCGACGGGTCCGGCGCCGTTGTAGCCACCACCAACAGCGACGACGCCGGCAGTTTCCATTTCGCCAGGGTTCCGGAAGGCTCGTACACCGTGGCCGCGCCGGCGTGGGCGGGAGCCAACTCGGACGTCGACATCACGCCGGGATCCGTCGTGGTCGCTGATGTGGTGTTCAGTTCGTCACGAGACGAAGATGGAGGGACGGTCCTCTAAAGGAGTAGATCGATGCCGCAAGCCGTCATTGTCGCCACCGCCCGGAGCCCGATAGGGCGCGCCTTCAAAGGTTCACTCGTCTCCCTGCGTCCCGACGACATGTCTGCCCAGGTCCTGTCGGCGCTCATGGCCAAAGTGCCCCAAGTTTCCGGGCCCGACATCGAGGACGTGATCTGGGGCTGCGCCTCGCCCGCGGGTGAACAGGGGTACAACGTTGCCCGGGTAACGGCCTTGCTGTGCGGCATGACCGGGGTGCCGGGCACAACCGTAAACCGGTACTGCTCCTCGTCGTTGCAAGCCGTGCGAATGGCGGCACACGCCATCGCCGCGGGCGAAGGCGAAATCTTCGTCGCCGGCGGGGTGGAGTCGGTGAGCAGGTTCGCCAACGGGTTCGCGGACGAGATGCCGGGCACCCACAACCCGCGCTTCGAAGAGGCCGAGCAACGAACGGCCTTGCGGGCGCTGGGTGGGTCGCCGGCGTGGGAACCAGTCGCCGGTCTTCCGGACATCTACATAGCGATGGGCCAATCGGCCGAAAATGTCCGGGAATTGTGCGGGGTCTCTCGCCTGGACATGGACCGCTTTGCTCAGCGCTCGCAACAGAAAGCGGTCGAATCGCAGGACAACGGCTTTTTCCACAGGGAAATCGTCCCTCTCACGCTGCCTGACGGGACATCGGTGGACAGGGACGACAGCCCCCGCCGAGGGACAGATCTGGCCGCAATGGCCGAGCTTAAGCCGGCTTTCCGCCCCGACGGCGAAGTTACTGCCGGCAACAGCTGCCCGCTCAACGATGGGGCCGCCGCGGTGATGGTTATGAGCGAAGAAAAAGCGGGCCAGTTCGGGCTAAAACCGCTGGCCAGGGTAGTAGCCAGCGCTGTCTCGGCGCTTGACCCCGAGATCATGGGCCTCGGCCCCGTCGAGGCCTGCCGGCGAGCCTTGGCCCGGGCCGGCATGACTATGGCCGACGTCGACCTCGTGGAGATAAACGAAGCGTTCGCCGCCCAGGTCATCCCCTGCGCGGAACAGCTGGGTATTGACGAACAACGCCTCAACATTCACGGCGGAGCCATCGCCCTTGGGCACCCGTTCGGCATGACCGGCGCCCGCATCATGACGACGCTGCTCAACGGGCTGGAAACGGCCGACGCTACGGTCGGGCTGGAGAGCATGTGTGTCGGCGGCGGCCAGGGTATGGCCATGATCGTAGAGCGGATTTAGGGATGGTGGAGCGGCGTTAGCCGGCAACGTTTTCGCCAGTGGCCAGACGAGGCCTAGGTCGCACCGAAACGCCGCCTCTTAAGCCAAAACGACACGTCATCGGCCAGGCTCCGGGTCGAACACGCGTAGTCCTTGAGGTGCAATATGCGAAAAAGCGGCCCGAAAGCGGAAAAAACGGTCTGATTGGCCGATTGTTTTACTGTATACGATGACCACGTAACGTGAGAAAAGCTTCACTAATAGTACATCCGCCCAAAAAAACCCCTTAACTCAACGGCTGCCGGACGAGGTTCCTTGACCTGGACCACATTTTTCAAATAGGGTTTCGAGGCGTTGTGACGCCGCTCATATTGCAACTCCGTCGCAATGCCAAAAGGGGGGTAGCCGTCGCGTTGGCCGCTCTCTCCGCGGGTCTACTGTCGGCGGTGCCTTCGGCCGGTGCCGGCCAGCTCGCGAACGACCAGGCATATGCGCAAGAACTGGCCAGTCAGATCTCAGCACTTGGGGTGCAAGAGGCAGCGCTGGGCGAGCAGTACGACGCCGGTGTTGTCGCTCTCCAGCAGGCCAACGCCCGTGTCGCCGCCGCAGCCAGGTCCCTGGCCAGCGCCAAGGTGAGCCAGCGTAAGACGGTCGTCTTGCTGCGGCAGGACGCCGTCCAGGCCTATGTGGGCGGTGGCCCCGCCCTTCAACTCGCCGGGCCCGTGGTCTTGTCGAACGTCAATCAGGCCTTGTTGCGTCAGGAGCTCGAACAGACTTTCGCCTCCCACGAGACCGACGCCCTGGACAGTTTCCAATTCGCGGCGGCCGAAGAGAGCACGGCTCAGGCCGCTTACGTGCTGGCCAGGGACGCAGACCGGCGCCGCGTCCAGGGCCTGGAAGCAGACCGGCAGCAGGTGGCGGCGTCCCAGAACCGGCTCGTAGGTATCCAGCAGCAGGTCAAAGGCCAGATTGCCACTCTGGTGGCCGAAATCCAGCGCGAACAGATGCTGGCCGAACAGCGCGCCGAAGATGCGCGCCTGGCCAGAGAAAGAGCCGCGGCCGCGGCCGCCGCCGCTCAGCAAGCCGCCGCCGCTGCGGCCCAGGCTGCAGCTCAGCAGGCGGCCCAGGAAGTCGCCCAGCAACAAGCAGCTCAAGCTGCCCAGCAGCAAGCAGACCAGGCCAGGCAGGCGGCTGCCGTGCAGGCCAATGTGAGCGTGACGACGGTGCCGGTGACGGGCGTGCCTGTGACCACGACGGTACCGGCCGAGGCCAGTTCGGCACCCTCGCTCCCGGCCCCGTCGTCGGCTGCCGCCATCGCCGTACAGGCTGCAGAAAGCAGGGTGGGTGACCCCTACGTGTGGGGCGCCGCCGGCCCTGACGCGTTCGACTGCTCGGGCCTGGTCATGTGGGCTTATGAGCAAGCCGGCATCTCCCTGCCTCACTTCAGCGGCGCTCAGTTCGCCGACACGACGCAGATACCCATGTCGGACCTGGAACCAGGTGACCTGGTGTTCCCGGCCGACCCCGGTGAACACGTGGCCATGTACGTGGGCGGCGGCATGATAGTGCAGGCGCCTTATACGGGGGCGGACGTCCAGATCGTCCCTCTCTCCGGGTTCTTCGTCCTGGCCAGCCGGGTCGGGTAATCCCTGTATGGTCACTTCTGTTACCGGGAACAGAAGGGCCGCCACTTTCAAGACGGGGTGCCGGTCCGACCAGTTCACATCGCCGCTGCGCCCTGCTCTCTATCGGCGCTGAGTTCTCCCGTTCCGGCACGGCTCTTCCCGGGGCGGTCCTGTACGCCGGACCGCCGGACGACACCCGTCCCGCCAAACTGCCGGCTCAGCAGTTGATAGGGCCCGTGGTCCGGCGCAAGCCGCTCCCGAACGCCCGCACCTGAGCGATTTTTCAGCCTGTCTCACCGGGGATGGCACAAATTAACTTGCCATTTGGCCCGCTCGGCCCCAACGATGGTCTTCCACCCCGGTCTGTCTGTAGAGGAGGCACACATTTTGCCGGTCGGCGGAGCCCGCCCTCACGCATCTGATGCTCTGGTGGTGGCGCACCACCTGGAGAAACGTTTCGGCGATTTCGTCGCCGTCGACCACATCGAGTTCGAGGTCCGCCAGGGCGAAGCTTTCGGGTTCCTTGGCCCTAACGGCGCCGGCAAAAGCTCGACGATGCGGATGATCGGGGCGACGTCGAGCCGGACCGGGGGCGAACTATTGGTAATGGGCCAGGATCCCGACCGGGACGGGCAACAGATAAGAGCCCGTCTCGGGGTCGTCCCTCAAGAAGACAACCTCGACCTCGAACTGTCGGTGGCTGACAACCTGTACGTATACGGCCGGTACTTCGGGATCAGTCGCAAGGAGCTGAAGCCGCGGATCGTCGAGCTGCTCGAATTTGCCCGCTTAACAGAACGCGCTAAAGACCGTGTCGACGACCTCTCGGGCGGGATGAAGCGGCGGCTGACGATAGCCCGCGCCCTGGTAAACGAGCCGGCCATGATGCTGCTGGACGAGCCCACAACCGGGCTCGACCCCCAGGCCCGCCACCTGCTTTGGGACCGGCTGTTCAGCCTGAAGCACGAGGGGGTCACGCTTGTGCTCACTACCCATTACATGGAAGAGGCCGAACAGCTCTGCGACCGCCTCGTAATAATGGACAAGGGACGGATAGCGGCCGAAGGTTCACCCCGGGAACTGATCGAGGCCCACGTAACCAAGGAGGTGGTCGAATTACGGTTCCTCGGCGGGGAGGCGCCAAAAATGGCGGCCAGGATCAATGGCATGGTGCCCGAGGTCGAGGTCCTGGCGGACCGGCTGCTGATGTACACCGACGACGGCGACAAAACGGTGGAAGAAGTAGCCCGGAGCGGCCTCGAACCCGTGAGCGTACTGGCCCGCCGGGCCAGCCTTGAAGACGTCTTCATGCGCCTGACCGGGCGCCACCTTGATGAGTGACACCTCCCGCCATGCTGTTCAATCCCAATCCGGCCAACCCCAATATTTCAAACGCGTTTTAGTAGCCCTGGCCGCCGGCGCAACTTTTGCCTCAACTTTGGGCTATTGCCCCCGAGGAGCCAATAAAGTTCGGGTGCTTGTGCGCGCCAGGGTCACGATAAGCGCACTTGGCGCGCAAAGGTCGCCCCAGCCGGTCAAAAAGCTTGTTCGAGAGGAAATCGGCAAGCCCAAGCCCAAATCGACAAGCCCGAGCCCAAATCAATGAGCCAAATTTGACCAGTACGGTACAAATACCCGCCTCCTTACGGTCGGTTACCTATTTCTGGGCCCAGTTCCGCCGCACCTGGAGAGCGGACATAGGTACCACCTTCCTCACGCCGGTGCTTTTCCTGGCCTCGATCGGGGTCGGGCTCGGTGGGCTCATAGGCCACGGCGAAGCAGTGCCCAGTCTGGGCGGCGTCGATTACGTGTCGTTCGTCGCCCCTGCCCTGCTGGTGACCACGGCCATGCAGGTGGCGATCATCCGGGCCACGTACGAGGTCTGGGGCTGTGCCAACCCCTGGAGTGGCGCTTACCGCTCGATGCAGGCCTCGCCTATCGCCGTCAGCCAGATCGTAACGGGGCAACTGACATGGATAGCGTTCAGGGTCCTTATGGCGTCGGCGTTTTACCTGGCCGTAAGCGCAGCCTTCGGGACGGTCCACTCCCCGGCGGCGGCGGCGGACTTGATCGTCGGGCCGCTCGTAGGGCTGGCCTTCGCCGCCCCCATCGCCGCGTACGCCATAACCGCCCGCCACGATCAGCCTTTCATCATGATCTTCCGGCTCGTCATGATCCCTTTGTTCCTTTTCTCCGGGACCTTTTTCCCTCTCTCGCAACTGCCCATAGGGTTGCAGTACCTCGCTTACGCCCTGCCCCTGTGGCACGGGGTCGAGCTCTCTCGTGGCCTTTACGCCGGCCACCTCGACCTCCCCGTGGCCCTGGGCAGCGTGGCTTACCTGGTGGCCATGACCACGGCGGGCACCATCGTCGCCCGTCTCACCTATCAACTTCGTTTGGCCAAGTGATGGCGGAACCAGGTAGGGGCGGCGGTCGAATGGGTGGCAGGACCTGCTGATGCTGGCCGCGCTGACGACCAAGGCCCGCCGCCCGGAGTCCCTGGCCGCCCGGAACTTCTCCGTCCAGGTCCGGGCCGTACCGTATGTGTGGGCGACCGGCCTCCTCGAACCGGTCTTCTATCTGCTTTCGATAGGGATCGGCATCGGGCACCT
>DATJUH010000102.1:0-7598 GCA_035502515.1 Acidimicrobiales bacterium
GGCGACAGTAAAGGTCGAGCGCATGACCGCCTCGTCGCCGGCGAGGCCTTTCAGCACGCTCGGGAAGGTCTGGGAGCGGTAGGCCGGCGCCCACACGTCACAGACCCGGGACAACGGAGCGGCTTGTTCGTCCGCCGTGACTGTTTCGACCTTGGTCACCGCCAGGGCGGTGTTGCCCGTGTCGGCCAGGCTTTCTGTCGGGTAGATGTAGAAGCAGTCGAACTTCGACGCCAGCGCCGAGCGCGGCCAGGTTGCGGGCTTTAGGGTGCCGGCCGCCGTGAGAGCCGTGACGGCGGGGCTCGAGGTGCAGGGGTCAGCCGCCTGGCCGGGCCGGCACACCCAGACGGGGCCCGTCCCCTGGGGGGTCGCCCGTCCCGGTACAGCGCTCGACGCTCTCGCGGGGAGGGCTGCCGAGGACAAACCCGCGGTGACAATTGCCGCTACCAGGGCGGCGCGAGGAGCTCGTCCGAACAGCCGCCGTCGGGCCCAGCCCCACGCGTTGCCGTACCTGCCTGCCAGCCTTTGTCTGGTCATGTCCGTCGTTCTTCCTCCGGTGTTAGCGGCCCGGGCCCGTTTCACGTAGGCGCTTGTCGACCGGGGCGCTCACGCATGCATAGGTGTTAGCTCCTCACTCCATTTCAGGCGGCGCTCGGCGAGCTCGTCACCCGGCGGATCGATGGCTACTGCATCCGCCGCCTCATCCACGCTTCCCTCGTCGATGCACCGACGCTCGTGCTCGAGGAAGGGGAGATGGTCACGGCAGTTAATGACGCTCAAACCGGTCTCTGGCAAAGTTGGCTCACGCCGGGCGCAGCAGCCGTTGGCCTATTGGCGCTCATGGCGCGATATGCGCAGATGCTCGGCGCGGTCGTGATCGTAGGCATTGTACTTGGGCCCCCGCCGCGCTGGTCATCGGGGGAGCCGTGTACATCGCCCGCGTAGGGTGGCGCGACCCTGTCACTGCTGGTTCAGATGGCGCTCATCACGTTGAGCACCAGGCCGTTCGGGTCCACCACGAGAAAGTGCCGCTGCCCGTAATCCTCGTCTCGTATATCGAGGAGGATCCTGGCGCCGCGCCGCTGGGCGCGGGCATAGGCCTCGTCGACGTCATCGACCTGGACCGTGAGGACCAGGGAGTACCCTCCTGGCGGAGCCGGCCGGCCGCCGAAGAACTCGTGGCCGGGTTGTAGGAACCCGACGTTCAAAGAGCGGTCCTCAGGTGCCATGAGCTGGAGGTACCAGCTGCCGAGCTCGACGCTGACCACCATGTCGAACAGGCCCATGTAAAAATCGCGGCTTGCTTCGAAGCGCTCAGAGGACATATTCGGCACGACCCGCAGGACTTTCATGCCGCCTGCCTTCCCGTGGCGTTACCGCTGGAGCGGTGGGCGGCCTCCCATTGGGCCGGGCTCATGTACCCGAGGGACCTGTGGAGCCTGCGGGGGGTCGACCAGCCCTCGATATAGGAAAAGACAGCCCTGTGTAGCTCGGTAATGCTGCGCCAGGGCCTGGTCGTGATGAGCTCTCTTTTGATGGTGGCAAAAAAAACTAACAGGTAGGCGAAGCCGGACCAGGTCCAGATGAAAGTGATGTCACCGACATAGCGGGTGTCGAGTTCGGCTGACGGGCCGAAATGGCGTTTGATTAGCTCCAGCGCTCTCTGTTCGGCGGCCCCGGGGACGGTGCTGCTGCGCCAGCGGCGATTACAGCGGCCCTCCAGGCCGGCGTCGATCTGTGCCTGCTTGACCCAACCGCGGACCGCGCTGACCGTGAGGTCGAAGTCGTGGGCCACGGCGGCTATCGAGCGGTCACCTTTCAGGAAGCGCTTGATGATGTCGGCCTTAAACTCGTCGGTGAAGGCACGGCGTGGACGAGGCCTCTTCCATACCACCGTCTCCATACTGGGACATCCTCTCTGCCCTTAGCGGGCACATGGTGGGTGTCGGTCAAACGGTGTAACCCCACCTCGTAACCAACGCTCAAACATTCTGTGCTGGGCTCACAGACGTACCGCGACGATGACCTCGTAGACGAAGTTCCGCGACACCCGCCCGGCGTACTTCGTGTCAATGAGTTTCCCAATGTCGACCAGGAACCCCTGCCTTGACACGGGATCCAGGCTCAAGACGAGGGAGTCGGTCTTGAGCCACCCGACGTAGGAATCGGTCGTGTGGAGCCTCGGGATCTCGAAGCGGTGACGCTGGACATTTCCGAACTCGGCCTGTTCTTCAAGTTCCGGGAACGCTGGTGGCGCATCTTCGGGCGCAGGCGGCTCAAAGAACGGATCATCGCTTAACCCCCACCGCAGGTAGAAAGGCTGCGTGTCCGCGAAAAAGCCAGGCGTTCCGCCTTTGACGTGGTGTGCGTGGACAATGGCCAAGACCCCGCCTCGCCCCAGGGCACGGGCTGTTTTCGAGAAGCGGACGTCGGGATCGATCCAATGCAAGGCACTGGATACCCCGACCGGTACCGGGCGTAGTCTGAAGCCGCGGCATCAAAGGACTCCTTGCGACGGAACGCCTGTGACCGGGACGTCAGGCCAAGTTGCCAGATATGCGATGGTCCAGTCTGACGTTAGTTAGTTAGCCCGACGGGCGAGCAAATAGACGGCTCGGGCTCGCTCGCACTGGACGGTTTCACCATACGAACACGGTTACGCACGACCAGATTATCCCTGAGTTTCGTCACATTATGTCGCCCCCGGGCTAAAACCGCGGCGCATAGGCCAGGAGTCCAAGGTCGCCCGTTACGTCGGCCCAGGCTCGACGATGACGGTCGAGAAAGGGCCGGGGGAACGCCATCGGGGTGCAAGACTTCGTGCGATGAAGGACACGGCTCACTCCCCTCCGGCGCGCCCCCTACAGGAGGTCCGGCACCTTTGGCTGGCCAGGGTCCTCGGCGCTGTTGCCGGTGCCGCCTCCCCGAGGCGTCAATAGTGAGCCCGGGCAGCAGAATCTGTAGTGCACTTCTCGCTTTCCCTGATCTGCCGTAGCTCCGCCTGCCAAGTGGCGCAGGCGATATACGGCTTGAAGCCGAGCCGGTGGTTGATGGCGAGCATCGGGGCATTGGAGTCGGCGTTGCCGGTGCGGATGTCCGTGGCGTCCGGTCGCTCGCGGAGGATACGTTCGAGCATGGCCGCCTTCAACCATTTCCCCAAACCGTGGCCGCGGTGCTCGGACATCACGCCGGTGTCGCCTTGGCCGACTGTCTCGGGCTGGTTCGGGTTCCACCAGACGGTGGTCAGCCCAACGAGCCGGCCGCTGTCCTTCTCCTCGGCGAACAGCCACCAGCCCTGAGTTCCGGTCTGGGCTGCGACGGCCTCCCGTTCCCGTAGCTCCGAGACCGTGGTACGTCGGTGCGCGACGTGCAGATCGCCTCTTGGAGCGTCGGCCATGACGTCGAGTACGTCAACCACGGCATCAACGAGGTGGTCCGGGCAACGGTCATCGTAGCGTACGAGGCGGTAGGCGTCTCCCGCCTTCTTCTCTCCGTCTTCGGCCCACTGGCGGAGCAGACTTCGGTCGACGTCCGCCAGCACGAGGCGGTTGATGTGCGTCTCCTGTGCCAGTGTGGCTCCGACCGCCTGACAAAAGGCCGCCCCCGCGGGCACGCGGTCGCCCGTCCACCCGGTAAGGAGCGTCTTCCTCTCGGACTCAGCCACTGCCACCACCTGGGCGAGGAGTCGTCGTCCGATCCCCTGTCTACGGTGCGACGGGAGGACCATCAGCTGGACGTGCAAGGCATGGGAGTTCTCCCCGTCCCGGCGGCTCCGAGCCCGGCCAACGGCGACGAGGTTCGAGTCCGGTGCCCGCCCGAACCAGCCCCACATATCTACAGAGCTCGGCGCCCACAGCTCCCACCGCGCAAATACCTCGATCGGGACCGACGGGTCCTCAGGGGCCGATTCGGCGTGCAGTGTGGTCGAAAAAGCGTGATATTCGAATATCCGAGCGTCGTCCAGCCGTCGCGGGTCGAACGGGACGATCGCGATGTCTTTGCCCCGTTGGCTCTCCATGGCCAGAAGTCTCCTGCCGGCGCCGGCGCCTGTCCATCGGTTTTCGCCAGCGCGGGCCAAGTGACCTACGGTCGGACAGTGACCGAGGAACACTTGGCCGGCCTGGACGGTCCAATCGAGATCGTCCGCGACCAAATAGGGGTGCCCCACTGCTACGCCGCCACCGAGCACGACGCCTTCTTCGCTCAGGGGTGGGTGCACGCCACGGATCGCCTCTGGCAGATGGAACACGACCGGCGGCGAGCGCTGGGCCGTTGGGCGGAGGTGGTGGGGCCGGCGGGGGTGACGAGCGATCTCTTTTACCGACGCGTGGACCTGGCGAGCTCCGCCCGCCGGGATTGGTCGGCCCTCGCCCCGCGGACCAGGGCGATGCTGGCGGCGTACAGCGCCGGGGCGAGCGCCGCCGTGAAGAAAAGGACCGCTGGGCGGTTGCCTCGAGACTTGGAACTGGCCGGGGTCGTGCCGGAAACCTGGGAGCCGTGGCACTGCCTTCTCGTGTTCAAACTGCGGCACGTTTTGATGGGGTCGGCCCGACCGAAGCTTTGGCGGGCCGTGGCCGCCGACGTCCTCGGCGCCGAGGCGGCCAAGTGGATGCTGTCCGGATCGGACCACCTGGCTTCCGTACCCCCTGGCGCCCCTTGCGAAAGCCTCCTGTCTGTCGCCCTCGCCGACGAGGCCGGCAGTAACAACTGGGCCTTGTCAGGCTGGCGTACCTCCTCGGGCCTGCCTCTCCTGGCCGGCGATCCCCACCGCGTCTTGGAAATCCCCAACGTCTACGTCCAGGGCCACCTGTCGTGCCCGGCGTGGGACGTCTTGGGCCTCGGCATGGCCGGTGTCGCGGGGTTCCCTCATTTCGGCCACAACCACCAGGTCGCCTGGTGCATCACCCATGGGATGGTTGACGATCAGGATCTGTACCACTACTCGTCCCCGCCCGGGGATGCTCAACGGGTCGACACCATCCAAGTCCGCCACTCCAACCCGATCGACGTGGAAGTCGTAACCACTCCACGGGGCCCGCTGCTAGCCCCAGACCTAGCCCTGTGCTGGACCGCGACCATCGAGACCGACACCGGCTTCGACGCCGTGCCGTCGATGCTGGAGGCGGCTTCTGTAGCCGCGTTGTTCGAGACCATGCGGACCTGGGTGGCGCCCGGCAACAACCTCCTCGCCGCCGACCGGGCCGGCACGATCGGCTACTTAACTCGAGGCCGGGTACCTCTCCGGCGCCGGAACGAAGGGATCCTCGTCCCAGTTCCGGGCGAGGACGCCTCCTATACGTGGGACGGGTTCCTTGCCTTCGAGGACCATCCCCGCCTCGTGAACCCCGAGGAAGGCTTCCTCTTCAGCGCCAACAATCCGGTTCTCGCATTCTCGACCGGTGCACCCTACCTGGGCATAGACGTGGCCGCCCCTTGGCGGGCCCGACGCCTTGTCGACGCCCTGTCCCAAATGGTCGGCGCCACCGTGGCCGACATGGAGGCCCTCCACCGGGACGTGGTGTCGCTGCCCGCCCGCTGGTGGTCGGAACGCCTGTCGGGGTGGGCGCCCCTGGCCGATTGGGACGGGAGCATGGACGCTCAATCGAGCGCCGCAGCCGCGTACTCGGTATTTCGACGGGAGCTGATGCTGCTCGCCCTCGAGCGCTCCGGCCTCGGGGCGAACCTGGACCATCGGCTCAATCGGCTGGTACCCGGTGTGCTCCCCGAGTCGGCCATTTGGAGGGTTGTGGACCAACACGCCCGGTCCGGCGAGACCGGCCTGTTTGCGGGCTGGAGCTGGGACCAGGCCGTAGCCGAAAGTACCACTCGCGCCCAGCGAACCTGGAAGGGGGAGAGCTGGGGCGAACTCCACTACTCGGCTCAGCATCATCCTCTCGGCCGCGCCGAACTCGACCCGCCGTCAGTCCCCTACGCGGGCGACATGGACACGGTCCAGGCCGCCAGCTATCTCCCTACCGTTAGCTTTGCCACCCAATCGGCCTCTGTCGCCCGCTACGCGTTCGACCTGGCTGACTGGGACCGATCGGGCTGGGTCATCCCCTTGGGAAGCTCCGGGGAGCCCGGAAACCCCCACTTTGCCGACCAGCAGGAGGCATGGCGAGAGGGCCGCTTGCTGGTCGCACCCTACACGCGGGCCGCGGTCCAAGCGGCAAGCGAGGCACGTCTTGTCCTTCGACCTGTCTGAGGTGGAGGAGAGGACGCCCTCGGTGCGCTACCTAACCGGCGGCCAGGGGCATGTTCCAGGGCCCGCCCAGCCGGCTTGTCGGGACGGTCCGCCAACTTTATAAGTGTCTCATCGAAAATGAACGTCGGCCTATGGCCCAGACTGGTTCGATGGTTGGGTGGGCGAGCAGGCAATAGGGGTAGACGAGCTGGTCTCCCGGGGTTGGATCCGACTCGAGAGCTACCTCGACCCCGCCAGCCGGGCGTCTTTGGCCAAGCCCGCAGGATTGCCTTGGCGCCCGCTGGCTCCCCGGGTCGGGGCGATAACGCAGAGCGGTTGGTTCGCCCAGGTGCCCATCGAGGAGGTAACGGGCCCGGTACGAGCTTTCGGCTCGATGATCCACGGTCTGATCGGGCAGTCGGTCGAGGCTCACATGCCGGCGTTCAACGAGGTGACCTGGCAGCGTTATCTCCCCGGTAACGACCATATCGACCCTCACCGAGACCAAGCCTTCTACAGCGGACCGATCGTGATCGTGACCCTGGCCGGGTGCGCACAGTTCGTCATCCTGGCATCTCGCAACCCGCCGGTGATCTCCGCCAATTGGGTCACGGGCGACGGCGACGTGGTCATCCTGCGAGGCGCCGGGCTCGGCGGCTCTGAGTCTCGTTGCCCCCTGCACTCGGTCGGGCCGCCGGCCACCGAGCGGCTCACCGTCAGCTTCCGCCACAACGAAAAGGGCCCCGGCGGCTGGGCTGAGAGGTGATGGCTTGTTCGACCCGCGCCAACCCCTTGACGAGGTCCAAAGACCACTCCGAGCCGCTGACCGCCACCGAAGAGATGTTCTGGCGAGCTCTCATGTGTATCGTCCTTTGCTTGCCTCGGCAACTGCACGAGGACATGGTGCGGGGCTCCGGCATAACGGCCAGCGAGTACATGGTGATCATGAACCTGTCCGAAGCGCACCTTCAACATCGCCGACCACGAGCGCGACGCTCGCACTCCTTGGGCGTCGGTGCTGGCGTTCGGGTTGGCGTTCGACCCACCTCTCGTCGAGCCGGGAGACGCTAACAGTGGCAAAGAGCTTGGGCCGTTCCCGACTTCATTGGCCACTCTCGGGAGCGCCAGCGGCGACTAGGTTCCCTAGGTGCGAGCCTGTCCAGGCCGGCAAAGGATGTGAACGCGACGTCCAAGGACGCGCGGTGCGAAAGGAAGCAGGCTCATGCCCGACAGCTCAGTAGTAGGTAATTCTGGCTCTTCGGTCGATGACCGTCACCTCCTGCTGGTGGGCGCCGGGCCCGGCCTTGGGATGGCCGTGGCCCGTCGCTTTGCCGAGGAGGGCTACCGAGTGACCTTGGTGGCCCGCAGCGTGGACGGGCTCGGCCATCTGGCTGACGGCCTGGCTGACACCGGGGCC
>DATJUH010000103.1:0-2330 GCA_035502515.1 Acidimicrobiales bacterium
CTGCGTGCTCGCCTACGCCGAAAGAGAGGTCTTCCGTTCCCGTTCAGGGGCCAATGGCATCGTCGAAGAGGACCTGATCGGTGTTGTGGCCGCCAGCTTCACCCACTGGTCGAGCCGTGCCGACGACCCCCAGCTGCACTCACACCTGTTGACTTAACTTATTCTCATATAACCCCTGGTAATCCACCACTTCTGTCCTACGGTCTGCTAGACAGCACAAGTCATGGGAACGCATCTTGGGCCCCTCGACGTGGCCAAGACGGCGGTGCCTCAAGTGGGCCGGCTGGTCGCCAGTGGTGACCCCGTAGAGCCTTACCGGCTGGTGGGCCCGGACGGTGCTGCAGTTGAGGCCGTGTCGATGTTCTTCGCCGACCTGTTGGCAGCAGGGCGTTCTGAGGCGACCCTGCGCTCTTACGGGATGGACCTGTTGCGCTGGTTCCGTTTCCTGTGGGCGCTGGGGGCCCTGTGGGAGCGGGCGACCAGGGACGAGGCCCGGGACTTCAGCCTGTCGTTGCAACTCAAGGGGAAACCGGTCCGGCCCCATTGGCGCCGGCGGGCAGAAGACGCCAACCACCTTCCCCCCTTGGGCAGCGAGCGTTATGCCGCCTCGGTCCGGGCGCACAGCGAGACGGTGCTACGCCGTTTCTACGAGTTCCACCGTGAGGCCGGCACCGGGCCGATCATGAACCCCTTCCCCCTCGACCGGTCGCGGCGGGGAGGCCGGGCGGGCGCCCACCAGGGCCCGATGGAGCCCTACCGCCACGAGCGGTCCGGCCTTTACCGGCCTCGGGTGCCGGCCAAGGTGCCCCGGGCGGTCCCCGACGAAGTTTTCAACGAGATATTCGCCCGCTTGGCCTCGAACCGGGACCGGGCGCTCGTCGCCTTGTACGTCTCGACCGGCGCGAGGGCCTCCGAGCTGCTGGCCGCCACCCAGGGAGGCGTCGACCCCGGCCGCCAGTTGGTAACGGTCGTGCGCAAGGGGAGCAGGCAGGCTCAAGAGCTCCCAGCCTCAGTCGACGCTTTCGTGTGGCTTCGCCTCTACCAGGTCGAGGTCGACGGGCGCGTGCCAAAGGGCCGGCGCCAGCCGCTGTGGTGGACACTGCGCCGTCCCTTCCGCCCGCTCAATTACCAAGCTGCGCACCGCATGTTCGCGCGAGCCAACCGTCTGGCAGGCACGGCTGCGACCCTGCACTCGCTGCGCCACACGGCCGCCTATCGCATGGCCGAGGACCCCGGGCTGCCCTTGACCGACGTCCAGTGGGTGCTCGGCCACGCCCAGCTCTCTACCAGCCAGGTCTACCTGACCCCCCGCCAGGAGGACGTGGTCCGCCGCGTGCTCGCCCACCACGCCGACCAAGTCCGCCAGGCGGCCGAGCGCCCGCGCCCGCTCCCGGCCCCGGGTTACAGCCAAGAGGCACTCGACGTGCTGTTCGCGAGGCCTAGCCGGTGACGGCGCTGCTCAGCACCAGTGCCCCCGAACGGGCAGCACGGCCCCTACCCGCGCAGCTAAAAGCCAGGTTGTTGGTGCAGTTCCCACCACGCCCCCTCGCCGAGGCCTGGCCAGAGACCCTATGTTCTCGGCCCGAGGTGCGCGAGCTGGTCGGCTCCTACGGCTTCGACGCTTCGCATTACGACGTCAGGCGCGGGGGCCTCGAGCTCCTGCTCGACTGGCTAGAGGGCCAGCCGGGCGATACCTGGCAGGAGCGTTGGCTAGCCAGCGGGGCCGACGCCGCCGGCAGGGGCTGGGCCGCCGGCCCGGCGCAGTGGCTCGAGCACCACGGCCTGGCCAGGGCCCGGCTCAGGTACCTGACCGCTGCCCTGGAAGCCCTGCTCGGCACGGGGGTCCTGCGCCCCTCGGTCTCTTGGCTGCTGACGGGTGGCAAGGGCCACAGGCTCGGCTTTGAGACAGTCCGCGCCCGCGACTGCGATGGCTTCGCCCGCCTGCACCTGGCCTGTGAGGCTGACGCCGCGCTGGCCCCGGCCGACGAAGGCCACATAGCTTTGCGTTGCTCGGTCATAATTGCCGCCAAAGGCGGCAGGCTCGTAGATATCACCGTCGGTGACGTGGTGGAGCTGTTCGACGCCGAAGACCGCCTAAAAGCCGACCCCCGTTCTCGGCCCGCAACTTTCAAGGTGTTCCGGGAGATGGGCATCTTCGGGCCCGAAGTCCCGGCGTGGAGGTCGTTGCGACGAAGGGGCCAGCTCAGCGTCGAAGAGCTCGTAGACCGTTACCCGGTTGCGTGCGGGCCTGTGCGCAGCCTGTTCGTTGCTTACTTGAAAGAACGCCAACCGTCGGTCGACTACGGCACCGTGGTCTCACTTTGCTATTC
>DATJUH010000104.1:0-7440 GCA_035502515.1 Acidimicrobiales bacterium
CGCCCGGAGCATTGGACGAAGCGTAATCCAGCACCGGCCACCCGAGGCGAGCACCCCTCGATCGGCTCACCCGGGGCGCCGCGGCGCGGAGTTGGCTTTCTCAATGACGATGCGCCGATGACGATGTGACAGTAGGTCCCCCGTATTTCTCGACTATTTCGAAAGCGTAAACGGCGAGTTGCCTGGTCGTTGTGGTTATGGCCGGCGCACTACATTCTCGGGTGTGCCGAGCGTCCTGGAGGTCACGGGGCTACGTACGCAGTTCACCCTGCGCACCGGGAACGTCGTGGCCGTCGACGGGGTCTCGCTCTCCGTAGGTGAGGGCGAGTCACTCGGGATCGTCGGAGAATCGGGGTGCGGCAAGACCACCCTGGGCTTGTCCATCATGCGGCTGCTGCCAGGCAACGGCCGCATTGCGTCGGGCCAGGTCCAGCTGGGAGGGAGGGACCTGGCCGCTCTCAGCGAGCGGGAGATGCGCGACGTCCGGGGTAACGAGGTGGCCCTCATCCCTCAGAACCCGATGACCTCGCTCAACCCCACCAAGACCATCGGCTGGCAGCTGGTGGAGGCGGTCCGGCTGCACCGGGATGTGAGCACGGCCCAGGCCCGCCAACGAGCCTTGGACGTCCTCACCCTGGTCGAGATGCCCCGGCCGGCGGAACGCGTCGACCAGTACCCGCACGAGCTGTCGGGTGGGTTGCGCCAGCGGGTGATGATCGCCATGGCACTGGCCTGCGAGCCCAAGCTCCTCATCGCCGACGAACCGACGACTGCTCTCGACGTGACGATCCAGGCCCAGATCCTCGACCTGATCGATGGCCTGCGCGAGCGCCTCCGGATGGCCGTCGTCCTGATCACCCACGACATGGGTGTAATTGCCGGCCGTACGGACAACGTGGCCGTTATGTACGCCGGCAAGGTGGTCGAGAGGACCACGACCGAGACCCTCTTCACCCGGATGAGGCACCCCTATTCGGACGCCCTCCTGGCTTCTGTACCGAAGATCGGCCCCAATCAGGCTGACCGCCTCGTGAGCATCCCCGGCCTCCCGCCCGATCTTTCGCTGGTCCATTCGAACTGCCGCTTCAACCCCCGGTGCGCATATGCCACCGACCGCTGCCGTGGTGAAGAGCCGCCTCTCAACCCGGTCACCGGTGACGAAGCCACTAGTGAAGAGACGTCAGGCGGCGGGGCCCACGAGTTCGCCTGCTTTCACCCCGTCAATGTCGAGCACCGGCCGCTGGCCGACCAGACGGCGCCGCGTGACGAAGAGGCCGCCGCCCGGCGCGTCGCCGAGCTCGACGGGCGGCCCGAGATGCTCGGTATCGAGCACCTGGTGAAGGAGTTCCCCGTAATGAAAGGCGGTGTGTTCCGCCGTCAGGTGGGCACGGTCAAGGCCGTCTCGGACGTCTCGTTCAGCATCCGCACCGGAGAAGCGTTCGGCCTCGTGGGTGAGTCGGGGTGCGGCAAGACGACCGTGGGTTTCCTGGCGGTGGCGCTGCAGAAAGCAAACAGCGGCCAGCTTCGCATCGATGGACGAGATGTGCAGGAGCTCAACGCCACCGACCTCCGGCGCCTGCGGGCCGACGTACAGCTGATGTTCCAGGACCCGTACTCGTCGCTCAACCCGCGCATGCGGGTCGGGGCCATCGTGGGCGAACCCCTGAGGGTCCACGAACGAGGATCGCCGGCCGAGCAACGGGCGCGGGTGTACCAGCTGCTGGACGAGGTCGGGCTCAGCCCGGCCGCCATCGACCGGTACCCGCACGAGTTCTCCGGCGGGCAGCGCCAGCGCATCGGGTTGGCCCGGGCGCTGGCCCTCAACCCCAAGCTCATCGTGGCTGACGAACCCGTGTCCGCCCTCGACGTGTCGATCCAGGCTCAGATCCTCAACTTGATGAAGGACCTTCAGGCCCGGCACCATCTGACCTTCGTCCTCATCTCCCACGACCTGGCCGTTGTTCGTTACATGGTCGACACCATCGGGGTCATGTACCTGGGCAAGCTGGTCGAACTGGGGCCGGCTCACGACGTCTACGAGCACCCGGCGCACCCCTACACACGCGGGCTCCTGGACGCGGTCCCCGAGCCGGACCCCATTGCCGCCCGCAAGAAGTCGGGGGTGGCCGCCGTTCGGGGGGAGCTGCCTTCAGCCGTTCACCCCCCCTCTGGGTGCCGGTTCCGAACCCGTTGTCCCCGTGCGGAAGAACGCTGTGCGCTCGAAGAGCCGCCCCTGGTCAGCTTCGGCACAGGCCACGTCGCTGCCTGCCACTTCCCGCTCGAGACGCCGGTCACGCTGTCCGCATCTTCTTCGCCGGTCCGGTCAGCCAAATAAAAGGGATGAATGGACGCCCCCTGTTGGTTTACGGACCGACCACGCTCTTGACCCCATCCCGAGGGGAGCCACCAGGTTGAGGGGGGTTAGCGTACGGGGGAGGGCCGTTGGAGTTCAGCCCGGACCACCAGGCGCCCGGTGGCCCAGAACCGGGGGTTGCACGTAGTCAGCGTGAGGTAATAGCCCTTGAGGGGGCCAATAACCGACATCTGGTCAGGCCCAACCACCAGCTGGCCCGTCACCTGGTATGTCCACGTGTGGCCGGTTGTGTCGGTGAGAAGGATGCGGTCGCCGGGGACGAGCTCGTTGAGGGCCCAGAAAGGTGCGCCGTATGTCGTTCGATGACCAGCTATGGCCACGTTGCCGTACTGGCCCGGCAACGGTGTACCGAGGTAATGTCCAGGGCCCTCCGCCAGGTCGCTTTCCGCTGTCCCCTGCACAACGTAACGTCTCAACCCAATCGTGGGGATGACCAACCTGTCCAGCACCCCGCCCGGCAGTGGTGGTGAGATTTCAGGGCGTAACTTTGGCGCATTTACGCCCCGACTGGGCAGTTTCCCGACGGGCTGGGTGGCCGCTGTCGTCGGCTGTAGCCCTTGGGTTTTGGGTGTGCAGGAGTCCTGCGGGACGGAGGTGTGCAGGCACGCCGCGACCATCCCGAACTGCTTGGCCAATCGGCCCTGAGCAGCCGCAGCGTGGCGGTCCGACCGGATGATACTCAGCGGAATGGTGGCCAGGCAGGCCACGCCCGCCAGGATGAGCAGGTAGGCGAGGCGCCGCACTACACCTTCGCCTTACGGGGCACGAAGCGCAGGACGAGGCCGCCAAGTATGCACGCCGTGGCGGCGGCGAGCACGTCCCACCCAACATTTAGGCCGGTGAAGGCGAGTGCGCTGCCGGCCGCGGCTCGGGAAGCACCCAAAGCTTGATTAGCACCCATGGCCCCGGCAGCACTTACCGCTCGAGTGGCGCCACCGAAAGCTCCAGTAGCAGCGGCACCTGCGCCAGCGGCAAAACCGCCGGCGGCACTTAAAGCCTTTGTGTATGCCATTAATAGTCACCTCCTCCTAAGACCATGAAGCCTTGGTGCGGCGGGCCGCCTTGATCGCCGCGTCCCAATACACAGCCGTGCGCCAAAGACCATAAAGCCACATGGGGACGATGAAGGCAGCCAAAGCGCAGACCTTGCCCGATTTGAGGGGGCGAACCTCCAGAAGCTGAAGCAGCGATGTGAGAGGGATGACCGCCAACCAGCGGAGGTTCCAGGAAATGTGACCCGTGCTTAGGGCCATTCCCCAAAGGACGAACAGCAGCACTGGCATCATCATTGACAAGTAAGTGAGTGCTTGTTCCAGCCAGGGCCGCCAGGTGCACCGACGCCGGCCATAGAGCCTGAGCGTCTCGAGCGTGCCTCGTTGCCAGCGGAGCCGTTGCTTCCACAGTGAGCCCCAGTCGGTCATAACGTCTGTCCATGCCACAGCTCGCTCGGGACTGCGCAACTCGTAGCCAAGCGTCCGGAGCGCCAGGGTCAGCTCGTAATCCTCCGTAAGTGAGCCAGGAAGGTAGAAATCACTCCGGGCCCCGGGGAGCGCGGTGCCGCGTGCCGCCGCTATGTCGTGAAAGCACTGCACGCGAAACAGGGTTGCCACCCCCGACAGACAGGCAGGAACCCCGCGACGACGCTGGATCCTCCGGCGCTCCATGGCGAACTCGGCTTGCTGGAGAGTGGAGAGCAGCCCCTTATAGGGCTTGGCAAAGTAGGCACATGACGAAGCACCCACTCGCTCGTTTTTTTCCAGGGATTGTGCCAGAGCTTCGACCAACTGAGGTTCGAGAATGGTGTCGCCGTCCGCTTGGAGCACGGCATCGTTGGGTGACAAGCGAGGAAGCAGATGTCGAAGGCCCGCATTTAGCGCGCCCGCTTTACGCCCAGGGTTGTGAGGGATCTCCAGGACCTCCGCCCCCGCCCGACGCGCTACCTCCGCTGTATTGTCCGTGCAGTTGTTGGCCACCACGAGGATGGTGAGCAGCGGGACAGTCTGGTCACGCAGGCTCTCGATGGTCTTTGCGATGTCCGCTTCCTCGTTATAGGCGGCAATGATGGCGGCTATCTTCACGGCTGGAACACCAACCTGGCCGGCCGGAAAGCCTCAGCCAGTCCTACCCGGCTCTGTGCACCCCAGTACCTGGCAAAAGCGGGCAAAGTATCGGGCTCAACCATAAGCGAGCCTCGTACCTGGCTG
This sequence comes from Acidimicrobiales bacterium, assembly GCA_035502515.1. GTDB lineage: Bacteria > Actinomycetota > Acidimicrobiia > Acidimicrobiales > Palsa-688 > Fen-671. The sequence continues at coordinate 4,579 of DATJUH010000104.1, forward strand.
CTGTGGCAAGTCAGAGCTTTCTCCTTGGTGGACAGGAACTTGGCGATGTCTACGAACACCGTGGGGGCGAACCTCTCCTCCGTGCTCGGGCTCTGGTAGTAAAGGATGCGGGCGAGCTGGCGACCGGCACTCAGGGCGGCGGCCGACGCGGCGCGGTGATCCTGGTGCGAGTCGGCCGGGTCATGGACATAAATCATGTCGACAGCGTGACGAGCCATTACCCGCTCGATTACGTGAACCGTTCCAATTTCCGCTGTCAAGTGACCGTCTTCCTGGTCGCCCCACTCCAAATTGGCACCGAGGACTTCGGCCGCTTTCGTCTGCTCCGAGCGCCGCGTAATTGTGTGACCGTTGCCTTGCCCATCCGTGAGGACGAGCATGGTCACCGTGTCTCCGGCCGCCTTGTGGGCGAGGAGCGTGCCCCCGCACCCGATCTCTATGTCATCTGGGTGGGCGCCAACGGCCAGCACGTTCATTCTGTGGCTCCCCTCACCAGTCCCAACCGGCTCTCAGGAGCGCCCGCTGCTTCGTTCGTCGTATTGCCTAGTCGTGCCGAGTGCACAGAAAGCCGGTGCACCCTGGCACCGGATAGCCGGAGCAGAGGTGTGACCATCGGGTTCATGCCTTCTCTCGTGCCGGGGAAGCGAGCGGACCGTCCTCAAATGATGGAGTTTTGGTCATGCCTCAGATCGTCAAAACTGTGTGCTAATAGTTGTCGGACAGTGCGTCACACATCTTTAGCGGGTATAGTGTGTGGGAGATGTCCAACACGTTCGCCTCTCGGCGGTCGGCGAACCGGCGCCGTCGCGAGCAAGCCCGCCAGCGGATACTGGACGCGACCCGCCAGATCCTCCAGGACAAGCCCTTCCGCGACCTGACGGTCGATGAGCTGATGTCCGCCAGCGGCCTCAGCCGCACCGGTTTCTACCGCTATTTCCCGGACCGGGAGGCGGTGCTGCTCGACTTGCTCGAGGAGGTGTTCGGTGAGCTGGCCGATGCCAGGGACGCCGAGCTGGTGGGGGCCGACTTCGACGACGCCAGCTCGATGAGCCGTCTAACGGAGTTGCTGGCCGCCAATCAGGCCGTCTTGAAGGCGATCACCGATGCCGCTCCGGGTGATGAGGACCTCGACCGCGCCTACCGCGCCTTCATGCACTCCTACTGGATCGACGACCTCACGGCTCGCATCGTCGAGGCTCAAAGGCACGGGCTGGGAGCCGGGCTGGACCCCGACCTGGCCGGCGAGGCGCTGGGCTGGATGGTCGAACGCATGGTGACCCAGTCCCTCGACAAAGACCCGCGCGCTGTCCTCGAGACGCTCATAACGATCGTGCGCAAATGCCTCTACAGCGATGACGCCAACCGCCAGCCCGGTCCGGCCGCCGACCTAAGTGCCCGGTCCTCGGTGGCGCCGGGGCCTTAGCATTGCGACCGCACCGATGGATTCCGGCTCGGGCCCGGCAAGAAGCAGGCCGACAAAGGCGTGGAAACTCTCGGTCAAGGCGCCCCTCTCAGTTTCGATCTCCGCGAGGACCGGGTCGGAAGGAGAGTTCGACGCATAGCTGGTCAAACCGGCAAGGTAACTCCGCGCCGTACCTTAGTGGCGGTGTAACAGGTCGTTAGCCTCATAGCTCGCCCGTTTTCCCGTCGCGCACTATGCGCAGCGTCGGCTTGGTGTCTGGTTCATCTTCCAGGTGAACGCCCGTCATAGCTTGGCATCGGTCTCGAAGATGCTGCCGGTGGAACCCTGGCCGGTCGGCGGCCCGGAAGATCTCGACAGCCAGATCCTTTTTCCCCGACCGCAGAGCCGAACCGGCCAAGGCTTCGATCGGCATCCAATGATCGGTGCCCAACCGGGTAGCAGCCTCCACATAGTGGCTGAAACGGCGGCCGGCGAGCGCAAGCCAGGCCAGTTGCTGGAGCGCCTCGTCGGCCTGATGGTCGAGGAAGGCGGCCCGGCACTCCCGCTCCAGCTGGTGGAGATAGTCCTCGATCATTTCTGCCTGCCCGGCGCGCACATTTAGCCATGGGCGTGTCTCTTCCTTGAACCCGAGGCCGTAGTCCTCAAACACCACCAGGTCACCGATATCGGCCCAGTAGTCCTCCGGTTTCATCCCAGCGGCCTGCCAGTCGAGCTTGAGGTAGGTGTGCCAGGCTTCCTCGCGCATCTGGCCGACATTGCCGTAAGAGTCGTCGGCTCGCTCCATCAATTCGAGGCCAGCGGTGTGGAAGGCTCGATAGAGGGCCAGGCGCTGCGCCTCACTCAGCGACGGTTTGTCCAGGGCCCGGAGGCGCTTTTGCAGTCGCTCGACGGCGCCGAAGCTGCGGTTCTTTGTTATGCGGTCCTTGCCCTCGACGTTGCGTCGGAGGCTCTTGTAATAGACAGCGGGGTCGACCGGGAACTTCGACCATCGTCCCATTCGCGCCCGCCGGACGAGTTGGACCCTGGGGGTTTCGACCATGGCGGGCGTCATCGCCCGACCGTCGATCCAGCGGTCGGCCATCTTCTTGCGGGCCTTGGCTACAAGCGCCCGATCCCTCATCGCATCCGCCCTAGCCAGATCAGCCGGCCCCAGCCTGGCTTCGCGGAGGCGTACCCGCAGGTCGGCCAGATGGCTCAGCTTGCACTCGGCCGCGTCACGGCCGTCGAGGTGGCGACGCATCTCTCCAACAAGCCGCTCTTCGAGTTGGTCGAGGGCTGAGGCGTGGTCGGCCACCGCTACGGCCGCGAACCACAGGTCCCAATAAGACCATAGGCGTCCGGCCACCTCCGACCACGGTTCCGGGCCGAACACCGGCGGCTTGCGGCCCGTGGCCTGGTTCACCGCCGTCCCCGCATCCAGTCCGGCCCCCAGTACGGAC
>DATJUH010000105.1:0-24200 GCA_035502515.1 Acidimicrobiales bacterium
AGGCCCCGGTCGTCCAGAAGGCAGGGGCCAACAAAGGCCGTCCCGCAAACGGGCCACTGGACCTCCCGGACAGGTACGCATCGCGCTACCCATCACGGGACCTCGCGTCCACCGGCAGCGTGCTCACCGCCACCAGCCAGACCTTCGGCCCGGTTTCAGGCATGCACGTGCAGGTGGACGGGACGGCTTCCATCGGGTACCGCGCCGTGATCTACGACGGCAAGACGTTCGTCACCGGCCGCGGCATGGTCGGCCCCTGGGACGTAACGGTGATCCCCGGGGCCCGCAGCGGGCATCACAGCACGGCGGCACACCTGCAGAACAGGTACACCAAGGTGACCTACTCGCCGGCGACGAGAACGCTTACGCTGTCAGGCGCCACGAACACGGTCCAGAGTACGACGGTGAGCCGGTTCGAGAGCTACCGGTTCGTCGGTGACGAGACGATCGCCTCCATCGTCGGCATTCAGGCCAACAAGGCCATAACCGCCTGGTACTCGCCCTACACGGACTTCCCGGCCAGCTGGGAGCCGATGTGGGCCGGCGGCAGAACCCGCAACTACAACAGCCCACCAAAGAACGACGACGAACAAGACTCGCCGGTCCCTGTTCTCGGAGAGTCGGACGGCCAGTACGTCTACGGCATGGCCAGCGCCGCCACCTGGGACTACCCCGTGCCCGGGTACAACACCCCGCACCTGGTCATCGACGACGGCCGGCTGGCTGCGCCGCAGATAGGCACTCAAGCCCACCCGGTGTTGCTCCGCCCGGGTGCGCCGCGGCGGTGGGAGACAGTGTTCTTCCGGTCCAGCCCGTCGCTGTACGACATGGAGCTCGGCGGCGAGGTAGCGATGGCCGAGGCACTCGGCTTCACCACAGCAAATTCGCCGGGATTGACGGGCCCGGGACCGACCGGGACAGTCCCCGCCGGGCCGGCGGGCCCGTCCCCCGCCGAGCGACAGCAGGCGGCGGCCGATTTCGGTTTGATCATGCGGGCCACGGCCTACTGGCTACGGGAAGCGCCGGGCGGTTCAGGTCAGTCAGTCGCCCCGAGCCCTCACTACGCCCCGACGACCTATATGCGGGACTCGTTCTGGACCACTCTGGGGCTGGCCGGCACGCCGTTGTTCGCCGCCACCGAAGAACCGATCTTCACCGCCTTTACCCGGTCGGTACCCACCACCGGAGCGCAGGCCGGGCACGTCCCGGTGGCCCTCGGGGGGCCACTGTTCCCGGACGAGAGCAACCTCCTCTACCTGGTCCGCCTGTACGAGGACGCCCTGGTCCACGACCTGCCGGTCGAGAACGTCAAGGTGGCCAGGCTGGTGCTGAAGTACGTCCAGACCAAACAGGTGCACAAGGGGGCGTGGCTCACCGCGGCGCCGAAAAAGCACGGCCGGTTCACCATCAGCCCGGACACGTGGCTGGACGGTTACTTGTACCCGCAGGGCGCGGTCAGCGGCTACGCCCAGGGGCTGTACGTGGTGGCCCTGGAGGCAGCGCGCAGGCTCGGTCTGGGGGTAACCAAATCCGCCATCACCCGGGCCGACAGTGTGTACCGCTCTCTGTACGACCCGAAGCTCGGGTACCTCAGATGGCTGTCTACGACCACCTTGAAGGGGCCGGACGTACTGGCCGGGGACGCTCTATCTCTGCTGCTTTTCAACCAGCCATTGCTTCCGGAAGCCGAAGCGGCCAGCACCCTGGCCCACCAGTACTGGACTCCCTACGGTATGGCCGACCTCGCCACCGAGGACGACACCTACCTGGCTGCGGACAGGTTCGAGACGATCGAACTGAGCGGTGAGGGCGGGGTTATGGGGGTGGGGGAAACGGGCGGTTGGTACCAGAACGGAGGCAGCTGGTTCCTCTATGCCTACCTGGCAGAATGGGCCGCCGACCGGCAGGGCGACACCCAAGCCAGCGGGCTGATGGCGCGGTCTATAGACGATGAGGTAGCCGTCACTCCGATGTCGAAGGAGTTCCAGCTCACATCGGCCAGACGCGGCTACTACCCTTACCCGCCCGGCTCCAGCAACGTCCAGCGCCAGGGCTACGGGTGGAACGCGGCTTACCTCGCCTTTGCGCGGGAGCTGCCCGCCGCCGGCCGGCCTGCCCTCCGCGTCACCGGGAAGGGCGTGTCACCGTTGCCCGGGTCATCATTGGAGGGCCGGCCTCCGCCGGAAGGGGCCTACTACGGCCCGGCGACGGGCATGCACGTCGTGGTCACCGGCCGCCCGTCGACCGGCCTGGCCGCTGACATCGTCGACGGCCACACCCTGGTAAGCAGGCGCGGCCTGGTGGGCCCGGCCGACATCACCGTGCTGGCCCCGGCCGGTCCCGTCCGGCTCTGGAACCGATATACGAAGGCAAGTTACGACCGGGCCACCGCCACGCTGACGCTGTCTGGTGCCACCAACACCGTGGCCGGGACCAGGCTGACCCGCTGGGAGAGCTACCGGCTCGTACGCCGCGAGGTCATCGAAGCCAAGATCGGCGTGTCCGCCGCCGGAGGACGGGGCATCAAGCTCTACTACTCGCCGTACACAGATTTCCCGTCGGCATGGGAAATGCTCCGGCCGGTCGCCAACAGTCCTCCCCACTACCGGTTCACTCGTTCCTACTCCAGCCCACCAACCGGGGGGAGCTCGGACAATGAGTATGGGCTGCCGCTACTGGGCGCGGACGCGGGCGACTACATCTACGGCGTGGCGTCGGGGGACACCTGGCAGTACCCCATCGACGGCTACGACGACCCGCACCTAACGGTCCAGGGGAGCCGCCTGGGCGCTCCGCAGATCGGTGACACCCGCAACCCGGTCGGCCTGGCCCCTGGCCAGTCCCGGCAGTGGATGCAGGTGTTCTACCGCAGCGCCCCATCCGTCTACTACTTCGAACTCGAGGGCGAGGTCGCAATGGCCAACACCCTTGGCTACACTCACCGGTCCTCGCCGGGCGTGACCGGTCAACTGGGCCCGAAAGGCCTGCCGGCCGCCCCGGTCAGGGACCCCCGGGCCGTCGAGCAGGCCATGCTGGACTGGGGCCTGGTGCTGGACGCGACGGCGTACTGGGACCTGCAGACCACGCCGAGTGGTATCCGCACGGTGGTGCCCTCCAATGCCTACACCCCGCGCACGTTTATGCGGGACAGCTTCTGGACTTTGCTCGGGCTGGGCGGGCCGCTCGGCGAGGAGGCCGAGGAGTACAGCATGAGGCTTTTCAGCGCCCACATAGCGCGGGCCGGCCCTGCGGAGGGCGTCGTCCCTACCTCCGTGCTGCCGCCCGACCGCCCTGGTTACGGAGTCGCCGGCGGCCACCGACCGCCGGTCGCCGCCGACGAGAGCAACCTCCTCTACATCATCCGCATGTACTACGACGTCGAGGTCCGGCACCTGACCAGCGTGCTCGACCGGCCCGACGCCACGTTGGCCTTGAACTGGGTGATCGACCATCGGGTGCACCAGGGCCGGATCGTCCAGATAACCACCAAGGCGGGGAGCTGGCTCGACACCGCCTATACCCCACTCGGCTCGGTGAACGCCTACAGCCAGGGCATCTACGTGGTGGCGCTAATGGCCGCCCAGGGCCTCGGGCTCAACGTCGGCGACAGCCAGGTCAGTGCGGCCCAGTCCGCTTATGCCGCCCTTTACCGCCCGTCCCTCGGTTACCTCTCATGGGACAGCGCCCCCGGCTACCACTACCGGGCCCCCGACGTGCTCGCCGGTGAGGCGTGGTCCCTCTTCCTGTTCAACCGGAGCATCCTGCCCACGCCGGTGGTGGCCGGCACGTTGCGGTCATTGGTGACCACGCCGTACGGGGTTGCGGACCTGGCCGGCGCGGATGGGTCGCACCTCGAAAAGACCAACCCACTGGTCTTGGCCCAGGGCATCGGCAACCTCGACTCACCGGGTCAATACCAGAACGGCGGGGACTGGTACCTGTTCAACTACTGGGCGGCGTACGCCGGTGAGCGCCTGCACATCCCCGGCTCCGGGGCGCTTATTTCCTGGGACACCGGCCGCCAGCTGGCCGTCGACCCCACCTCCCACGAGTACCTGGTGACCAAGTCCGGGCCCGACATGGCTGCGGGGCGCGGCGCGGTGCCGATGTCGGCGCCGTCTTACCGGCAGGGCTACGGGTGGAACGCGGCATTCAATGCCTTCGACCCCACTGTGAGCAATGCGCTCACGGCGACTGGCGGGACGATGGCGCCGACTGGCGGGACGATGGCGCCGACTGGCGGGACGATGGCGCCGACTGCCGGGACGATGGCGCCGACTGCCGGCCGGCACGCATCCCTCCTGTCCGGGCCGGCCACCCAGACGGCGGTGGCCGTCGATACCAACCGCACGATAGGGGCGGTGAGCCGGGCTGCGCTCGGGCAGGACTACGAGTGGGACTTCGACGGTATGGGGAGCTTCGACTCGGCCTCCGGGCATTACTACGCCAATTTCGTGCACCAGCTGGCCGACGGGGTGCAGCCGGGCTCGCTCCGCTACCCGGGCGGCACCACGTCCGACACGTTCCACTGGGAACGGGCCATAGGGCCCGAGCCGCAGCGCACGCCGAATGCGTACGGCCCATCAGAAGGAGCGAGCCCATCGACGGTGGGGCCGGACGAGTTCGGGCAGCTCCTGGACGACACAGGCGCTACGGGCGTCATAACCGTCAACTTCGGGACAGGCACCGCGGCGGAGGCGGCGGACTTCGTCTCTTACATGACCGGCGCCGTCGGGACCAGCAAGTGGGCGGACCTCCGGGCGAAGTACGGGCACCCGAAGCCTTACGACGTGCCCTGGTGGGGGGTGGGGAACGAGGCGCTCCAGCCCTCGGAGCTCTACTGGCGGGCCGGGGCCCCGGTGTCAGTGGGTAGCCATCGTGGCCCGTGTGAGCCCGTTGTGACCTGCCTGTACATCTATGGCGGGTCCACCCGGTTCACCAGTCAGCCGGTCGTCGGGTACGCGACCCGAACTCCGCACGCGTCTGTCTCGACGGGTAAGCCAGGCCAGAGCTTCTATGCCGCCTACCCGCCCGTCCTCACCGCTTCAGCCACCGTATACGTGAGCGGAACGGCATGGAAGAGAGTCCCCAACCTTGACACTGCTGGTCCGGATGCTCACGTCTACGTGCTCGACCCGGCGTCAGGCCGCGTCACGTTCGGGGACGGGGCCCGCGGGGCAGTGCCACCGGCGGGGTCGCAGGTGACCATCAGCTACGTCTCAGGGCCGCACGACGGTTTTCTGCAGTTCTACAAGGCGATGAAGGCCGCCAACCCTTCCATCAAAGTGTGCTCCTCCGACGCCGACCCCTCCTTCATCGAGGCCATGGGCCCGTCGTTGCCGTACGACTGTTTGCAGGACGACAGCTACGCCAGTGCCAGCAACGCGGGCAACGACGTCCCGATCGGCACCTACGAGCGCGACATCATGGTTGCCCCCCAGCAACAGGCCCTGGAGGCCGCCAGCCTCGAGCGCACGGCGACGCGCCACGCCGGGCACGCCGTGCCGTTGGTGGTGATGGAGTACGGCCAGCTCCTCCCGTCCAACCCGGCTGGTTATCCTGACTATCACTACTCGCTGGACGAGGCGTTGCTGAACGCCAGCCAACTCGTCGAGTGGCTCCACCTCGGTACCCCGGTGGCCGACCGCCAGATCGCCGCCGGCGAGATCCCCCGGGCGGCGACGCCGTGCTGCACCAAGCTCCCCGGCGGCGATCCATACGCAACGACGGCCGCCATTGGCACCCCCGGCCCGGGTACCGTCCTCGAGGCGACCGGCGAGCTGTACGGCCTGTTAGCCGGCCTGGGTGGCGGGACATTGTTACCGGTGACCACGGACAACAACCCCGTCCTGGCCACGGTTGGCGGCCAGACGGCGGGCGCACTGCTCGTCCTCGCCGTACGCAAGGGACACGAGCTCTACGTCGCCGGCATCAACCGCAGCCCTTCCCGAGCCGTGAACGCCGGGTTGCTGTTAAAGGGCTCCACGGTGACAACGGGCGGCGTTGTCGAACGCCTCGATGGCGCGTCGCCGTTGAGCTACAACACCGCGGCTGCGCCTCATTCTGTCCGCGTGACGAGGGGCGCGCTGGCGGAGGCGGGGAGCGACCTGACAGTCAACTTCCCGGCCCACTCGGTAACTCTCCTTCAGCTGCCGGTAGCGCCGGCTGGCGCCTGAATGCGGGGCGCTATGTCGAGCTGCGTTGAGATGTATTGAAGTACATTGAGCTGCCCTGGCGGCCGCTGGGTGGCCGCTGGCGGCCGGTGTGGCCTCTGCGAGGGCACGCGAGCGGGGCAGTGCTGGCTCTTCCAATGCCCTCATGACCGGCCGGTTGCGTTCTCGGTGCAAGCGGCGCAATTTGTCGCGCTTTGGTGCAAAAACGGCATCGGATCGCGACGGGAACGCCCAACTGCACCGAGAATGGCGGTGGATGAGGCGCTTGTGCGCGCTGGCTATCTCCCGGGGCTGGGCCCTACAACGTCGGGTGACCTGTCCCGGTCTGGCCGGCCAGCGCCAGCACCTCTTCGTAAGTCGGTTGAGAGCCAGTCGCACCGATGGTCCTGGTCGTCAACGCCCCTGAGGCGCAGGCATAAGCCAAGCATTGCTCGACCGGCAGGTTACTCAGCCAGCCCTTCAGGAAACCGGCGTCAAAGGCGTCCCCGGCGCCTGTCGTGTCCGCACAATCGACGGCGTAGGCGCCGCGGCGGACGAGCTTTGTGCCCGTGGCCACCAGCCCTCCGTTGTCCCCGTCTTTTAGCGCCACCACGGCCGCCCGCTGTGCCAGCCGTTCAGCGGCTTCCGCAGTACCGGTAAGCCCGGTGAGCGCCCGTGCTTCGGCGGCATTGGGAAAAAACAGGTCCACCTGGCCCAACAAGGACTGGAGGCCGCCGTCCCAGGCGCCGCTCGGGTCCCAGTTCGGGTCGACCGAAACCGTTACGCCTGCCGCCCGCAGCATTCCCAGGAAACCCGGCAATTGGGGGGCCAGGTGCGGTTGCAGGAAATAGGAACCGATATGGACGTGGCGCGCCGCGAGGATGGCCTCCATTGGCAACTGTGGCAGCAGAATGCTGTCGATGGTGCCGGCGTAGGTCATGATGGCCCGGTCGGAACCGCGGCTGAGGATAACGCTGAAACCCGTGGGCACGCCGGGCAAGATGGGGCACAACTCAACGTCGACTTGCCGCTCACGCAACTGCTCGAGCATGAACCGCCCGAAAACGTCGTCTCCCAGGGCACCGACGACCCGGGTGCGTAGTCCCAGGCGGGCGCACGCGCTCGCGGTTATGGAGGCGGAGCCGCCGATGACGACGGCTGCCTCTGGGACCAACTTCTCGTGCTGGTCGAACTCCGGCACGACGTCGGGCCCGTGCATGACTACATCCGGGTTGACGTCTCCGATGACGACGACGTCGAACTTCTCGGCTCCGGGGCTCACCTCGGTGCCTGTTGACAGAGCCGGGGCGCCGTCGAGGCGGGCCGGTGTGAACCGGGCAGACAGCGCACGGCTATTTGATGCTCCCGGCGGTTATGCCCGTCACTATCCACCGGTTTAGAAGGAAGACTATGACAGCCGGAATAGCCACGGCGACGATGGCCGCCGCATTGATGATGCTGTAAGGGACATTACGGCTGTCGATGGCGGCCAGCAACACGGTCAGTGGTTCCGTGGACGAGCTGCTGCTCAGGACGAGGGGGAAGATGAACTGGCCCCAACCGAACAGAAAGGTGATTATGGCCGTGGCCACGATGCCAGGTCGTGCCGTGGGTACCACCACTTTACGAAAGGCTTGCATGGTGGTGGCCCCGTCGATGCGGGCAGCCTCCTCGATACTGGCGGGGAGAGACATGAACACGTTGTACATGATCCACAATGCCAGGGGCAGGAAACCAGAGGTGTAAACGAGGATTATGCCCAGGTAGCTGTTGACCAGGTGCAAGTCGCTCATTATCCGGTAGAGCGGTATCAACGTGGCGTACACCGGCAAGGTGAGGGTGGCGATCACAGCATAGAAAAGGGGGCCTTTCAGGCGGAACCGGAGCCGGGCGAAGGCGTACGCGGCCAGTACCGCCACCACCAGGGTAAAAAGGGTGGCGCCCGTGGTCTCCACGACAATATTTACCAGGGCTCTGGCGATGCCACCGGCGGCGTCGGCCGCCTCCGGCCCAGCGCCGAAAATGGCCTGGAAGCTCACACCTGTCGGGCGGGAGGGGAAGTACTGGACCGGTGTCTGTTGGGCAGCGGCATTCGTCGACAAGGCGGTCTTCAGCGCCCAGTACACAGGGAACAGCGACCACAAAACGACGATAATGAGGGCCATGACCTTGCCCGGGCTACGCAAAGGACTTTTCACGAGTATTCGATCTTTCGGTAGAGAAGTTTCACAGACCCCACCGCGAGGACGACGGTGACCACGGTGGCCAGGAGAGACAAGGCATAGCCTTCGCCGAAATTAAGGTTCTGGAAAGTAATGAAGTAAGTAGTGCTCATCAACGACGAAGCCGTTGTCGAGTTGGCGTTGAGGACGTAGACCTGGTCGAAGATGTTCAACGACATGACCAGCGCTTCCACGGTGGCGATGGCCAGGGCGGGGCGGATGAGCGGGAGGGTCACACTGGTAGTCAGGCGTGGCCACGAGGCGCCATCCACGCTGGCGGCTTCGTAGAGCTCGTCCGGGATGGCTTGCAGGGCGGCCAAAACTATCAGTGCGGCCAAAGGGGTGATCTGCCATGCCTGCACGAGGGCAATGAGGAAGATCGTCTCGACCTGGTGGGTACCGATGAAGAGCTGGTACTGGCCGATGAGGTGGAGGCTCTTCAGGACCGAATTGAGGACACCGAAGTTCGGGTTGTAGATCCACGACCAGATAACGCCCTCGACGACGCCCGGGAGCGCCCACGGCAGGATCACGATGGCCAAAATCAGGCCTCGCCCGCGGAACGGGTGCTGCAGGAGCAGGGCGATCCCGGTGCCGAGGCCGACCATCAGGGCCACGCCGAACAAGGCATACCAGCCGGTGTTGACCAGGCTCTGGCGGACCTCGGGGTCGTGGAAGGCGGTGATGAAGTTGCCGAAGCCGGTGAAATGGTTGGGCCCTGTCAGGGGGTCGTCGTGGACAAACGCCTCCAGGAAGGTGAGGACCGTGGGGTAGATAGCAAGAGCGGCAATGAAAATTACGAGCGGGGTGATCAACATGTAGGGCAGCGCGCCGTCTGCACGCGAATGCCCGCCCTTTTTCCCGGTGCGCTCCGCCCCGCCGGGCCGGGGCCGCCGCGGCGTGCTGGACGCGGCCGGCTGGTGAGGGCGGGCGCTCTCACCAGCCGCCAATTGTGCCGTAGCTACCCCTTCAATGAAGCTACTTGTGCAGCGATGTTCTTTATCGCGGTAGCCACGTTCTCCTGGCCGCCGGCCGCGCTGTGGATATTGGTATAGACGGAATTGCTAAAGGCCGGGTACCATGGCGGCGCTCCGGCCGGGAATATAGCCCGCGAGTGCTTTTCGGCCAGGGTGGCCAGCTCGGCTGCGCCAGGTACTTTCCCCGACTTTACGAGGTCGTCCAAACCCCCGATGTTGGCCGGCAGCGGGTAACCACTGATAACTTCACCGGCGCCGTCGGCACCGGCGAAGGCAGCCTGGTTGGCCGGTTCGTCGTACCACTTTATAAACGTCACGGCGGCGGCGACGTTCTTAGCGTCTTTGGGGATGCCGATACCGTCCGGGTTGGCCAGGTTGGGTGCCGGGCCGCTCACGCCCGGCGTCGGGATATAGGTGACGTCGCCGACGACGGACGAGTCGCTGGGGACGTCGTAGATCGTCCCTACATCACCGGAGTAATCGGAGAACACGCTCGCCGTCAGGTTGTGGGCCTGGTCCTGAGAAAAGCCCTGCTCGTCGATGAGGTCCAGGTTGCCCTTGGGCACGAGCCCGTTCTTGTACGCAGCCACGATCCACTCCATGGCCTTGTACCCGGCCGAGCTGGGGGAGGTGAACATCGGCTGGTACGAGCTGCTGAGCACCTGCCCGCCGTAGGCGGCGGTCACCTCGTACCAGTACGTGGACAAGCCTTCAGCGGCGGCCAGTGGTATGTCCAGGGGCGTCGCCACCACACCTTTGCTCTTCAGCGCGTCGAGGTCGGAGGTGTACTGCGCCAGCGTTGTGGGCATCTTCGTGATCCCCGCCTTGGCCAGATCTTTGGTATTGACGGTGGTCACGAGGAGCGAAGCGTCGCTCGGCATCCCGAGCAGCTCGCCGTTGCGTTCGAAGGAAGCCAGCTGGGGGTACTGGGACGAAAGAGCCTTGACACTGAAGTACTTGTTGAGCGGGAGGAACCACTTGGAGTTGTAATACTCGCCCACCTTGGACCAGTCAACGTCGGCTACGTCGGCGAAGTAGGTATTGGCCTCTGCCGCGGCCGCGATCTTTGTCTGCAGGTTGTCCCACTGGATGTACGAGTAGTTGACCTTTATGCCTGTCTGAGCCGTGAACTGGTCGAGCAACTTGGCCGGCGGGGCCGGGTAGGCGATGGCGACGTTTATGGTGACATTAGTCTTCTTGGCATTGGCCACCCGTACTCCCTGGGCGCTGGCGCTCCCGGAAGTAACAAGTGAGGCAACCGCCAACAACGCGGTCGTGGCGGTGGCTGTTCGTTTGATGATTTTGCTTGGCACTGTTCCTCCTATGTCTGGCCCCTTGGCGTTTGCGCGATTGGGGACAGCCGACGGTTCAACCAGGACCGCTCGGCTTGCCGTGAGCATCGATCAGTTGGTCGACCAGAGAACCGGTCTGGCCGGTGGTTAGCGGCGCGAAAAGTAGAGGCTCGAGCGGCGCGGCCTGATGAACGGCATCCCTTCGGCCGTTCAGCAGGCCAGTAACCGTGAGCCGCCGGACGTTATCGCCTGCCTGTTGGGCACATGGCCCTGGAATGTAGCCGACAACGTTTGACACGAGGTCGCGGGCAGTCGCCGAGCAGGGTACTTCGACGCCAGGCACCAGCGGTAAGAACGGCACCAGGTCTCTCAAGTTCGCCACATCGGCCACGGGCGGTGACGGCTCATTGCCCTACCGTGCCGCGATTACCCGCCGCTTTCTTGCCACTAATTTGGACGGGGTTAATTATGAGATCGGTGCTGGCCAGAACCGATGTCTTTCCGGCGCCTGAAACCACGACCCCCTTGACCGTCACACGAGAGCCTTCCCGCCGCTGCGGGTCGACGTCGACAAGGCGGACCTCCGCGTCCGAGGGAGGCTCGAGGAGGAGTAAGTCGCGCCCGGCCGTGGGGTAAAGACAAGGCTGCCGGCACCTACTTTGGCGACCCTTGTCATCCCTCCTCCTTCGGCTGGACCGTATTGCCGCCCAGTCCCGCAGCCGGGAAAACCGAGTGCCGGAACGAGCATCAATACCCCACTTCGTTGCTCACTTTAGCAAAGATCAGGATCGTAGCACAAAACTCTAAACAAGACTGTGCACGAAACGGACGCTCATAGCACCCGCCAGACTGCATCAAGCGGTGATGACTTTAACGCCTCGCTCTGTGAAGGCGGCCACGGCCTGTTCGCCGGCACTCGAGTCGGTGACTAGATAAGTGACCCGCTCAATGGGGCAGATCCGCGCAAACGCAGTTACGCCCAACTTTGAGCTGTCAGCGACGATCACGGTTTCCCGTGCCCGGGCCACCATGAGCTGGCCGATGCTGGCCTCACCCTCGTGGTGAGCCGTCGCACCTGCTTTCGGGTCGACACCGTTCACACCGATAATGGCGTAATCGAAGGAGAGTTCTTCGAGCAGCACGCCGGCCAATGAGCCGACCAGCTCGTAGGACTGTGGGCGCACGACGCCACCGGTGACCACCAACTTCACCCGGGGGCGCACAACCAGTTCGTTGGCGATGTTGAGCGCATTCGTGGCCACGGTTACGGCCGGTTCGTTGGGCGTCCCCTTCGGATCTGCTCGAGTGGCTATGGCCCGTGCCACCTCCGTCGTGGTGGTGCCGCCGTTGAGGCACACCGTCGCACCCGCCGTCACCATCGCAGCGGCGGCTGCGGCTATCCGCTGCTTCTCCGAGGCGTGGCGGGCGGTCTTGTACCGGAGTGGCAGGTCGTAGGAGATGTTGCTGGCGACGGCGCCACCTCGTGCCCGCGATAGCAACTGCTGCTCGGACAGTTGCTCGAAGTCGCGCCGGATGGTGGCAGCCGACACGCCAAGGCGTTTTGCCGCTTCCTCCACGCGCACATGCCCTTCTGCCGACAACAAGTCAATTAGCGCATTCCATCGCTCGTAGCGAGTCACGCCTCCAGTCGCCTTTCTCCCATTCCTTTGTTCAGTCGCTCCTGCGTTCACTCGTCTCCTGCCGGCGGCACTCTGGCCAGCCTAGCCAGGCCCTTGTGCAGGACCGAAAGGACCGTTGCTGCGCATCAATGCACGATCAATGTATACTTTTTGCACTTTCAAGCATGACGCTCGTCCGCAATGAACGGGGAGCATCGACTGACGGAGGCCGGCTATGCCGTACATATCGGAGGAGATCTCGTCCCAACCCGAGTGTTGGGCGAAGGCGGCGGCGCTGGCATCAGCGGTCGACGGGTCGTTGCCGGCTGAGGGAGAGCGAGTGGCGGCGATCGGCTGTGGCACTTCGTACAACATCGCGCTGGCCTATGCGGCGCGGCGGGAAGCGACGGGTCACGGGTTCACCGATGCCATGCCGGCATCCGAGCTTCACCCCCACCGCCAGTACGACAGGTACTTGTTCTTCTCCCGTTCGGGCACGACGACCGAGGTCGTCCAGGCACTCGGGCAGGTGCCGAGGGGCACCCCCAGCACCGCTTTGACAGCCAACCACTCTTCTCCCGTCGCCATTGGCGCGGACCACACCGTGCTACTCGACTTCGCGGCCGAAAAGTCCGTGGTACAGACACGTTTCGCGACGAGCCTGTTAATCCTGTTGCGCGCCCATCTCGGTGAGGACGTCTCCGGAGCCATAAGAGACGCCCGGCTGTGCCTCGGCGAACCACTCCCCGAAGGGACGCTAGACGCAAGCCACTTCACCTTCCTGGGGCGAGGCTGGACCGTAGGTGTGGCCCACGAAGCGGCGCTCAAGCTGAGGGAAGCCGCTCTTGTTTGGACCGAGTCCTACCCGGCCATGGAATTCCGGCATGGCCCGATCAGCGTCGTGGACGACAGGGCTGTCGTTTGGTCTTTCGGGCCGCCGCCGCCGGACCTCGAGGAGGAAGTGGGCCCGACGGGGGCGCGGTTCGTGGTGTCGGCGGGCGACCCTTTGGCTGAGCTGGTGAAGGTGCAGAGATTGGCCGTACAGCGAGCCACGGCCGCAGGCCTGGACCCCGACCGGCCTCGCCATCTTGCCTTCTCCGTCATACTCAACTGAGCATGAGGGGGGCCGGGAGCCTAGGCACGAAGCGGGCATCTCTGTGACCTTGGTGGAGGCGGCCAGGCCTCGCCATTTGTCTAGGGAGCAACCGGGTTGTCGCCGGGCGGGAACCGCATGACCAAGATAGTTACCCTCGGCGAGATCCTCGTAGAGATAGTGGCCACGGAGCAAGGCCAGGGCTTCCGTGAGCCGGTCGAGCTGATCGGCCCTTTCCCGAGCGGCGCTCCAGCCATCTTCATCGACCAGGTCGCCAAGCTCGGCCAGCCGTGCGGGATCATCGGCTGTGTGGGCGACGACGACTTCGGCTGGGCCAACCTCGAGCGGCTGCGACGAGACGGCGTTGACGTGAGCGCCGTACAAACGCTCAGCGACCAAGCCACCGGGAGCGCGTTCGTCCGCTACCGCGAGAGCGGGGAGCGGGACTTTGTCTACAACATCAAGCACAGTGCGTGCGGCCAGCTCGACCTCGACGATAAGGCGCTCGAGCTCTTGCGAGAGTGCGGCCATTTGCATATATCCGGCACATCACTGTTCTCCGACAAAGCCATAAAAGCCGCCTCCGACGCGGTGGATATCGTAAAGGCGAAAGGCGGCTCCGTTTCCTTCGACCCCAACGTGCGCAAGGAAGTGATGCGCGACCCAAGCATCCTCCACGCCCTCGTGACCATATTGGCCCGCTGCGACCTCTTCCTCCCCAGTGTGGAGGAGCTGACGATGCTCACGCAAGCCGCAACGCCGGACGAGGCCGTGAGTGAGGTCCTCGGGCTAGGCGTCACTGCCATAGTGGTCAAAGACGGTGCACGGGGCGCGACTTTTTTGGACGGTGAGCGCCGCGTCGAAAAGCCAGCTTACCCCGTGAATGGTGTCGACCCCACTGGCGCCGGGGACTGTTTTGACGCCGCATATGTTACTTGCCGTTGGCAAGGTCACGGTGTCGACGAAAGCCTTGAATATGCCAACGCGGCAGGAGCCCACGCCGTCTCCGTAAGGGGCCCGATGGAAGGGACCGCGGGCTTCGCGGAACTGGACGCTTTGCGAGCGAAGGAGCGGCCGGGAGGCGGCTCTACAAGCCGGTCAGTAGGTTTTTTCCAGTTCTCTACCTTGGGGCAAACTCGGGCCGGCATTACGTCGGTGTGCTCGGCTCACCCGCTGGTGCTGGAAGCGGCCATGGTCGAAGCGGCAGCGCGCCGGCAGCCGGTGCTCATAGAGGCCACCTGCAACCAGGTCAACCACCGAGGAGGTTACACCGGCCTGACGCCGGCGGCCTTCCGAGAATTGCTGCATGGGATCGCCGGGGCAACAAATTTCCCGGTCGATCAAATAATCCTCGGCGGCGACCACCTGGGCCCGAGCCCCTGGCGCCACCTCGCCGCTGAAGAGGCTCTCACCGAAGCCGAGTTGATGGTGGCCGCCTACGTGGCGGCTGGGTTCCAGAAAATCCACCTGGACACGAGCATGGGGTGTAGAGGAGAGCCGACCTACGTGTCGGATGAAGTGACGGCACAGAGGGCCGCCCGGCTGGCCGCTTTGGCGGAGGGCGTCGGCGCCAAAACGGGCATGACGCCCGTCTACGTTGTCGGGAGTGAAGTGCCTACGCCAGGCGGCGCCACCGAGGAGATCAAGAGCATTGAGGTAACTCGTCCGGAAGCCGTTCGGGCCACTCTGGAGGCGCACCGCATTGCTTTTGCCTCGGCCGGGGCCAACGAAGCCTACGACTCGGTCATAGCGGTCGTGGCCCAACCGGGGGTCGAGTTCGATGATGTGAGCGTGATGACTTACGACCCCGAAAAGGCAGCCGGTCTGCGTACTGGCTTGGCCACCTGGCCAGGTCTGGTCTTCGAGGCTCACTCCACGGACTACCAGCCGCCCGAGAGACTGGCCCAGCTCGTACGTGACGGTTTCGCCATCTTGAAAGTAGGCCCCGGGCTGACTTTCGCCCTTCGTCAGGCCCTGTACGGCCTCGACAACATCGCCACCGCGCTCGACCGCCACTGGGCCGAGCACTCGCTTATAGCCGAGATGGAGAGAGAAATGGTGGCCAACCCCCGGTACTGGGAAGCGTATTACCATGGCGGTCCCGAGAAAGAGCGTTGGCTGCGACACTACAGCTACAGCGACCGCATCCGTTACTACTGGGCGATACCAACGGCGCAGAGCGCGGTCGAAAGGCTCTTTGCTCATCTGGGGGAGATAGATATCCCGGAGCCTCTGATGAGCGAGTTCCTTCCCCAGCTATACTCCCGCGTGGTGAACGGTCTCCTGCCCACCCGTCCGAGAACATTGGCCTTGCAGGCCGTCCGTGACGTTTTAGGGGATTACGAAGCCGCGTGTGACCAATCGGGCCGGTGATAGGCCGCCCAAGGTCCGCCGGACCGGGCTGGCCAAGGACCGCCTTGGCCCGACTGCGTTGGCCGCACCAGGCTGGCCAAGGACCGCCTTGGCCCGACTGCGTTGGCCGGACCGGGTTGGCCGGACCGGGTTGGGCCGACTGCGTTGGCCGGACCGGGTTGGCCCGACCGCCACGGCCGGACCGGGTTGGCCCGACCACGTTGGTCCCGGGCCCGATCAGCCGCTAACCACCCGACAACCGGTCGAACCCGCCGCAACCGGTTTGGCCAGTTATGGGTACAGCTGAGGACAAATATCCGGGTCGGAATAATCCGGTATGCCTTCGGGAGACCTTCTGACCAGGTCATCGTTCGGATGATGGTACCCATGCTCTACGTAACGGTTCGTACCGGGCTGGAAATGTACGACAAATGACCGCCGGGGCGCCTCGCCGCTATTCGGCCCGCTGCCGTGAATAGTCTGGCAATGATGGAAACTGACCTGGCCCCGGTTCAGGCAAATTGGCACCAAAGTGGAATGGTATTTATTGGCCACGTCGTCGATGACTGAAAATGGGGCGTTACTCCAGTCGATGTCGACTTCGTCGCTCCACCGGTGACTGCCATCAAGCACGGACATCGCCCCGTCGCGCTCGGTTACGTCTCCAAAGGGGATCCAAGCGGTCAACATCTCTGCGCTCGAGCAGGTCTTCCAGTAAAAGCGGTCGGTGTGCCACTTGACGTTGGCCAGGTTGTTGTGTGTGCCGGCGGGCTTGTACAGCAACTGGTCATGCCACAGCCTCAGTTGCGAAAAACCTGACAGCCGGGCTGCGCAGGCAGCGACGACGGCACAATGGGCGAGCGCACCCAGCTCGTCCACGCGCAAGGACGTGTAGTCGTTCTTGCGCATTACGTCTCCATATGACGGGCGCCAGCCCCAATGGCTGTAGCGCCCGGCCGGCAGGCTGTCGATGTCATTGCGACGGTCCCAATCAAGCAGATGATCGACGTCCCGGGCGTAGAAACGCTCCATGCCCCGCTCGGCGGCATCGAGGAGGTCGGCAGGGATGATGATCGGCGCCACCCAGTAGCCATGCTCAGCGTAGAACTCGACGTCACTGTCCCTCACCGGTGCGGTAGCAAGCGGCCCGGCCGCTGTGCCGGTCACGCTGCCCTGCCGGGTATCGCGCCCTGAACCGTACGGCAGGTCCGGCAGCCACGGTTATTCCCAGCCATAGAGCCCTCCAGATCGCAACCGGTCAGGACCGGAGGCCTCACGACGATCTTCATCAGGAACCTCCGGTGGGGTTTAAGCCCGGCACACACTTTAGCCAACCTCCGGCGAACGCCTCTAGCCGGGCGAGCCTCGCCGTCGCCGGCGATATCTGGCGACTGCCAACGCCACTGGACCTTGACGCTGTTGAGCGGGTACGGCCACCAGTTGCGGGGACAACGGCTAGCTTGTGGCCATGGAGACCGGCGTAGCTATCTTCGCGACCCACGACAGCGTTGACCCCGCCACAGTGGCCAGGCTGGTTGAAGAGCGCGGCCACGAGTCGCTCTTCTTCCCCGAGCACACCCATATACCTGCTTCTCGCGAAAGCCCCTGGCCGGGCGGGCCCGAACTGCCGAGACGCTACGTGCACACCTACGACCTGTTCGTGGCCATGACGGCAGCGGCGATGGCAACGACAAAGTTGCGCATAGGCAGCGGGATCTGCCTGGTGGTCGAGCGAGACCCGATCATCACGGCCAAAGAAGTGGCAAGTGTCGACGTGCTCTCGGGGGGACGGGTCGAGTTCGGCGTGGGCGCCGGGTGGAACCGTGAAGAAATGGCCAATCACGGCACCGACCCGCGCCACCGGATGTCATTGCTGGTCGAGCGGGTCCAAGCCATGAAGGCCATCTGGACCGAAGACGAGGCCAGTTTCCACGGGAAGTACGTGAATTTCGACCGCATCTGGTCCTGGCCCAAGCCGGCCCAGCGTCCCTACCCGCCGGTGCTGATCGGCGGCAACGGCCCGACGGTGCTGGACCGGGTGCTGGCCGTTGGCGACGCCTGGTTCCCCAACTTCGGGCGGGGCGGCGTAGTCGAGCGGGCGGCCGAACTGCAGCGCCGCGCCGAACGCAGGATAGATCTGATGGTCATGGGCGTGCCCGCCGATGCCAAGGTGCTCGAGGCCTACGAACGGGCCGGGTTCCGGCGTGCCGTCCACTGGCTTCCGTCTGCCGGCCGGGGCCCGGTCGAGCGGGCCCTCGACCGCTTCGAGTCGGCGGTTGCCGAGTTACACGGGGAATAGTTCTGGAGGAAGAGCCGGACGGCAAGGCTTCGGGTCGTGCGCACAAACGTTGGAGATGCCTTACTACCGTCGAACCCACTGGCCCCGCTCACCCTCGTCGGGCGAATTTCGTGACCGGCGGGTTACGGTATTGAGAAAGCCGCTCCGAGCGTTGGTGGCGAGCACGTGGCCCGCGGCTCGCCCCGCCCAACGCCTTTCTTGGTGTACAAAGGCGAATTTGTTGCGTTTTACCGCGCAAACGACCTCGGATCGCGACGGGAACATCCAAGTGCACCAAGAACGACCCTTCCAGAACTTGGGACAGGAGTGAGATACACTTACGTGGCGTGAAATGCGCTCGGGCTTCCCGGAGCCAACCCCGTGCCTCCGGGCCAGGCGGCGCACAACGGCCCGTTTCTCGGCCAGCCGGCCGGATGGGCTCTCGCAAGGTCGGTCGGGGTAAACAACCAAGACCGCCGCGGTCCATCTGGACCTCCTCCGGGCTGCATAGAGCGCTAAATTGTTCAGCCGGGGCCATGCACAGGGACTACTCGATAAGTGATGCCCAATTGCGGGAGGGCAACCGCGGCTCACTGTCGGCCATCCAGGTCAGCCAGTACGACGAGCAGGGCTACCTTGTCGTCCCGGACCTCCTTGACGACGACGACCTTGCCCCTGCCCGGGGCGCAATGATGGAAAAGGTCGACCAGATAGCCGACGAACTGGTAGAGGCGGAGCTCATCAAGGACCGCCTAAGGGATGAGCCGTTAGAGACAAGACTGGCTATGCTTTTCGAGAACCTCAGCCCCGAGGACTTCGTGACCTTCACAGGGCAAAGTTGGCGTGACCGGATGCCGGGGTACTTCGTGCTAATGAGTAACAGCAAGATCCTCGACGTCGTCGAGAGCCTGATCGGGCCGGAGATCTTCGCCAACCCCGTCTACAACGTGCGGCCCAAGGTGCCACACGTGGCCGCCGGGGAGGTCCCGTGGCACCAGGACAAGTCCTACTGGCCGGGGTCGAAGAGCAACCCCGTCGTTACGGTCTGGATCGCTTTGGTCGACGCCACCCTGACCAACGGTTGCCTTCGCGTGATCGCGGGCACTCAGCACGAGCCCGTCGGAGAGTTCCACTTCGAGACCTATTCCGGGACCGCTTACCGCGAGCTTGATGAGGAGAAAGTCAGGCACCTCAGGAGCACGGCTCGGGCCGTGCCGGCGCAGGCCGGCGCGGGCATCATCTTCAACGACCGGTTCATCCACTCCTCGGGGCCCAACACTTCCCGTCACGTCCGCTGGAGCATTGACCTGCGGTACCAACCAGCAGACCAGGACCCTATGCGCCAGCATGGCATTGGGTTTTTAGCGCGGAGCCGAGCCCACCCGGAACGAGTAGCGAGCATCGATGATTGGCGCGCCGGGCGGATGGAAGCGCCGGTCCCGTAACTGGAAGGACCGCCGCTAGGAGAGCCGAGGCTGGGCACGGGCGTCTAGCCGTCCTCTGATGTCGTATTTCGAGCGGCGGAAGGCCAAGGATCAGTGACGGTACCACTATCGAACCCGAGCTGTACCCTGGCGGCGGCAACGAACTCATCCTGTGCAGTAATGATGTCATCTACAAGCAGGGCCCACCGGTTGGCGTCGCGACGGCCGCTGCTCGTGTATTCAGCCGCAGCGGCGAGGTGCCGGAGATAGAGAGCGTTCCCCGCAGACTGTACGCTCTCGCTTGCAACCAGCGAAAGTTTCCAAGCTACGAGTTCAAATTCTCGCAATTCCTGGCCGGCGGCGGCGTTCCGGGAGCGGGAATAGACGGCCGTAGGGCGCAAAAGGGCGTCGACCGACAGACGGTGCTTGTGACCTGCGGCGAGAAACTGCGAAACGATTGTCAGAAACTCCTGCCTTTGCCATTTCTGCGACTCACCGGCCTCGGACAGCTGCGCGGCAAGCCTCGTGGTCTTTTTCGAGGCGGCGGCGGCAATGCGCGCTCCCACGATGGCGCTGACGGCGGCGATAAGGGCCACGACAAGCGTCGCGACACCGACGGCGGTACTCACTGCACTGTCATGCTAACGACGGCGGCATAACCGGGAGAACAGCGAAGCCTCCCCTCGGCAAACGAGTTAGCCGATCACCCTGGCCACAGGACGCACGCATTGCCGACCCTAGCCCGGCGTCACGCATAACCCAAGTGACACGTCAGTTCGACGGCCACGAGCAACTTGTTGCCCGCCTGTGCGGGCCCGGCAATCGCCGACGCCAGCCAGCATTGCAGGTCAGACTGGCGAGGGAGGAGCAATTGGCGGCCGGGCGCAATCATGGAGAGCCCGAACCCTCACCGCTCGTCGTCGGCGCCGCTGATGGGCGCAGGCCCAAGTTCGTCAATCAATTTCTGCAGTCCAACGTACGCCCTATTGCGGTAAGCCACGAGCGCTTCTCCCTGTGCGGCCGAGGTCTCAAAGAAGCCGCTGCCGCTTTTTGTCCCAAGCCTGCCCGCTTCGATAAGTTGCCGAAGGACTTTCGGCGTCGCGAAGCGGTCGTGGAACGTGGACTCAAGAGACTTGTAACAATCGGCGTAAACGTCGAGGCCGGCCATGTCGGCGATAGCGATAGCTTTCAACGGCGATCTTTTCTGAATGGTCGGCGATAGTGACGGAAGCGCCTGAGAGAGCAACTACCTGGGCGATGCCCCCACCCATGTAACCGGAGCCTATGACGGCGTAGCGGGGCATTCCATACCTCCTTGTGACGATGGGGTTCGCCGGCGACGTTTAATCACGTAACACCTCGGGGTTGGCCAGCCCGCGGGCGGCGACCAGCCCCGGGAAATGACTGCCCACGGCTTCCCCGCCGTGAAGGTCAAGATCTCTGAGCAAGGCCTCCCTCGACCTCCGAGCGAGAACAGGGTCTACGTCGGAGGCGGCCTGCCAGTCGACATTGCTCAGCTGCTGGGGGCAATACAGGGCGTCTCCTAGCAGCAACATCCGCGCCCGCCTGTCGTGGACCACAAACAGCGAGTGGCCCGGCGTATGGCCCGGGGCGGACAGCCGGGTGAGGCCCGGGGCGACTACCGCCTCGCCGTCCTGCAGCACCAGGCGTCCTTGCTGATCGAGCCATCGGAGGCTCTCGCGGATATGGGGCTCGAGCGTCTCGTCCCGCGACATGAAGTACTCCCAGTCGTCGTGGCCCAGGACGAACTTGGCGTTGGGGAAAACTGGCCTCCCCGTGGCATCGCCGACCCAGCCGACGTGGTCTGCATGCAGGTGGGTCAAGGCGACGATGTGGACATCCTGGAGGCGGACGCCGTGGTGGGCAAGATTGTCCAGCAGCCGGCCACCGACGATCTCGCCCTCGTGCTCAACCGGGCCGAAGCCCGTGTCTACGAGAACGTTCTCGTCCCCGGGTAGGAAGAAACACCCGAGGGGCAGGAGCGACTGCCCGTAGGCGCTCCTGAGCACCTCGTCACCGGCCGTCGGTCGCTCGACCGTACCTAAGAACGTGGGGGACATGACCAAGAAGCCGTCCGACAATGCGATGAGCGTCCGCCGCCCGATGCTGAACGTGCCCGACGCTGCCCCCGAGAGCGGGTCGTGCTCGAACCGGTACTGCCACCCGGGGCCCGCCACTACTGGTCCCACCCGAAGACTAGGCCCGGCCGGAACGCGGGAACGGTCCTCGACCGCTGGAACTCCACTGTGGTGCAGGGGTTGCGTAGGGCGGGCAGTCGTTGGAGCAGGCACCGGAGGAAGCTTGCGACCTCCGTCCGAGGAACACTCACGAATACGTTGTACTCCTGAGCCGGTACATACCGGCACAAGCCCAAAGCTCCAGATAATCGGTTAGGCATGCGACGTCCGGTCGGCCCGGGGCAACGTCCCCGCTGTCGCTGACCGCGACCGGGAGGCGGACCCGCGCCGGGCGAACGGGAGGTCCTCCCACCAGGCAAAGATCCGGACTGGGCCACCCAAAAGAAGGGGGGCGAGCCCGGCGGCGACTCCGATGGACCCAGAGTGTTCGGCGGCACAAGGTCGGTCTCGGCGATACCTACCTTGAGCAGGTCATGGTCGTCGACGCCGTCAACTCCCACCCACACGGACGTCTCTTCGAGACAGGAGGCCGACCTGAGCGGGGCCGGGACGTTGAAGGTCACGCTCACACCGGTGAAACCGCTTGCCTCCACAAACCCACGCATCCAGCCCCCGGACACCGACCCACACGACGCGATGCCAACGTCCCGGCATCGCTACAGCCTGCGCAGGGGGCACTTACTTCGCGATGACAGTATCGTCGCACGCGGCTTGTGCCGTGCCGCATGGGCACAGGCCTTCGCCAAACCCGACGAGGGACCAGGGATGGGCAGGATTGAGACACATTGATATAACATAAAAACATGTTCAAGTATCCCGGACCAAGGCGGCCGTCATGCCTCGGGCCGCGGTCACGGCCATGACATGGGTGCCCGAGATAAACTTGCGCCAGTTCCAGGCCAACCTGGCCATCAACGGCCCTGAGCTCTACGTAGGTACCGACGGCCGCCGGCTCATCTGGGCCGGCTCCCAGCAAGCGATGCTTGTCCTCGGCCCCCCTCGTTCCGGGAAAACCTCGACGCTCGTTGTGCCCAACGTGCTCGCCGCCCCGGGCCCCGTCCTGGTCACCTCTACCAAACCCGACGTGCTCCAGGCCACAATCGCCGCCCGTTCGCAACTCGGGCGGTGTTGGTTACTGGACCCGACCGGCACCATAGAGCCCCTTCCAGGAGCCAGCTTGATCAGGTGGTCACCAGTGCACGCGTCTATTTCCTGGGAGGAGGCGTTGGTGACGGCGCGAGTCATGACCGCGGCGGCCAGGCCGCACGGTACCTACGGTGACAGCGCCCACTGGACGGAACGGGCCGAAGCACTCCTCGCCCCCTTGTTCCACGCCAGTGCCCTGGCCGGCGCCGGCATACGTGAGGTGCACACCTGGGTGTTGCGCCAGGACCTCCACACGGCCATGGCTGTGCTCGGCACCCGAGGCAACGACGGAGCGGACGTTGCCATCGACGTCCTCGGCGGTATTGCCGCCACCGAAGAACGGGAGAGGAGCGGTATCTTTTCGACCGCAGCGAGCACCCTTGCCGCGTACCGCTCGGCACGGGCGTTGCAACTAGCGGAAGGGCCCAACTTCGACCCGGCCCAGCTCCCCGTCGGCAGCGACACCATTTATGTTTGCGCGCCTGCCCGCTACCAGACGCTCATGGCGCCAGTGGTCGTCGCCTTCCTGGAACAGGTGCGCGCCGCTACATACCGGAAGGCGGCCGAGGGGAGGTTACGGCTGCCCGTCACGCTGGTGCTCGATGAGGTCGCCAATGTCGCTCCCCTGCCCGACCTGCCCGCCATGGTTAGTGAAGGAGGTGGACAGGGCCTGCTCACCCTCGCCTGCCTGCAGGACTTGTCCCAGGCCAGGGCGCGTTGGGGGGCGGCGGCCGACGGGTTCTTCTCGCTCTTTGGGACCAAGGTACTGCTGCCCGGGATCGGTGACATCCGCACGCTCGACGCCGTGTCCCGGCTGGCCGGCCACGGCGATGTTGCCGTCCGCTCTCTCAACACGTCGGCATGGTGGGCGCCGCGCCCGTCCGCCAATATGACGTACTCCTCGCGCCGCCAGCCCCGCCTCCCGGTCGACCAGGCCCACAGCCTCCCCGCCGGCGCCGCCATAGTTATCAGCGGCGCCCGGCCCCCGAGCGTCGTCCACTTGACCAACTGGTGGGACTACCCCCCGTTTTGTCAGGCCGGGTGGGCCAGGCCGGCCGCCAACTTTGTGCCCCCGCCAGAGGTCGTGGGCCAGGACGGACCGAGGAGGGTCCCCCTCCCGCCTTCGCCACCGGGCGGGGCACGGCCGCCAAGGGCCAATCCCGACGAGCTACCGGTGAAGTGGCGCGGGGTACCCGGCCAGCGCCGCCTGCACCCTCCCCCGCCTCGCGTCTAAAAGGCCGCGTCCGGCTTCGCCTCCTCTTGGTGCCGTCGCTTTGAGCTCCCTCTCCCGTCCTTTGGTCTGGCACGTCTTCTCTTCCACGCACTCGGTCGGCTCGTTTGCGGCCCTCCCGTCGACCTGCCTCATGAAGTAGAGCGATACTTCGTTCACATTCCCAGCATTCTTGGCACTCTTTGCTTGGTACAGCTCATCGATGATCTGTATAATCCTTTCCCGGCCCAGGTTTTCGGCCTTTTTTGATTGACC
>DATJUH010000106.1:0-10617 GCA_035502515.1 Acidimicrobiales bacterium
CAAACGGCCCCGAAGTGGGCTGCCGGCCCCCGCCACCAAAGGCTGTCGAGGGCCGCTTCCCCTCCAGGCAGCAACGACCTGTCTACGACGCAGGTAGCCAGCCTCTTGAACAGCAGCGCCAGGTCGTGGTCGGCCCGGAAAGTGGAGGCCAGGCTCATGACACGGGTACTGGACAGGGCGGCGACTTCCCAGGCCGACGCGGAGACGGGGATGGCCTCGATAGTGCCGTAACGGCGGAGCACGATGGTGGCCGTTTTCGGCCCCCAACCGCTCAACCCGGGATAACCGTCGGCGCTGTCGCCCACCAGCGCCAGCCAGTCGGGCACGGACTCGGGCCCGACCCCGAAGCGGGCCCGGACGGCCTCTTCGTCGACGATGACGCGTTTGCGCCGGTCCAGGCAGACGACCCTCTGGCCTCTGACGCACTGGCCCAGGTCTTTGTCCGGAGTACAGATGAGGGCCTGGGACAGCCGGGTGTCCTCGGAGAGCACCGCCGCCGCGGACGCCAGGGCGTCATCTGCTTCCAGTTCGGTCATCGGCCACACCACCAGGCCCATGGCGGCGAGGCCCTCCTCGAGGAGGGGGAACTGGCTCAACAGATCTTTGGCCACTCCGGCCGAGCTTTTGTACGACGGCCAGGCGTCGTTGCGCCATGACTCGATGACATGGTCGGTGGCCACCCCCATATGGGTGGCGCCTTCCTCCAGCATCCCGAGCAGCGACCCGAGCACGGCCCTCGTGGCCCCGACCTGCTCCCCCGCCGCCGTCTTATGGGGCGGCGCCCCGAAATAATGACGGAACAGCTCGTACGTGCCGTCGACCAGGTACGCCTTCACGGACCTGTCCTCTCAGCGCCCATGTGCCCATCGTGCCCCAACTCCGGCGAAGACGACCAGCCGAGGCCGGACCGGGCCGGACCCGGGGCCGGACCCGGAGCCGGAGCCGGACCCTCAACCGGAGCCGGACGCCGGCCCGGTTCCGGCGCCAGCGCGGCTGGTTCGGCCGGAAGCACGGCGACCGGTGGGCGAGGTGCGGCAAGGCGTGGCTTCAGTCTCGCTGGCGGCCGTTTTTCCGTTATTAGCTGCGGCTTGTGCGCGCCAAGGTAACGATAAGAGCACCTGGCGCGCCCAGACGCCGCCCAGCTGCGGGTGGGGGGGCCACTGGGCGGCGTTGACAGTCAACGGCATGAGAACTAGGTTTGTCTTTCAGACAAAGTTAGTTCGAGTTCAAAAACGGCCCAGGGGGCCGGGGGGAAGACCATTGCCTGCACGCAGGTCGCGACGCCCAGAAGAAGCCAGTGAGGGCCCTGACGAAGATCAGCTCTCGCGCCAGGGCATCCGTCGCGCCGACCGGCAGCTGATGGTGGACATGAACCGCAACCTCGTCCTCAACGTGCTCCGCACCGGCGCCGCTTCCCGGGCCGAAGTGGTCAGGACGACGGGGCTCTCGCCCGCCACCGTGTCTCTGATCGTCTCCGAGCTGATCGAGAGCGGCCTGGTCAACGAGGTCGGAGAGGGCAAGTCCAGCGGGGGCCGCCCGCCCCTCGTGCTGCGGCTCGACGACGAGCGCAACTACGCCGTGGGCGTGAAGCTGATGCGCCACGTCATCTCCGTCGCCGTCACGGACCTGCGCGCCGAAGTCGTCTATTCCGAAGTGGTCGACCTGGTCCCGGCCGATCCCGAGCCGGAGCCGGTGCTGGACGCCGTCGGCGGCGCCGTCGAAGACGCCATCCGCACAGCCGGCGTCGGGTTGGACCTGGTGGTGGGCATCGGGATCGGCCTGGCCGGCCTGGTCGACGCCGAGACGGGCGTCTGCCGGTACTCGCCTTCGTTCGGGTGGGAGGACGTCCCGGTGGCGGCCCCGATCGCCGAACGACTCGGGCGTCCCGTCCTCGTGGACAACGACGTCAACACACTGACGGTGGCGGAGCAGTGGTTTGGCCGGGGCCACGGCGTGGACGACTTCGTCGTTATCACGGTGGGAGAAGGCGTCGGCGCCGGCATCGTGGTGGCCGGGCGCCTGTACCGCGGGTACAAGGGGGCGGCCGGCGAGGTCGGCCACATGCGGGTAGAGGGCGCCGAGGTCCCGTGCCGCTGCGGGCGCAGCGGCTGCCTAGAAGCGGTCAGCTCCGACGGCGCCGTGCGCCGCTACCTGGCCGAAGCCATCGCCCGGGGCGAACCAAGCGCGATACCCACCGGTACCACCTCCACCGTTACCATCGCCGCCATGCGAGAGGCCGCGGAGGGGGGCGACCGGGCGGCCGGCTCGGCGCTCGTACGGGCCGGTCACATGCTCGGCCTGGGGATCGCCAGCCTCGTCACCCTGCTCAACCCGAGGCTCGTCATCCTCTCGGGCGAGGGGGCCCAGGCCGGGCCGCTGCGCCTGGACACCGCCCTGGCCACGGCCCGAGAGCGCGCTTTTGGCGGGCTGGCCAAGGATGCCGAGTTCGTGGTCGACACCACCGACGACCTGGCCTGGGCGCGAGGGGCAGCCTGCATCGTGCTGGGCGAACTGTTCAGCTCTCCCATCCACCGCTCCGTCGAACTGGCCCCTATCGCCCGGCGCGAATCGCGCGCCATGGCCGGGAGGAACTGAGCCGTGGCCACCAAGGACACCCTCGGCGTGCAGACCGGCGGTTGGAGGCCCGGGCCCGGCGGGCCCGCCGGCGCCCAGCTCGGCGCCTCCAGTGTCAGGAGGATGCTGGCCCACCAGGTCGCGTCCGGGGCTATCTACGCCTCGATGGACTTCGCCCCCTACCGCTACTGCTGGCTGCGGGACGGGTCGTTCACCGCTTTCGCCCTTGACCGCGCCGGTGAACGGGAGGCGTCCGAACGGTTCCACCGGTGGGCGGCGGCAGCCATAACCGGCATCGCACCGACGGTGCGTGCCGCCACGGAGCGCCGGCTCGCCGGTGGCCCGAACATCGCCACGTCGATGCCGCCGGCCCGCTACACGGTCGAGGGCACGGTGGAGCCTGACGATTGGCCCAACTTCCAGGTCGACGGGTACGGGACGTGGATGTGGGCGCTGTCCGAGCACGTCAACCGCTGGGGCGCCGGCTCGCTTCTGGACGACCTGGCCGACTGCGTCGAGCTGGTTTCCGCCTACCTCGAAGCGGTCGGCCTCGACCCCTGCTACGACTGCTGGGAGGAAAACGGCGACGCCGTGCACACCTCCACGCTGGGTTGCGTTTACGGGGGCCTGTCGGCGACGGCCGAGCTCCTCGGGCGCAAAACGGCGGCGCAAAAGGCGGAGGACCTGTCCGAGCACATCCTCTCGCAGAGGCGCAGTTACGGCCGGTTCGCCAAGTCCAACGCCAGCAGCGGAGTTGACGCCAGCCTCTTGTGGCTGGCGGTTCCCTTTGGCGTTGTCGGCCCGGGGGACCCGGCCATGGACGCCACCGCGGCGGAGATCGAACAGCAGCTCGACCTCGAGGGCGGGACCAGGCGTTACGCGGCTGACACCTACTACGGCGGCGGCGCCTGGCCGCTGCTTACCGCCTGGCTCGGTTGGTACCGGGCCCGGGCCGGCGACTTATCCACGGCCCAACGCTGCGCATCCTGGGTCGAAGATCGCTTCGACACCCCCGGCCACCTGCCCGAACAGGTCGCCGGGGAACACCGCGACCCCGAGGCTTACCGCACGTGGGTAGGCCGCTGGGGCCCGCCGGCGGCAGACCTGGCGTGGTCACACGCCATGTACTTCGTCCTCCGGGACGAACTGCAGAGGGCAGTGCCGGATCCCTCGCCTAACCACCAGGGCAGTAGGCCCGCCTCTGGCGACGACAGGCCTCGCCGCCAGGGCGGGTGCCCCTAAACCCTCCCAAGCAAGCAAGCCAAGGAACCCTCGACCAAACGAGGGGAGCTCAGAAAGAAAGGGGCTGAAGTGCAAGCTACCAAGCGCCGTACCAACCCGAACAGGCCCAGGTCCCGGACTTCGCTGCTGGCCGGGGCCTGCGCCGTCACCACTATGGCCACCCTCGTCGGCACCGGGATCGTCTCCACCGGCGTGGCCGCCGCCTCCTCGACGGTGAACCTTCAGTTCTGGAACGCCTACAACACAACGGACAAAGAGGCGGTGACGATGCAAAATGTCGTCCTGGCCAAATTCGAGCAGGAAAACCCCGGGATCAAGGTCACGTCCGTGGTCGTGCCCTATGGTCAGCTACTACAGAAGTACATCGCCGCCGCCGCCGCCGGTGACCCGCCCGCGGTTATGCGGTCCGACATCATCTGGGTCCCCGAGCTGGCGTCACAGGGCATATTGATGAACCTGACCAACCAGTCGTGGTTCCAGCCGATCAAGAACGACGCCCTCCCGGGGCCGCTCTCGACCGACAAGTGGGGGGGCAGCTACTACGGCATGCCCGACGACACCAACACGCAGGTGCTGTTCTGGAACAAGACAGACTTCGCCGCGGCCGGCATTTCCGGGCCGCCGACCACGCAGAGCCAGCTCTGGGCGGACGCCCAGAAGCTCACCAACAAGTCCAAGGGGCAGTACGGCCTCGGCGTCGACGGTACCGATATCTGGAACGTCGCCCCGTACATCTGGAGCGGCGGCGGCTCTTTCACCAACCCGACCTACGGCACGACGACCGGCTTCATGAACGGCAGTGCGACGGAGTCGACTCTGCAAGAACTGCTCAGCCTGCAAAAATCCGGGGTCGTCGGCAATGACTTCCTCGGTGGGTCAGGGTCGGTATCGGGCGAGACGGGCTTCCCCAAAGGGACCTATGCCATGTACATCGACGGCCCCTGGGCTGTTCCCACCTATCGGCAGGACCACTTCAGCAATTACGGGATGACGCTGGTGCCCAAGGGCCCGGGTGGGTCCGTGTCGACGGTCGGGGGCGAGGACCTCGTCATCGCCAACGACGTCCAGCACAGGGCCGATGCCATCAAGCTGGCCCAATTCCTGACCAGCCCATTCGCCCAGCTCCAGATGGCCAACCAGGGCGACCTGGCCACGTACAAGTCGGATTCGGCCGCCGAGGTCAAGCAGCAGCCTTACCTGAGCATCTTCGTCCGGCAACTGGCAACGGCCAGGGCCCGGCCGGTGAGCCCGGCCTATACCCGGCTCGACAGTGACTTCTCCAACGAACTGCAGGAAGCCATCGCCGGCAAGCTCCCGCTCGACAACGCCATGAACGCCGCCAGCGGCCAGGCCAACGCCGCCATTCAGGGGAGTTGACCACAGCCGGCACACTCGAACGGCGCCCGGCGGCAGTCTCGCCGGGCGCCTTTTCGCGGCGCTCCCGCCGTTCGTCACGGGCCGGGAAAATAGCCACGCCCTACCTGCTGCTCCTGCCGGCCATCGTCATGTACGGCGTGTTCACCGTCTACCCGATATTCCGCCAGGTCCAGATCAGCTTCTTCAACTGGCACATTTTCCCGGGCGCGCCCAACCCGTTCGTCGGGTTTGCCAATTTCAAGCAGATCTTCCACGACCCCGTCGTCGGCACGGCCGCCCTGAACTCGCTTTTGTACATAGTCATCACCGTGCCCATCCAGATGGCCATCGGCTTGTTCGCCGCCGCCATCCTCACCGACCGCTTGCCCGGCGGGGCCATCTGGCGAGCGGCGGTGTACATCCCCGTGGTCACGTCCTGGGTGGTCGTGAGCTATATCTTCTCCTACATTTTCAGTTCGCAGGGCGGCCTGATGAACGACATTGCCGGTTTTTTTGCCGGCCACACCGTGAACATCGCGTGGACGGCCCAAACCTGGACGGGGAACCTGGTCATCTGGCTGATCGGGATCTGCAAAGGGGTGGGATGGTCGTTCATAATCTTCCTGGCCGCCCTGGACGGCGTCCCCCGCCAGCTGCTGGAGTCGGCCCGTATCGACGGCGCCACGGAGCGGCGAGTCTGGCGCTACGTGGTCATCCCATCGATAAGGCCGGCCCTGATCTTCGTCCTCGTCCTGCTGGTTATCGGGGCGGCGCAAGTGTTCATCCAGGTCTACCTGGTGACGACGGGCGGCCCGTACAACTCCACTCAGGTTTTCATGACGTACATGTACCAATTGGCGTTCAAAGACTTCGAGTTCGGTTATGCGGCGTCCCTGGCCACCCTGCTCGCCGTCGTGTTGTTCGGCTTGAGCTGGGCCGAAATCCGGTTCCTGGGCCGGCAAAATTCCTAAGGAGAACCCGTGGCAGTAGCGATCGGGCAGGCCCAGACCCAGAGAGCACGGGCTCAGCGGGGCCGGCCCAGACGAGACGGACCGATAGAACAGCCCGGCCTGTTCGGGATCCGGAGGATGAACCGTACCCGGCTGGTCATCGGGATCATTTTGGCGGTGGTCTCGCTGTTCCCGCTCCTGTACATGCTCTCGCTGTCGTTCCAGCCCAATGCCGGCATCCTGGGCTCGACCGCTCTGATCCCTACCCACCCGACCGGGTCCAACTATGTGCAGGCGTGGAGTGAGAACAGCTTCGGCCACTACTTCTTCAACAGCCTCTTCGTCGCCCTTGCGACAGTGGTGATAACGGTGGCCTTCGCCTGCCTGGCTGCTTTTGCTTTTGCCAGATACGATTTCCCGCTGAAAGAGGTCATCTTTTACCTGTTCCTGGCCAGTCTGGCCGTCCCCGGGCTGCTGCTGCTCATCCCCCAGTACCTGTTGCTGGACCGGATCCACCTGCTCGACTCGTTGGTCGGCCTCACCCTGCTGTACGTGAGCGCCAATTTGCCGTTCAGTATCTTTTTCCTGCGCGGCTTTTTCCAGGGGATCCCGAGAGATCTGGAGGAGGCTTTCCGCCTCGAGGGGGCGAGCACGCTGCGGGTTATCAGAAGCCTGATAGTGCCGTTGTCCGTACCCGCCATCGCCGTGGTATCGATATTCATATTCAACGCGGCGTGGGACGAGTTCCCGGCGGCCACGACGTTCCTCAATTCGCCGTCACATTTCACCCTCCCGGTGGGCCTGGCTGATTTCATCGGCAACCACACCACCGCCTGGGGCCCGCTATTTGCCGCGTCAGTCATCGCAACGGTGCCGACCATAATCGTCTTCGTCCTCGCGTTGCGCTGGTTCCGCAGCGGGGTGTCCCTGGGCGGCTTGCGCTGAGCGGGGACTGCCCACCGGGTCTGCACGCCCTCGACGATCTCCGGGCTTTTTACCGCACGGGCGAGGAGATCGCCCTTGCGCCTTGGCCCTCAGGCGCCGCCCGGGCCCTGGCCCGGCGGGCCACGGGCGAGGTAGTGGACGCCGAACTCGGCAGTGGCGGGGCACGGTTCGCCGCCGGGCTCCCCTCCGGGACTTATGCCGTCGAGGCCGTTGGCCCCGACGGGGACGTGCTGGCGGAGGAGCTGACCACTGTTGGAGCCCACCCCGGGGAGCGGCCGGTGCCCGCCTTCGCCACCTCGTTCATGGACGAGAGCGTCCCTGCCGTACTCGGATGGCTGAGGGCGCTGCGGTGCACGGTCGTCCAGATCTACGACTGGATGGCAACGTACACGGCTCCGCTCGGCCCGCCGGGGGGCTGGCAGGACCCGTCGGACCGGCCGGTCTCGTTCGATGCCCTCCGTTCACTGGCGGCCGGGATCCGCGGGCAAGGCGCGGTGGCCCACGCCTACGCACCGGTGTACGCCGTGGACCTGCCCTTCGCGGCAGACCACCCGGAGCTGCTCATGTACCGCAATGACGGGGCGCCGCAGAGCTTTTTCGATTTCATCCAACTGGCCAACCCGGCTAATGAGCAGTGGCAACGGCACTTCGTCGCCGCATATGGAGGCGCCGCCGATGCCGTCGGTTTCAACGGCTTCCACCTAGACACTTACGGCTACCCGCGGGTGGCGACGGACCAACACGGCAACGGCATTGACATGCGGGCGGCGTACGAGTCCTTCCTCACCTTTTTCCGCTCCAAGCGGCCGGCCGACCTCGTCAGCTTCAACCAGGTGAACGGGGTACCCTCGGCCCTGCCACTGGCCCCCGGCCCGCGTTTTCGCTACTGCGAGGTCTGGCCACCCAACGACGGCTGGAGGCACCTGGAGGGCCTCCTGGACCGTAGCGCAGGGGTGGCCGGACGGGTGAGCCGGACGCCGGAGGCAGACCTCATGCGAGGGACCATCGCCTGCTACCCACCCGTGTGGGGCGGCCACGACCGCCACGGCGGTCTTCGCACCGTCGTCCTCACCGAGGCGGTGGCCACCTGCCTGGGCGCCAGCGCCCTTCTTTACGGGGACAAGACGGCCGTCCTGTGCGACCCCTACTACCCCAAACACGAGCGGCTCTCCGTCGAGGAAGCCCGGGTTGTCCTGGCCTGGCACCGGTTCGCCCTGCGGTGCCGTGACCTCTTCATCGAAGGGGAGGACACCAGCTGGTACGAGGTCGATGACGAAAATGGGGCCGTCGCGCTCGATTGGGCCGGCCCCGGGGGACCAGGCCTGGTGCGGCCGGAGCCGGCCGGCGGGGGGGTCTTCGCCAGGGTCGTCCACTCGGAGGGCGGCGTCGCCGTCGGCATCGTCGACTTGACCGGGAGCGGCAACGGGGGGTGGTCCGAACCGACCGCCCCCGGCACCTGCCGCTCCGTCCGGGTGCGGGTGCTCGTGCCCGAGCCGGAGCGCTGGCGAGCCGACGGGGCTGTCCTGGGGTCGGGCGACGGCCGCTTCAGGTCGCTGCCTGTCACCGTGGCCGAGCACCGCCAGGGCCGGGCGGTCCAGGTGCAAGTGCCAGTCGACTCCGGCTGGTCGGTAGTCCGCCTCCTGCGCCCCCCGCCATATCGGGGCCCCGGTCGTCCCGAGCCGGCCGTTTCCCAGCCGGCCGTTTCCCATCCGGCCATTCCTGAGCCGGACAGCGCCAACCCGACCCGCGCCTAACCACGGTGGCGCTGGCAGAGACCGCTGAGCGAGTTGGGCGGCCCTCGGCCGACGCGGCTGTGGCGGCGACGAGGAGCCCGGCCCGCCGCCGTCGCCCGCTGTCGTGGCGAACGCTGGTGGCCGGCGTTGTCCTGGCCTTCCCGTTCGTCTTCCTGGGCGCCTTCGCCCTCTACCCCCTCATCCAGCAAGCGGTGGGCAGCTTCTTTCGCTGGTACGACCTCCGGCCCAGCACGTTCGCCGGCCTCGGCGACTACTCCCAGGCGCTGCGGGACCCGGTGGTCCCGGGAGCGGCCCTGCACAGTGTGGCCTACGTCTCTCTAACCGTGCCGGTGGAGCTGGCCATCGGCCTGGCCGGGGCGTGGACGACGCTGCACCTGCGGCGGTACAAAGCCGTGTTCGCCGCCGTGCTGGTGCTCCCTCTGGTCGTACCGTGGCCGGCGGCCACCGAACTGTTCCTCAACCTGTTCGCCAACCAGGGTGTGGTCAACGAGGCCGTCGGCCGCCTCACAGGCGGTGGCGGGGTGACGTGGTTACAGGACACTCACGGCGCTTTCCTGGTCATCGTCCTCATCGGGATCTGGAAAGGAGCGCCGTGGTGCTACTTGCTTCTGGTCGGCGCGCTGATGGCGTGCCCACCCGACATTTTCGAGGCGGCCCGGGTCGACGGGGCCAGTGGAGCGCGCTTCTGGCTCAACATCGTCGTACCGAGCATCCGGCCCATGCTCGTGTTCGTATGCATCTTCCGGTTGCTGGCCGAAGCCCAGATGTTGACGTCGGTGGACATCCTCACCCAGGGAGGTCCGGTCAACAGCACGCAGCTCGTGTCCACGTACAGCCAGACATTGGCTTTCCAGTACTTCGAGTTCGGCGCCGCCTGCGCTCTCGGCACACTTCTTGGCATCGTCTTGCTCCTGATCGCCCTGGCCGGATGGGCAGCCAGCCGGCCCGGGACATTCGACCGCTTCGCTTTCCTGGCCCGGCCGGTGTCGTCGGCCGTGGCCTCTTTCCAACGGGGCTGGGAGGGCGCCGCCGTCAGAGTATGGCGCCCCTCAGGGAAAGAAGGCGAACAGTTCACCCGCCGAACCTGGTCTTCGCCTGGCCTGGCGCCGTGGCGGCGAGGGGCGACCGTGGTCCTGCTGGGCGCTCTGGCCCTGCTGCCGCTGGCCGGCAGCCTGCCGAACGGGGCGGAGGTGCCGGACACCAGCCTGGCCTGGAGAGCGGTCGAAGCCCCGTTGTGGAACAGCGTGCTCATCACGCTGGCCACCCTGGCCGGCACGCTGGTGCTGGCCGTGCCGGCGGCCTACGTCCTGGCCCGAAGCCGTTCCCGGTGGCGCGGGTGGCTGTTCGCCGTCGTCTTGTTCTCGCTCGCCATCCCGGGCGTCGTCCTACTCTTGCCCCAGTTCCAGGAGGTCGCCTGGCTCGGGCTCATCGACACCCGGGCCGGCCTCGTCCTCCTCTACATAGCGGCCAACCTGCCCCTGGCCGTCCTGTTCCTGCGGCCGGCGTTCGCAGCCGTGCCCGAAGCGCTGGTGGAGTCGATGCGAGTGGACGGCGTCTCGGCTTTGGGCGTGGTCCGGCGGCTCCTGCTGCCCCTGTCTACGAGCACCTTCATCGCTATCACGGTGTTCGTCGTGGTCCAGGTCTGGGGCGAGGTCCCGCTGGCCGTGACCATCCTGAACAGCCCTTCCCGCTTCCCCCTGGCCCTCTTCCTGGCCCTCAACTTCGGTGGCACGGGCGCCATAGCCATCGGCTGGCTCTCGATCGCGCCGCCGCTCGCTCTTTTCCTCGTCTCCCAA
>DATJUH010000107.1:0-26537 GCA_035502515.1 Acidimicrobiales bacterium
GGCCGGGGTGGCCGTCGACACTGAGGTGCCGGTGATCGCCGTGAAGGGGATCACGAAGCATTTCGGCAGCATACAGGCCCTCAGGGGAGTCGATTTAGAGGTGCGCAGAGGCGAGGTGGTCGGCCTGGTGGGTGACAACGGGGCGGGCAAGTCGACTCTGGTCAACATCCTGTCTGGCGCCCTCCAGCCCAATGGCGGGACGATCATGGTCGACGGCAAGACTGTGACCTTCGGGTCATCGCTCGAGGCCCGCCGGCTCGGCATCGAGACCGTCTACCAGGACCTGTCGCTGGCCCCCGACCTCAGCGTCTGGGCCAACATCTTCTTGGGCCGGGAGCAAACCGTGAAGGGGCCGTTCCGGGTGTTCGGCTGGCTGGACCGCCGGGCTATGGCTCGCTCGGCGGAGGAAGACCTCGAGCGGACGCGTATAAGGATCGGCTCGGTGAACGCGCTGGCGGGGCGGCTTTCCGGCGGGCAGCGCCAGGCCATTGCCGTAGGCCGGGCGGTGGCCTGGGGCTCCAGGGTGATCCTGATGGACGAACCCACGGCGGCATTAGGCGTCGAGCAGCAAGAGAGGGTCGGCCAGCTGGTCCGCTCCGTCTGCGACAACGGCGTCCCCGTGCTGTTGATCAGCCACAACCTGCCTCAAGTGCACAAGATCTGCGACAGGGTGGTCGTGCTGTTCCACGGGAAGGTGGTGGCCGACCTGCGCCCGGCGGAGTCTTCGGTCGACGACATCGTCGCCTGGATAACCGGCGCCGCCATGGGGGGGACCCGCAGTGGGCTCTAATGCCTTGGCCTCCAACGCAGTGGCCCTTCATGCAATGGCCCCTGGTGCCGTCTCCGCCGTGCCCGTGAAATCCATCCCGGAGATAACGCGGTGCCCATAAAGCTTCCCTCCGCTCTCACTACATCAGGGACGGTCTCACCAGGCGCCGGTCCGGACGGAGAGGCTACGCCCCGCCGTTCCGCTTGGCTCGAACTGGTCGACCGGATAGGGGATTTCTGGATACTCGGCGTGCTCGGGCTAATGGTCCTGGTGTTCGGGGTGCTGGCCCCGGACCTGTTCACCAGGGCCAGCTGGCTCAACACATCCCAGTACGCGGTGGAGTTCCTGCTCCTCGCCATTGGCCAGACCTTCGTGATCATCACCGGCGGCATCGACCTTTCGGACGGGGCGATCCTCGGGTTCACCGGGATGGTCTCGGGTGTGGTCATGCAGAGCATGCTCGCCTCGCACGAGAACACTTTGTTCATAACCATCGTCGGGTTCGCAGTGGCGTTGGCCCTGGGCGCGTTCGTCGGGTTCGTCAACGGCTACCTCATTACCCGTCTCAAGCTGCC
The DNA here is from genome assembly GCA_035502515.1 of Acidimicrobiales bacterium. Lineage (GTDB taxonomy): Bacteria > Actinomycetota > Acidimicrobiia > Acidimicrobiales > Palsa-688 > Fen-671. The sequence continues at coordinate 1,345 of DATJUH010000107.1, forward strand.
GCCTTTCATCGTCACCCTTGGGACGCTCACCGCCGTGGGCGCCGCCCCCAGCCTGGTGAACGGCGGCAACGAGATCGTGAACCTTCCCCCTCAAATGAGCACCATCGGGACGAGCACAGTCCTCGGGGGCTGGATCTACGTGACCGTCCTCGTGGCCGCAGTGGCCTGCATCATCATGGGCCTGGTGCTCCATCGCACCCGTTATGGCCTCCGCACCTACGCCATCGGCAGCAACAACGTGGGCGCGCGCCGAGCAGGTGTGAACGTCAACCGCCACCTGGTCATGGTCTACACCGTCTCGGGCCTCCTGGCCGGTCTGGCCGGGATGATGGTTACCGCCAACTTCGACACCGCCACACCGGTGGCCGGGCAGAACGACGAACTGAGTGCTATAGCCGCCGTGGTCATCGGGGGCGCCAGCCTGTTCGGCGGCCGGGGCACCATGCTCGGCACGGTGGTCGGCACCTTCATCATCGCTCTCTTGGTCACTGGCCTGGTCCTGGTCGGTGTGAACGGCAGTTGGGAGCAGGTGGCCACCGGGTTCATCGTCGTGGCGGCGGTGGCCCTGGACCAGGTGCGCCTGCGCCTGGCCGAACGGTGAGCGGGTGCCCTCCAGCGCCTATGCGAGGCCGGTGACCGCATAAGCGGCTCTGGCCGAAAGCGCCCAAGGATGGGCCGGCAACTTCCCAACCAGACAGGCTGAAGGACCGGCCTTCAGCCTCTACATCCACACAAAAAGAAAGGAAAAACGGACCATATGATCAAAAGAGATACACCACGCCGGGGGGGCTGGCGCTCCAGGTTGACTTCAACAGGCGCCGCTTTGTGCCTGGTATCTGGAGCCCTGTTCGGCGTGGCCGCCGGGCCAGGAGCCGCCTCCGCCAGCGCGGCCACGAAGTACACGATCGAGCTCATCCCGGGCCTCACCGTCGACCCGTTCTACATCACCATGCACTACGGAGCCGAGCAAGAGGCAGCCAAGCTGGGGGTCACGCTTAAGTGGGCGGGGGCGACCACGTTCTCGCCCACGACGCAGATACCGGTGGTCAACTCGGTGCTGGCCAGCAAGCCCAGCGCGCTGCTCATCGCCCCGACCGACACCCATGCCCTGTACGCCCCGATCGATGCCTACGTAAAGGCCGGCATCCCGGTCATCGCCGTCGACACCACACTGGCCAATACCTCGATCCTCACTTCGGCCATCAGCTCTGACAATTACCAGGGCGGAGAGAAAGCGGCCGACACGATCGCATCACTGGCCCACGACAAGGGTGACGTGGCCGTTATCAACGTGCAGCCGAACGTCTCCACCACGGACCTCCGTCAGGACGGTTTCCTGGCCGAGATGAAGAAGTACCCCAACATGAAGGTAGTGGCCCACGTTTATGACCAGGACTCCCCGACGACGGCAGAGTCGGAGGCGAGGAGCATCCTCCTGGCCCACCAGGGTCTCGTCGGCATTTTCGGCACCAACCTCTACTCCGCTCAGGGAGCGGCTAAAGGCGTTGACGCCGCCGGCGACAAGGGCAAGGTCTTCGTGGCCGGTTACGATGCCGAGCCGCTCGAGGTCAACCTGCTCAAGCAAGGTGTCATAAACATCCTGGTGATCCAGAACCCGGCTATGGAAGGTTCCTTGGCCGTCCAGTACGCCTACGATTACCTGACCGGCCACAAGTCGGCGATCAAAAAGTCGGTGCTGCTGCCCAACGTTGTTGCTACGACTGCCAACGCCAGCCAGCCCAGCATCAGCAAGTACTACTACAAGACTTCCGCCTAACTAGCTTTTACAGATCACTCTGTAATGGTCCCGCCCCGGCCCGGCCGGGGCGGGCTGGCGTCGGGGCCACGACCGACTCAGGGGGGGCCCGGCCCGGTTAAGGGCCCGTCGTACCCACGGAGTTTCGGCCGCCTCAGCTCTGGGCCCGCGCCTCGCACCAGTACACCCTGGTCGTATACCGGAGGGTAACCGGGTCGCCGAAGCGCCCCGCGATCTCCGTGACTTCGTCCGCCACTCCAGCTTGCTGGTCGGCGGGCAACCCGGCCATGAAGCTCACCGACAACACCCTGGCCACCAGCTGCTCCCGATCGACGATCTGCTCCATGGAGAAGTCTGCCTCGGTCAGCGGGCCGAACAACCGCGTTTCTTGGAAAGCGGCTTTCCAGGCGCCGGTTTCCTGAGATGGTGTGTCCCCTCGGTGGTCTTTCATTATTCTTGCCAGCTCAGCCTGGACGGGCTGGTCCATGTTGCGGCGGTTCCAAATAAGCCCGAGCCGTCCGTGGGGAGCGAGCACGCGGTGGATTTCGGCCAACGCTTCCGCGCCCCGGAACCAATGAAACGCTTGCGCGACGGTTACGGCGCCGGCCGAACTGTCCGGCAGCGGCAATTGCTCCGCTGTACCCTCCAGCACTTCGGCGGCAGGGACGACCGAAGTGAGGACATCTCTCATACCTGCCACCGGCTCGACGGCAATTACGCGCGCACCGGTGGCGAGCAGGGCGCGGGTCAATTTTCCGGTACCGGCAGCCAGGTCTACGACCGTGGAACTGCTGGTTATGCGCAGGGCATCGACGAGCCAACTGACGGCGCCGGGCGGGTAATCCGGCCGTCCCTTTTCATAGTCATTTGCTTTTGGGCCGAAAGCGAGGGCTTCAGGGCGGATGCTCACCGGCCCAGTATTGCGGCCGCAAGAAGAGTTCGCCCAGTTGCACCGGCCGGCATCCGCCCCGGCGCCCGTTGTGCGGCCCCAGTTGCGAGGATCGCCGGGGGCTGCAATCTTGGTCGTGTGCGCGCCATCGTCGTAGAGAAACCCGGTCAGTTCGAGATGACAAAGGTGGCCGAGCCTGTACCGGGGCCCGGCGAGATCCTGCTCAGGGTGAGTTGCTGCGGTATTTGCGGGACCGACCTGCACATCGTCGACGGAGAGTTCCCACCGACGCCGTACCCGATCACGCCGGGCCACGAGTTCTCGGGTGAGGTGGTGGCGTTCGGTCCGGACGGCGCCGAAGGGATCCCGGGCGCCCCTCAATTCAGGGAAGGCTCTTTGGTGGCCGTCGACCCGTCGCTGTTTTGTGGCCATTGCCAGCCCTGCCGGAATGGCCGTGGCAACCTGTGCGAACAGTGGGGTGCCATCGGGGACACCGTGGACGGGGCCTTCGCCGAGTTCGTGACTGTCCCGGTGGCCAACGCCTACCTGCTCCCCGATGGTTTTGACGGCCAGACGGGCGCCATGGTCGAGCCACTGGCTTGCGCTGTACACGGGCTCGAGCGGCTGGGGCCGGTCGTGAGCCGCAGGGTGGTGTTGTTCGGGGCCGGCACGATGGGCCTGCTCCTGCTCCAACTTTTGGTCCGGGCGGGCGCAGCCGGGGTAACGGTCGTCGACCGGGCCCCCAGCAGGTTGGCCGTCGCCACCCAGCTCGGCGCCGTGGCCACCGCTACCAGTCCCGACCAGCTCGACGGTGCTCGCTTCGACGTCGCAGTCGACGCCACCGGCGTCCCTGCCGCCATCGAGGCGGCGCTGGGTTTGCTCGACCGCGGTTCACGCATGCTCGTTTTCGGGGTGGCGCCGGCGGAAGCGGCTGTCCCCGTCTCGCCTTTTCGCATCTACAACGACGAGATCACCATCACCGGTTCGATGGCCGTTCTGTACAGCTTCGACCAGGCGGTGGACCTTATGGCCAGGGGCGCGGTGGACGTCCGCCCGCTCCTGTCCGCGCCGATGCCGCTGGAGCAGTTCGACCAGGCGTTGAAGCGCGTTCGGGCCGGTGAAGGCGTGAAGACCCACATCAAGCCTTAGGGAACGGGTTATGCCGCTGGTTGCCGGGGTCGACTGTTCCACCCAATCCACAAAGGTCCTTCTCGTCGACGTCGACGACGGGCGCGTGGTGGCTACGGGCGCGGCCAACAACGTGGTCGAGGGCGACGGCGGCGCCCGGGAGACGGACCCGAAAATGTGGGAGCTGTCCCTGGCCAGTGCACTGGCCCAGACCGGGCGAGCCGAGGACGTGGCCGCCATATCTGTCGGCGGCCAGCAACACGGCCTCGTCGTGCTGGACGCTGGCGGGCGGCCGTTACGCAATGCCCCCCTGTGGAACGACACCCGCAGCGCCACCGACGCTCGAGACCTGGTCGAAAGCCTGGGCGGCCCGGACGAGTGCGCCAAGCGTGTGGGCTCCGTCCTTACGAGTTCCTTCACGGTGACCCACTGGGCCTGGCTGCGCCGGACCGAGCCCGAGACGGCGGGGGCGGCGCGGCGGGTGATGTTGCCGCACGATTACCTCAATTTCTGCCTCACCGGTGCGGCCACGACGGACCGCAGCGATGCCTCCGGCACCGGTTGGTGGAGCCCCGCCGGCGAAGCGTACGCGCCCGAGGTGCTGGCGCTCGACGCCGTCCAGCTCGACCAGGCCCTGCTGCCCGAGGTGGTGGCGGCCCACGATGTGGCCGGGTTGGTGAGCAAAGAGGCAGCCGAATATTTCGGCCTTGTGGCGGGCATAAAAGTGGCCTGCGGGGCGGGGGACAACGCCGCCGCCGCTTTGGCACTGAGTTTTGCGTCCGGCGAGGCCGCCTTGTCGCTCGGTACGTCCGGGACCGTCTACGCCCCCTCCTCCGTGCCGAGCGCGGACCCCACCGGGACGGTGGCCGGTTTCGCCAGTGCCGACGGGCGTTACCTGCCGCTTGCCTGCACCCTCAACGCCACCGTCGCCATCGACACCACCAGCGAATGGCTCGGGCTTTCAAGGGAGGAAGTGGTGCCGTCGGGTGGAGCGGTGTTCCTGCCGTGGCTCGGGGGCGAACGCACGCCGAACGCCCCCACCGCGACAGGGACGATGACGGGCTTGCGCTACGAGACCGACAAACGCGCCATCCTGCAAGCCGCGTACGAGGGCCTGGTGTCCACTTTGCTCGAAGCTACGGCATTTCTCGACCAGTGGGCGCCACAGAGCATTGATGCCCCGTTGCTCCTCCTGGGCGGCGGGGCGCGGGGCCGGGCGTGGCAAGAGACTGTCCGCCGGCTATCGGGCCGCCCTGTCTTGATTGTCGAACTGGGCGAGCTCGTTGCTTATGGGGCGGCGGTGCAGGCCGGCGCCGTCCTGACCGGGAAGCCGCTCGAGGTAGTGGCCGGCCAGTGGGGAGCACGGCGAGGCCAGTTGCTCCCGCCGGTGGCCCGTGACGACGAGGTCCTCGAACGCATCGCGGCCTGGCGGCACGTCGTCCTGCCGTCTTTCTGAGCTGGCGTCAGTCGACCGGGCGGGCCAGAGCCCGCAACACTTCGCCGAACAGGCCCGTGTGGCCCGGCGGTGCCCCGCTACCGTCCCCGCCGCCGAACTGATCGTCGGAGTCCCCGGAGGAAAGAACCACCACCTTGGTCGGAGCATGGATGGCCGCCCCGCAGTACCGGCACCGCTCGTCCCACGTATTGGCGATGGGGGCGCCACACTCCTGGCACCGAGCGGCCCGCGCCTCGGTCTCGAGGGAGGGCTGACCCTCGGAGCCGGTAACCCGCACAGGAAGCGAGCTTGTGGCTGGCTTGTCCAGCCACACGACTTCGCACGCTTTGCAAATGGCGGCGGCGCCGGTGGGGACTACTTTCCGCTCCATATCCGTTACGCAAAACGGGCAATAGGCCGGGTCTCCTGCCGGCGGAGCCGGTTCGGCCGTCCAGATGCGCTGGCCGGCTGTGCCCGCTAATTGACGTAGGACGGCGATGCCGACGACGACGCCTCCGCACTCGCGGCACACATATTGGCGAAGGCCCTCTACCTGGCCGGCAACGAGGTTGCCTGAGCACCCGGGGCAGGCCAATTGCTCAGAGCTCATCGGTTGACTATCGGCGCGCCATAACGCCGGGATGAGCAGGTTTCCCCGCGCCGCCGGAGCCTTCAGGGCCCCGGGCTACGCCGCTTGGGCCGGCTCGGCCGGCGGGCCATCGTCCCTGGCCCCGTCGGCCACCATCAGGCCCGGCGGCGCCGTGTCTTCGGGCGCGTCCATGGGGCTCAGCGGTTACTCGATCGTCGAAGCCGGCGACAGTGAAGAGGCCACCAAAATGGCGCTGGGCTGCCCGCTCATCAACGCCGGCGGCACGATCGAGGTGTACGAGTCCCTGCCGATGGGCTAGGAGAGCCGCTGGGCACCGGAGGGCGCGTGGGTTAGCGGGCCTCCCGGCCCACAGGCCCACCGGTCGAGAGGGCCGATGGGAAAGCAAGGCCCGCCGGGTGGGCGAGGTCTTGCGCCTTTGATGGCGCCGCCGGCCGGGGAGTTCTCGTCGGCAGGCTGCGGAGTTCTCGTCGGTAGGCTGGCCGCATGTCGCTCCAGGAAGCAATCCGCTACGAGCAGATAAGCCCCAAGGCGTATGAGCACCCGGCCGACCGCGCCGCCACCGCGGCCCTGCACTCGATCCCGCTCTTGGACAAGGCGGTCAAGTACCTGTCGGGCTTCGGGATAGAACGGCTTGTCCACCAGTTCCATGTGGGCAACGCCGTCCAGATCTCAGACCGGCAGATCCCCCTGGTCTGGGCCAGGCACGTGTACTCGGCCTCGGTCCTCGACGTCGAGCCCATCCCGGACCTGTATGTGACCCAGACGCCCGAGGTCAACGCCATGGCCATCGGGGCCAAGCGGCCCATGGTCGTGCTGAGGTCGGGGCTGGTGCGCGATTACATGGGGCCCGACCTCGACGTCGTGCTGGCCCACGAAATGGCGCATGTGCTCTCCGAGCACAATTACTACCGAACCGCCCTGGAGTTCTTGCGGCGGATAATTCACGCTACGACGGGTACGCCCGCTTTCTTGCCGGGGCTCCCGTTCCGGGCCGTCTACCTCGTCCTGCTCGAGTGGTACAGGGCGGCCGAACTTTCGGCCGACCGGGCCAGCGCCCTCGTCGTCGGCGATCCCCTCCAGACCTGCCACATGTTGATGCGTATCGCCGGGGGTGCCCTGGACGGCATGAGCCTGGATGCCTTCTTGGCGCAATCGTCTCGTTACGCGGACGAGGAGAGCCTTTTGACGCGGTGGTCCCGGGCGTGGTTCGAGGCCAGCCTCGACCATCCCATTGCGGTCAAGCGAGCGCGCGAGTTATCGGCGTGGGTAAGCGACGGCAGCTATGACAGGATCAGGGCCGGCAATTACATTCGTCGAGGCCAGGAGCCGCCCGTACCCAGGGAAATGGACGCGGCCACGTTGCACTACCGGGACCGTTTCTTGAAGATCCTGCAAGTCACGGCCGGCGGCGTCGAGCGGATGCTCGGTCAACTCGAGGACTGGCTGAGGTCAGAAGGTTCCTCAGGGGGCGGGAAGGGCGAGGGTGGAGCGGGGAACGGAGACACCGGCCCAGCCTCGGGGGGACGCTCCGGCTCGACCCGCCGGCGTTCGTGAGCCACCTGGCGCAGCCGCAGAACCAACGGTTACCGAGCCGAAGTCCGTCCACCGTCCTGGCCGGCTGAGGTTCAATAGGGCGGCCTGGCCGCCCTCACCCAGCCGGGCGGCCCGCGCCGGCCCGGCCGGCTGGTAGCTTGCCGACATGGATACCATCATGCCGATACGCCAGATTGGGTCCCTCGATGTCTCTTTGGTTGGGCTTGGTTGCAACAACTTCGGGGGCCGCCTGGACGAGCCGCGCAGCGCAGAGGTGATCGCGGCCGCCCTGGACGCCGGCATCAACTTCTTCGACACGGCCGACGTCTATGGGGCCACCCATAGCGAGGAGTTCCTCGGCGGCGCCATCGGCAAGCGCCGCCCAGAGGTGGTCATCGCCACCAAGTTCGGCAGCGCCATAGACTCAAACAGGAAAGGTGCCGCGCCCGCTTACGTCAAACAGGCTCTGGAGGACAGCTTGCGCCGGCTGGGTACCGACTACGTCGACCTCTACCAGCTCCACCGGCCCGACCCGGCCACGCCGATTGCCGACACTCTTGGTGCTCTGTCCGACCTGGTGAAGGAAGGAAAGGTGCGCGAGCTCGGGTGCTCCAACTTCTCCGCCGCTCAATTGGGGGAAGCTGATGACGCGGCCGGGGAGGGGGCGCCCCGCTTCGTCAGCGTCCAGAACGAGTACAGCTTGCTGCACCGCGAACCCGAACGCGAGGTGTTGCCGGAGTGCGTCGCGCTCGGCATCGCCTTCATCCCCTACTTCCCGCTCATGTCCGGTCTACTTTCGGGCAAGTACCACCGGGGCCGGCCCGCCCCCGCCGGTACCCGCTTGTCCGGCGCGTCGGCTGAACGTCAGCGGGAAATATTCTCGGACAGCAAGTTCGACATCATCGAGGCCCTCGAACGCTACGCCGCCGACCATGGCCATACGATCGTGGAACTGGCGATCGCGTGGTTAGCCGCCAAACCCGCCGTTGCGTCGGTCATCGCCGGGGCCACAAAGCCCGAGCAGATCCAGGCCAACGTGAAAGGCGCCGACTGGGTACTGACCGAGCAAGAGGTCCAGGAGGTCGACGCCATCGCCCCGCCCGCTTAGCCCCGGATTGGGTCGAGCGGCGTGCGCTTCAGGACCTCGTGGAGAGGGTTGAGCATCGCCAGCCGGCCTTCGTGCTCGCCGACGGTGCCTTCTGCCACTAGCTGGGCTCCGGTTTCCACCCCCGGTACGTCCCTGCGGGTAAAAACGAGCGTCATCGACCCGGTCCGGTCCGTCAGCGTGCAGCTGAGCACCTGGGCTCCCTGCCACGGCTGCACTTCGACCGAGGTGACCCGACCGGCGATCTTTGCTTTCTGACGCCAGTTGATATCGCCGATTGGGACGGCTCCCGCGACCAGGACGCCCCCGTCTTCGTCCTCGTGTTCCCGCCGGCGCCGCTTTTCCGCCCGTTCCCGCCGCAATTTGTCCTGCTGGTCGACGTTCTTGCGTTTCAGCTTGCCCTTGCCCAGCTGGAACGGCACCACTGTGGCGGTGGCATGCGGGAGCCGGCCGAGCATCGCCGCCAACTGGTCGGCGGTGCGGTCGTGCAGTAGGTGGCTCCAACCCCACGAGTAGACCCGCCGGGGCAGCAGGACGGACACCTCGGTATCTCCGGTCGATATCGTGGCGGCCACCAGGTCAACGGCCGCCCTCCCGAGGCGGCGGTCGCGGCACTCCCTGATATCGAGCGGGAGGCGGCGGATCATCAGCCGTTCCCAGTTTTCTTTCAGGAGCTTGGCCGCCTGGTTGTCCAGCAGGAAATGGACGGCCCGTACCTCGTCAGGGTCAAGGCTTCGGGCGTACTGGATGGCGCGGGCCGTCGCCAGGTCGAGGCGGTCCACGAAGACAAGCACGACGTGGCGGCGCAGGACGGGCATTTCCGACGCTTCGAGCGCCCCCTGTTCAAGTTGCTGGGCCTCGTTGCGGTACTGGCGGTTCAGGCGTATAAGGACCAACGTAAGCAACGGGAAAAGGATCACGATCGTCCACGCCCCCTGGCCAAATTTGGCCACCACGAGAATGCCCACCACGATCCCCGACATGATGGCGGCGCTCAAGTTGATTACCAGCTTGCGTTTCCAGGCCCGGTTGCGGTGTTTCAGGTGGTACTTGGTCATCCCCGCCCCGGCCATGGTGAAACCGGTGAAGACCCCGATGGCGTACACCGCCACCAGAGCGGTGACGTTGGACCGCGTAATGACCAGCAGGGCGATCCCCATCGCGGCGAGGACGATTATCCCGTTCGAGAAAGTCAGACGGTGGCCTCGCCTGGTGAGCTGGCGGGGCAGGAAGCGGTCACCGGCGACGAAGCTGGCCAGGAACGGGAACCCGTTGAAGCTCGTGTTCCCGCCCGTGTAGAGGATGAGGAGGGTGGCGAGCTGCACTATGTAAAAGAGGGCGTGCCCGATGGGGCCCGTGCCGAAGACTGCCTGCGCTTCTTGAGAAATTACCGTGGGCGCACCGGCTAAGAACGGCGCCGCGTGGGTCCACCGGGCCAGCAAGGACGTGCCGAGGACCAAAGTCCCCAGCGTGACGCTCATCAGCACGTAGACCTTCCGGGCACGCAGAGCCTCGGGCGGCTTGAACGCGCTTACCCCATTGGAAATAGCTTCGACGCCGGTCAGGGACGACCCCCCGTTGGCGAACGAACGCATGAGGACGAAAAGAGTCGCCCCCATAAGGAAACCGCTGCCGGGCTGGCCGAAATGGTAAAGGCCCTGGCGGTCGGTGGGGTATTGGGGCAGGCTGCCGAATGCCTCGCGCACCAGCCCCGTTATGATCACGCCGGCCATGGAAAAAATGAAGAAGTACGTCGGGATGGCGAAGATGCGGCCGGCTTCCCGTAGGCCCCGCAAGTTGCCGTAGGCCATCAGGACCACCACGGCCACACTGATCGGGACGGTGTAGGAAAGCAGGGCCGGGAAGGCCGACACGAGGGCGTCGGTGCCTGCGGCTGTTTGCACGGCGACCGTGACCGTGTAATCGATCAGCAGCGCCACCGCCGCCACCTGGGCGACGGTTGGCCCGAAGTTCTCCCGGGCCACCACGTAGGAGCCGCCGGCACGCGTGTAGACCATTACGACTTGCCGGTAGGAGAGGGTCACGAAGAAGAGCACCAGCAAAACGGTCAAGGTCACCGGTATCACGAGCGTGAAGGCGGCCAGGCCGACTACCGGCACCAGTTCGACGAGCATCTCCTCGGTGCCGTAGGCGGTGGAAGAGATGGCGTCGGGGGTCAGCACCCCCATCCCGACGAAGGTCCCGAGCCGTTCCGTTTCCAGCTGCTCGCTTACCAACGGGGGCCCGAGCAGGCGGTTCTTGATCCGGTAGCCGAGCGTCTCCGGCAGTTCGACTGCGACCGGTGCGGCCCGCGTCGCCGGCCCGTCGTCCTTCGGGGCGAGCGCGCTCATAGCCGCCTCGCCCGCCTCTACGTCGGTCACTATGCCCGCGCCCCTCCGGGCCTGCCGCCAGGGAGCACGTTCACGTTCAGAGGGTAGCGGTGGGCGCCCGCCGTTGTCCTATCCGGCAGGCGGGTCAAGAGCTCTGGTCAGCAATGTTGTCCGGCATTGGCCGCTGCCTTCACCCCGCAAGTCACTTGCGACCGTTATTTTGCCAGGGCCCGGCAGCACCGGCACCCCGCTGACAGAGCGTAGCGGGCAGGCACGGGTCGAGTTGTGTCGCGTCGGCCCAGCGTGTTGCATTGTTCTGCATGCGGGTGGTCGTGGTGGGGTGCGGGAGGGTCGGCTCCGAGCTCGCCACCATGCTCTCCCGCGAAGGCCACGACGTGGCGGTGATAGACAAAAACCCGAGGAGCCTGCAGCGCCTCTCCCTTGACTGGGGCGGCAAAGGCGTGGTCGGTTTCGGTTTTGACCGCGATGCGCTCGAGGAGGCCGGCATCGAGGAAGCGCAGGCACTGGCGGCCGTCACCAATGGTGACAACTCCAACATCCTCACGGCCCGTATCGCCAAAGAGACGTACCTCGTCCCGAACGTCGTCGCCCGGATTTACGACCCCCGCCGAGCCGTTATCTACCGCCGTCTGGGTATCCCGACGGTGGCTACGGTGACATGGACCGTGGACCAGGTCGTCCGGCGCCTGCTCCCGGACCGGACCGTAACCGAGTGGGCCAGCCCTCAGGGCGAGGTCGTGATGATAGAGCGGGCACTGCCGGCCGCCTGGGTCGGCTATCGCCTCGACGACGTCGACGTGATGGGGCAAGTGAGGCTGACCGCAGTCTCCAGGGGCGGTCGCACGTTCCTGGCCAAAGCCGGAGTCGTCGGGCAGGAGGGGGACATCCTGCACGTCTGCGCCGCCGAAGGTGCGCTGGCCGAGCTGGAGGAGCGCCTCGAGAAGGGGCCCCGTTGATGAGGAGCCGGGCGTGAAGGTGGTGATCGCCGGGGCGGGCAACGTCGGCAGCTACCTGGCCGCCGACCTGCATGAGGCCGGTCACGAAGTCCTCCTCATAGAGGTCGACCCGGCCGTGGCCGCTCGGGGGGCCAACCTGGGCGTCGAGTGGCTGGTCAGGGACGCATGCGAAGTATCGGCCCTGGACGCCGCCGGGCTGGCCAGCGCGGACGTGGTCGTGGCGGCTACCGGTGACGACGAGGACAACCTGGTCATCTCGCTGCTGGCCAAGCAGGAGTTCGCCGTGCCCCGGGTGGTGGCCAGGGTCAACCACCCGAAGAACCACTGGCTCTTCAACCAGACGTGGGGCGTCGACGTGGCCGTGTCGACGCCCCACCTGCTGGCCGCCCTCGTGGAAGAGGCCGTATCGGTCGGTTCGCTCGTCAGGCTGATGCAGCTCGAGTCTTCGGGTGCCCGGCTGGTCGAGGTCACCCTGGCGCCGGGGTCGCCGGCCGCCGGAACCGAGCTGGCTCGCCTCGGGATGCCCCGGGAAGCGACGATTGTCGCCGTCGTGCGCAGGGCCCACGTCGTCGTCCCGCGAGGCGATACCGTCCTCGAGCCGGGCGACGAGGTCCTCGTGCTGGTGTCTGCCGAAGCCGAGGACGTGGTGCGCTCCCTACTGGTGGCCGACACCGGGCCCGGCGGGGCATGGTTGGGCCCGTCCTCCGCGGCGGCGCCGACAGGTACCGGCCCGAGGGCTTAGGAACCGGTCAGCGCGGTTAAGCCCGTTTGGCCGCCGATGAACGGCGGCCGTCATCCCGTTGGGCATCCCGTTTGGCACCCCGTTTGACGCCCCGGTTGGCTGCTGGCGGACGCCGGCCGGCTGTCCTGGGTGCGGCGCGCCCGCCGGCGAAAAGGTAGCTCGGGCGGCCCCGTTCGACGTCCAGGAACGCCACTACATCGTTGACACCGTCGAGCCGGGCGCCGAAGCGCTCCCCGTCGATCGGCCGCAACTTCACCGGCGGCGGTGGTTGTGGCGGGCGGAGCTCGTCGGGGACGTCGGTGAGCTCGAGCTGGACCACAAGTCCGTCTTCGTCTTCGGAAACGACCTGGCGCACCCCCAGGCGCTCGTAGGTCCCCGTGTACCGGGCCAGGTTGAGGCGGGGCGGCGTTTGGGGCGGCTCGAGCGCTCTGGCCATCTCGACCCCCGCCAGCTGGTCGAACAGCCAGCGGCCGAGTTCGAGCCACACCTTGCCGCCCGTGGCCGAGTTCGTGAACAGCGCCACCACTAGCTGCTCTTCGGGCACGCACTGCAGGAACGAGAGCTGGCCGATGGTCCCGCCACCGTGCCCGATCACCCGCTTGTCGTCCCATTGCTGGAGGGCCCAGCCGAGCCCTTGAGCAGCCAGCGGGCTGGTCGTAAGGAGGGGCCTGGTCACCTGGACCTCCTGCATGGCGGCGGCGGAGGCGGGGGAAAGGACCTTGTCCCCGTCGGGGCTTAGTCCCGAGTGAAGGTGCATCTGGACGAAACGGACGAGCTCGGCCGCGGTGGCCGTGGTCCGGCTGCCTGCCGGGGCCTGGGCGTACTGCATCAATACCACCGGCGGTAACACGGGTTCGCCTCCAGGGCCGGGGACGTGGCCCGCCGCACACCGCTGGGCGACCATCTCTTCGGCGAGGAGGCTGGTCCGCTCGAGGCCGAGCGGTTGACAGATCTTTTCCTTGAGAAGCTGGTCGAACGTCTGGCCGGTGACGACCTCGGCCAGGCGGCCGGCCACCACAAAGCCGGAATTGCAATACGACCACATCTGGCCCGGCCGGTGGACCAGGCCGACTCCGGCCAACGAGGCGACGTACCTTTCGATCGCCTCGTCGCCCCGGCCGAAACCCTGGAAGTAATCCCCCTGGATCCCGCTGGTGTGCGTCAGCAGTTGCCGGACGGTGATCTCTTCGGCCGCGGTGGGGTCGGCCAGTGCGAAATCCTTGAGGTACCGGCGGACCGGCTGGTCGAGGTCCACCTGGCCGGAGTCGACCAGCTGCATGACAAGTGTGGTTGTGAAAACCTTGGTGTTGGACCCGATCTGAAAGACGGAGTCCGGGGTCGTCTCCACCCCGGTGTCCACATTGAGCACCCCGGTGGCGAAATCGTACAGCTCGTCGCCCAGGCCCACTGCGAGGGTGGCGCCCGGGACCCGGTGGCGCCGGGCCAGTGCGTCGAGAGCGTCCTGGATGTTGCGAAGTTGGCCGGCAAGAGTGCGCATGACCGGAGTGTATGGGCGCTGGTCCCGGAGGTTCACGTTTCGGCGGCGGGGAGGCATGTCCGCCGGTGTCGGCCATATAAGTGGGGGGATGACAGGGGGGTGAACCCGGATGGCCGGCCGCACCGTTATTTGCCGCCCACCGGGAGGCGATCCTTGCAATCTGGGGAGTTTTTGTTTTTGGGTCCGAAAACATAGCTGTAACGACAGTTAAACGCCCCAGTTCGGGACAGTGGCCTTCGGCTCCGGCGACCAGACCGCGACAACCAGGACCGCGACAACCGGGACCGCGGCGACCAGACCGCGACAACCAGGACCGCGACAACCGGGACCGCGACAACCGGGACCGCGACAACCGGGCGGCGGGGCGTCTTTTTGGCCGCGCTGGAGCGGCGAGGCCGGCCAGAATCAAGATGTGCCGGTTGAGCGCGGCTACGTTGAGCCCGGGTACGTGGAGTGGCGGCCTCGTTACAGCCCACCCGACCACGTCCGCTGTGTGTGGGTCTCACGGCCGAGCGGAGGCCCGGACGACCGGGTACTCCCCGACGCCTGCATCGACGTCGTCTGGGACGGCGCCCGGCTCTTCGTCGCCGGCCCCGACACCGGCCCCACGCCGGTAATCGCCCCGCCCGGGACAGCGTACGCCGGGGTGCGCTTCCGCCCCGGCCGAGCGCCCGCTTTCCTCGGCCCGCCCGCGTCGGCCTTGCTGGACACCCGGCTCGACCTGGCCGACCTCTGGGGTGAGGCTGTGGCCGCTCGTCTGGCGGAGGAGCTGGCCCTGGCGACCGACCCGGCCGCCGCCGCCCATGCACTCGACCGGGCCGTCGCCGACCGGGCCCGGGCGGCGGGGACCGACCAGGCCCGCCCCAGCCCGGACCCGATGGTCGATGCCCTGGTCGACCTGCTGTGGAGACAGCCGCCTTCGATGGGCGCGGTCCACGCCGCCAGCCGCCAGTTGTCAGTGGGGGAGCGCCGTCTTTACCGGCGCTGCTGCCGGGCGGTGGGCTACGGGCCGAAGACCCTGGAACGCGTCCTTCGCTTCCAGCGGGCACTACGCCTCGCCGGCCAAACCTCCTCCCTCGCCGTACTGGCGGCGCGGGCCGGGTACGCCGACCAGGCCCACTTGAACAGGGAGTCCCGGCGGCTCGGGGGCACGACGCCGTCCGATTTGTTCAAGACAGGGCCGGCGGCGGTTCCGTAGCGTCATCCTCATGAACGATCAATCTGCTTTCAGTTACTCCGGCCCTGGTCATCCCGGTCCTGGGCCATTTGCCGCCGGGCGGGATTTCATCCGGCGGGAAGGCCGGCTCCTAGAGCGCCGGCTCTTCGCCACCCTTTTCGAAGGCGCCCCTGCCAGTGGTGTCGTAGACGCCGTCAGGGGTTTCCGTAATGACGACGGAGGGCTGGGCCACGGCCTCGAGCCCGACGTGCGCTGCCCGGCCAGCCTCCCGATATACGTCGAGGTCGGCCTGCAGGCGCTCGTGGCCGCTAAGGCGTTCGATCAGGCGCTGGTGATCGGCGCGTGCGACTACCTGGCCCAGGTGGCGGCCAAGGCCGATTGCGGTGGTGCCGTCCCCCTCGCCTTCCCCGTGATCGAGGCCTACCCGAGAGCGGCCCACTGGACTGAGTGGACCTATGCCCCCGGTCTCAATCCAACGGCCGGCCTGGTGGGGCTGCTCACCGAGCTGGGGGTCGAACACCCCTGGGTGGAGCAGGCGACGGCATACTGTTGGGCACAACTCGAGCCGTCCGAGTTGCCGCTCGAAGCGCACCTGTTGCGCGAGGTCTTCGTGTTCCTCGAGCAGGTCCCGGACCAGGAGCGAAGTGCCGCCGCGGCGGCGAAGGTGGCCGGGTCCCTGGCCAAGGCATCGTCCTGGAACGAGGACCCTGACGCCGATGGTTACGGCTTGACCCCGTTGAGTATCGCCCCTATGGCCGACAGCCGCTGGCGCCCCTTGTTCGCTGACGACGTGCTGGCCGCCCACCTCGACCGCCTGCAACGTGACCAGCAACCCGACGGAGGTTGGCCCATCACCTGGGAACCCCCGAGCCAAGCGGGCATCCTGGAGTGGCGGGGCATGGTCACACTGGGCGCCTTGCGCACCCTCGTCTCCTACGGCCGCATCAGCTAGTCGACGTTCATATGTCCGGCCGGCGGTCCGCCCGCCGGACGTGCCAGGAAGGCCGAGAGCGGACACCAGCTCGGGCCAGCGGAGCGAGGAGAGATGCCCGGGCGTCACTAGTGCAGCTTCGCCAGCGCCTCGTTCAGCTGGAGCACGACTATGTACTTGCTGCCCAGGAACCCCCACACCGCACTGTGAGTTTCGCGGGCGATCAGCCCGCGCAGCACGGACGGGGCGACGCCGGTGGCCCTGGAAACCATGGGGATCTGGACGATGGCGTCCTGGGGGGAGATGTCCGGGTCCAGCCCGCTGCCCGAAGTCGTCACCAGGTCGGCCGTCGGGGTTACACCCAGCCTGTGCCAATATTGCACGAGTTCTTTGGTGTACGTGACCAGGTAGCTCGAGCGGGGGCCCAGGTTGGTGGCGCCGGACTCCCCTGCGACACCGTTGGCCTCGAGAGGGTTGTCACCGTGCGGCACGTTGCTGGCGGTGGCGTAGGGACCGGTGTCGTCGGGACGACCGTGGAAGACGCAGCTGCCCAAGGGGTGCCCCGGGCACCGGGCCTGCGCCCAGTTCTGCCCGATAAGAGTTGAGCCACTGGGCGTAATGGAGCCGTCCGCCGTGCTCTTGAAGAAGAGTTGCGAGACCCCCGTGCCCAGCAAGGCGTACCCGAAGGTGATCACAAGGGCGACTGCGGCGAATACGAGCGAACGGCGAAGGTTGAGCAACATGTGTCGGCCTCTCTAGTACCAGTGGATGGCGGTGAGGATCAGGTCGATGAGCTTTATAAATATGAACGGCGTGATAATGCCGCCCACGCCGTAGATAAACACGTTGCGGCGCAATATGGCGGCAGAAGATGCGGGCCGGAACTTCACGCCGCGGAGGGCGAGCGGGATGAGAGCCACGATCACCAGGGCATTGAAGATCACGGCCGAGAGCACCGCTGACGTGGCGCTGTGCAGCCCCATGATGTTGAGCGCGTTCAGCTGGGGGTAGCTGACGACAAAGAGGGCCGGGATAATGGCGAAGTATTTCGCCACGTCGTTGGCGATGGAGAAGGTGGTAAGAGATCCCCGGGTGATGAGCAGCTGCTTGCCAATTTCGACGACGTCGATGAGCTTGGTCGGGTTGGAGTCGAGGTCGACCATGTTGCCGGCTTCCTTCGCCGCCGTCGTGCCGGTGTTCATGGCCACGCCGACGTCGGCTTGAGCCAGTGCCGGCGCGTCGTTGGTGCCGTCGCCGGTCATGGCCACGAGCTTGCCACCCTCCTGCTCGGCCTTGATCAGGTCCATCTTTGCTTCGGGGGTGGCCTCGGCCAGGAAGTCGTCCACGCCTGCTTCCTGGGCGATAGCGGCGGCCGTAAGCGGGTTGTCGCCGGTGATCATGACGGTCCGGATGCCCATTTGCCGCATCTGGTCGAATTTCTCACGGATCCCTTGCTTCACCACGTCCTTCAGCTCGATGACGCCGAGGATGTCCTTTCCGTCTGCTACCACGAGAGGCGTGCCACCCGAGCGCGATATGCGTTCGACGATGGGGTCGAGGTCGGTAGGGACCGTCCCACCCTTTTGCGTCACCCATTGCTTTACCGACTCGGCGGCGCCTTTTCGGATCTCCTGGCCGTCCAGGTCGAGGCCTGACATTCGGCTCGTAGCCGAGAACGGGACAAAAGTAGGGCTCGGGCCCAGGTCGCGTTCGCGAATGCCGAATAGGTCTTTTGCCAGCACCACGATCGACCGGCCCTCTGGCGTTTCGTCGGCCAGCGAGGCCAGTTGGGCGGTGGCGGCCAACTCCTGTTCGGTGTGACCACCGACGGGGACGAACGCGGAGGCCTGGCGGTTGCCCAGTGTGATCGTCCCCGTTTTGTCCAGCAATAGGGTCTGTACGTCGCCGGCAGCCTCCACAGCCCGACCGCTCATGGCCAGCACGTTGCGTTGGACCAGCCGGTCCATGCCGGCGATGCCAATGGCCGACAACAGCGCACCGATCGTCGTAGGGATAAGGCACACCAGTAACGAGACCAAGATGACCACCGATACCGGTGCGCCGGCGTATTTGCCAAAGGGTTGGAGGACGACTACGACCGGCAAAAAGACGATGGTAAGCACGGCGAGCAGGATGGTCAGGGCGATTTCGTTGGGTGTCTTTTGCCGGCTCGCCCCTTCGACCAGGTTGATCATGCGGTCGAGGAACGTCTGGCCTCGCTCCGCCGTGATCCGTACCACGATGCGGTCCGAGAGGACTTTCGTCCCCCCGGTTACGGCCGAACGGTCGCCGCCCGACTCCCGGATAACCGGCGCCGATTCGCCCGTAATGGCTGACTCGTCTACCGAAGCAATGCCGTCGACGATCTCGCCGTCGGAGGGGATTATGTCACCCGCTTCGCAGACCACGAGGTCACCCTTGCCAAGAGATGACGCCGGGACACGTTCTTCTGTGCCGTCGGGCAGAAGGCGGCGGGCTTCGGTTTCGGAGCGCATACGCCGCAGCGTGTCCGCTTGTGCCTTGCCGCGCCCCTCCGCCATCGCCTCGGCGAAGTTGGCGAAGATCACGGTCAGGAAAAGCCAGGCCGTGATGCTCCAGTCGAACAGGGACGAGTGGGCGATGGACTCGGCGAACGTAACGACCGTGCCGATGAGCACGACGAACATGACCGGGTTTTTTACCTGTACCCGTGGGTCCAATTTCTTGAACGAGTCGATCAGTGCCTGGCGCAGGATCTGGCGGTCGAACAGGCTCTTCGCCTGAGCCACGCCGTGGGCCATAGTCGTAGGCGCAGTGGTCACCGCCGGGGTGCCCGACGGAGTGGCTTTTTGTTCTGGAGCGCCGCCGTTTTTGGTGTCGACTTCGCGCTGCGCCATTACAGGAGCCTCCCGAGGCTGATCACGTGCTGGAAGAGCGGTCCTATCGATCCCATCGGCCAGAACTTGCCATAACTCAGCTGTTCGACGATCGGGCCGAGGGCGAGGGCAGGGAAGAAGGTAAGGCCCCCGATGATGATGATGACACCGATCGTTAGGCCGACGAACATGGCGTTGTCCGTCCGGAAGGTGCCCAGCGACACCGGGACGACGTTTTTCGCCGCCAGCGCCCCGCCCAACGCCAGGGCCGGGATCAAGATCCCGAACCGGCCGACCAACATGTCGATGGCACCGACGATGTTGTAGAACGCCGTATTGCCGTTCAGACCGGCCATGGCCGAGCCATTGTTGTTCCCCTGGGAGGTGAGGGCATAAAGGATCTCGCTGAAGCCATGCGGCCCTTCATTCAGCGGGCCGGCTCGCCCGGCGTGCAAAGAGACGGCTATGCCGGTTATCACGAGCACGATCACCGGCATCACCAGCGCCCCGAAGCCTGCCAGTTTCACTTCCCGGGCCTGGATTTTCTTCCCCAGGTACTCCGGTGTTCGCCCGATCATAAGGCCGCCTATGAACACGGCGATCACGGCGTATATCAAGATCGTGTAGAGCCCACTGCCTGTGCCGCCCGGCGTGACTTCACCGAGCATCATGCCGCTCATCGGGCCCATGCCGCCGATCGGGTTGTACGAGTCTGTGGCGCTGTCCACCGCACCGTCGGAGGTCTGCGTCATCGACACGTTGAACAGGGCGCTGGTCGTCGGGCCGAAGACCACGTTTTTGCCCACCATGTTGCCGGCCGGCTGGGCGACACCGGCGGCCTTGACAGCCGGGTTGGGCTGAGCCTCGGCGTAGCTCGTATAACCCACCCACGTCCCGAATATGAGGACCATGGCCCCGAGTAGGGCGGCCCCATGACGGATGCTCCCCACCATCTTGCCAAACGTGTAGGTCAGCGCGAACGGGATGGAAAGGGTGAGCCAGATGTAAATCGCGTTTGTCAAACCCGTCGGGTTCTGTAGTGGGTGGGCCAGGTCGACATTGAAGAAGCCGCCTCCGTTGGTCCCGAACTGCATAATGGTGGCCATAAACCCGGCAGGGCCACGGGCTATCGTCTGAGTGACGCCGTTCAGGGCGTTGTGTATGGTCACGGGGCCGGCCAGGGTCTGAACGGCGCCCTGGCTGACGACCACGATGCCGGCAATAAAGGTGACCGGCAAAAGGATGTAGAGTATGCAGCGGGTCGTATCGACCCAGAAGTTCCCGATGGTGGGGGAGTTCCTCCGGGCGAACCCGCGGACCATGGCGATGGCGACGGCAATGCCGACGGCCGCGCTCACGAACTGCTGTACCGTCAGGGCGCCGATCTGGGAGAAGTACGACATTGTCGTCTCCCCGCCGTAGTTCTGCCAGTTGGTGTTGGTGAGGAACGAGACGGCCGTATTGAAGCCCAGCGCCGGCGTCACCGCCCCAAAGTGCTGAGGGTTGAGCGGCAGCGACCCCTGAATGCGGATGATGAGGTAGGTGATGGCCAGCGAGATGCCCGAGAAGATGACCACCGAGCCGGCGTAGCGCTGCCAGGACTGCTCGCTCTCGGGGCTCGTGCCGACCAGGCGGTAGATGGGGCGCTCAGCCCAGGCCAGGAACTGCAGCCGGCCGTCGAACACCCCGGCCATGTACGAGCCCAGGTACCGCCACGCGATGCCCAGCGTGACGACCAAAAGCAGAATGGTGAGTGCGAAGCCCATCTAAAACCGCTCGGGCTTGAAGAGGGCCACGCCCAGGTAAATAAAGACGAGGATGGACACGACGAGCAGCACCGCCTCGGACGCGCTCATACCTTCTCCAGCCCTTTGATGAGCGCCAGCATGACGACGGTAAACAAGATGATGCCCAGTACTACGAGGAAGTCAGCCATGGCCCCGATCATGGCCGCCGGGTTCTGAACGGGATCTCAACAGGCACTCCAGATCCTGAAAAAAATCTAAACGGCGGAACAGAGGTACTACCTGTCCACGGCGCGGGACAATGGTGGATATGCGCAGGTGGTTGGCCGGGTCGGTAATCGGGGTGGTCACCGCGGTTGCTTGTGGCGCGGCCATGCTGCCGGTCAGGTCTCATCTGGCCACCGCCACCGCCGCGGTTGTCCTCGTCGTACCGTGCGTCGCCGGGGTCGTGGCCGGCGGGTTGGTGGCCGGGCTGGTGAGCGTGGCCGCCGGCTTCTTCGTCTACGACTATCTTTTCGTCCGGCCTTACGGGACACTGACCGTGACCAGCTCGCAGGACTGGGTGGCTCTGGCCGTGTATGTGGTGGTCACGCTGCTGGTGGCCGGCCTGGTCGTGAGCCTCGACCGGGCCCGTGAGGCGTCGGCCGGCCGCGAGGCCAACGCCAGGTACCTGCTCGAGCTGTCCGAGCTACTGCTGGTGGACAAGCCGGTTTCAGAGCTCGGGGAAGAAGTCGTGAAGTGGGCTCACGACGTCCTCGGCCTGGACGGAGTGGCCCTGCTGTTGTCCGTCGAGGGTCGCCTAGAGGTCGTGGCCTCCTCCGGCACGCCCATCACCAGCGACGAGCTGAGCCGGCTGCAACCAGAAGCGAGGTTGCCGGTGCCGCTCAGCACGGGCACCTCCAACAACGTCGTCCAGACCCTCGCCCTGGCCTCGGCCGGCCGTCCGGTCGGTTTGCTCGTGATGCGCAACGTGCCGTCCGAGCCGACCACACGAGAGCTTCTCCCCATCGTCGGCAACCATCTGGCAGTGGCCCTCGAGCGAGCCCAGCTCCGCGAGCGCATCGTGCGGGCCGAGGTGCTCGAGGAGATAGACCGCCTGCGTCACTCGCTGATCGGGGCCGTCTCGCACGACCTGCGCACTCCGCTGGCGACCATCAAGGTCGCATCTTCGACGTTCCTCGACCGGTCGAGCGACCTGTCCCCGGTAGATGCCGATGAGCTGCACAACCTCATCGACTTGCAGGCTGACCGCCTCACGCGTCTGGTGAACAGCCTCCTGGACATGACCCGCATCCAGTCGGGCACGCTCGAAGTGCGCCGAAGACCCTGGTCGTTGACCGATGTCGTCAACGAGGCGCTGGCCGAACTGCACTCGTCGCTCGTCGACCGCCGGGTGGACGTCTTCATCCCCGGTCACATCCCGTTCGTCGACGTGGATCCCCTTCTTGTCGCTCAGGTCCTCGCCAACCTCGTTGACAACGCCAACCGGCACGGGCCGCCGGGGACGGCGGTAACTGTCTCGGCCACGATGGCAGTCGGTGGCCGCGTCAGGGTCGCGGTGACCGACGAGGGCCCGGGCGTGCCATTGGCTGAGCGCGATGCCATTTTCGAGAGGTTCGTCCGCTTCGACACGGGAGGACGTTCCGGTCTGGGCCTGGCTATCGCCAAGGCGTTCGTCGAGGCCCACGGCGACCGGATCTGGGTCGAAACGGCTCCGGGCGGCGGGGCCCGGTTCATGTTCACTCTGCCTGTCGCGGCGAGCGAAGAACTGGGAGCATAGAGCGTGGCTCGTGTGCTGGTGGTCGACGACGACCCGGCTTTGTTGCGCGCGCTGCGCGTGAGCCTCAACCTGAAGGGCCATGAAGTCGTGACTGCGGCTACGGGCGAGCAAGGCATCTCCCAGGCCGCTCTCAGCGCACCTGACGTCATCGTGCTCGACCTCGGCCTCCCCGATATCGACGGGCTGAAGGTCTGCCGGCGCATCCGGGAGTGGGACGACGTCCCCATAGTCGTTCTTTCCGCCATCGGTTCAGAGGACCGCAAGGTGGCAGCTCTCGATGAGGGAGCCGACGACTACATGACCAAGCCCTTCGGGGTGGCGGAGCTCGAGGCCCGGATCCGCACTGCCATCCGTCATCACCGGCCGTTTTCGCCTGAGACCGCCTCCACCTCGCTAGAGGTGGGGCCACTCGAGCTGGACCTGGTGCACTGCGAGGCCCGGCTCGACGGCGTCCCGGTGGAGCTCACGGCCAAGGAGTTCGAGCTGCTGTCTTTCCTGGCTCGCCACGCCGGCAAGACCTGCACCCATCAGATGATCCTGGCCGAGGTGTGGGGCCGGGGCTACTCCAAGGAGGCCCAGTACCTCCATGCGTACGTGCACCGCTTGCGCCAGAAGCTAGGCCCTGAGGCCGGGGTGGCGATCAAGACGTCGCCCGGTATCGGTTACTTTTTAATCTTGGCCGAGGGAGAGCGTCCTTGAGCGAGACCGGCGAGGCGGGCGAAGAAGTCAAGCCCAGTCCGCTCGCGCCCAGTCCGCTCGCGCCCAATCCGGCCGCGCCCAATCCGGCCGCGCCCAATCCGGCCGCGCCCAGTCGGCTTGCGCCCAATCCGGCCGCGCCCGGCCCGGCCGCCGCCAAGGGGGACGACGGCGCCGCCCCCAGCGGCGGGAAGACGGCACGCCCGGCGCCGATCGTCCTGACAGACGAGGAAGACAGCGAGTCCGTCGTCGAGGCGGCCGGCCATTTCCGCATCTACCTCGGCGCCGTCGCCGGTGTGGGCAAGACCTACGACATGCTCAACGAGGGCAAACGCCGCCTGGAACGGGGCACTGACGTCGTCGTCGGTTTCGTGGAAGCCCACAAGCGCCCCCTTACCGAGGCGCTCATGGAGGGTTTCGAGGTCGTGCCCCGCCAGGTGGTGGAGTACCGGGGAGCGCGGTTCGAGGAGATGGACCTCGACGCTGTCCTCGCTCGCCATCCCAAGGTCGCCCTTGTCGACGAGCTGGCGCACACTAACGTCCCCGGCTCCGGCCGGCACGCCAAACGCTGGGAGGACGTGCTCGAGTTGCTGGACGCGGGCATAGACGTCATAACGACACTCAACATCCAGCACGTAGAAAGCCTGGCCGACGCGGTGGAGCAAATGACCGGGGCGAGGGTGCGCGAACGGGTGCCGGACTGGGTGGTGCGCAAAGCCAACCAGATCGAGCTGGTGGACTCTTCACCCGAGCAACTCCGCCGGCGGATGCTGCACGGCAACATTTACCCCCCCGAGAAAATCCCGTACGCGCTTTCTCATTTCTTCCAGACCGACAACCTGATCGCCCTTCGGGAGCTGGCGCTGCGTTTCCTGGCGGATGAGACGGAGGAGGAGCTGCTCGAGCACCTCCGCCGTCACAGCGAAAAACGTCTTTGGGAGACGAGAGAGCGCTTTCTGGTCGCGGTGACAGGTGCGCCCGGCACCGACGTCCTGCTCCGCCGGGCGGCCCGGATGGGAGCACGCGCCAAAGGCGAGCTCAGCGTCATTCACGTCATAGCCTCGGACGCCCCGCCGGCCAAAAATAAGGACAAGTTCGAACCGCTGCGCACATTGGTAAGCGACCTGGGGGCTCGCTGGTACGAGATCACTAGTTCGGACCCGGCCCAGGCCATAACGGATTTCGCCAAGGAAAACCAGATCACTCAAATCGTGATCGGGTCGAGCCAGCGAAGCCGGTGGCAAGAGATGACGGGCGGCGGCCCGATCGTCCGGCGGATAATTCGGAGGGCTGGTGACCTCGGCATCGACGTGCACGTCATTGCCCGCCGGGAGCTGCCGGCGGGTTTTGACCACGGCCCCGATTTGCCCGAGGAGAGCTGACCCTGAGTAGAGCTGACCCTAGGAGAGCTGGCACCAGCCTCCCCGGTCGCGTCTTCAGTTTCTCTCTGTGTACTTCTGCGTGAACGAGACGATCAGGCGAGCGGTAATTATCAATAGCAGCACGAGCACTACGAGTATCAGAGCGGCGTCGTAGGACAGGTGCACGAAAGTGTTCGAGGGGTAGTTGTAGAACTCCCAGACGGCGTACGTCAAATAGCTGATCGGTGAGTGGGTGAGCGAAAGGCTCGGCATACTGTTGCTGAAACCGGCCGTGTACAGCAGCGGCGCAGTCTCGCCGATGGCGATGGCCAGGGCCACCAGCCACCCGGTCGTTATCCCGGGGAGGGCAGCCTTCAAAACGATCCGCCGCATCGCATAAGGTTCGCTCATACCCAGGGCGTCGGCCCCTTCCCGGTACGAAGTCGGCACCTGGCGCAGCGCCGATTCGGTGGCCTTGGCAATGTACGGGACGGTCAGTGCCGACAGTGCGATAAGAGCGCCGGCCAACGAGAACTGCCAATGCAAGGCCACGGCCAAAGCTATAAAGCCCACATAACCGAGGACGATCGACGGGATACCGGCCAGTACCTCGGAGCCGCCCCTGAGGATCGAACCAAGCCGGCC
>DATJUH010000108.1:0-24813 GCA_035502515.1 Acidimicrobiales bacterium
ATCCACCAGCCGTCGTACTCCATTTTCAACCGGTGGATCGAGCCCGACCTGCTCGACGTGCTGGGCGAAAAGGGCATCGGCTGCATCGCGTTCTCACCTCTCGCCCAGGGTTTGCTCACCGACCGCTACCTCAAAGGGGTGCCCGAGGGCTCTCGAGCCAGCTTGAACGGTTCGCTGCGGCCCGAGATGCTGAACGAGGAAAACCTGGCCAAAATCAGGGGGCTGGCGGCCATCGCGGCAGATCGCGGCCAGCACCTGTCGCAACTGGCATTGGCCTGGTCTCTGCGGGACCCGCGTGTGACCTCAGCCCTGATCGGAGTGAGCAGCGTCGAGCAACTCGAGTCCAACGTGAAAACGTTGGAAAAACTCGCTCTTACAGACCAGGAGCTGGCGGAAATCGACCGCTACGCGGCCGATGCGGGCATCAACCTCTGGGCCCGTTCCAGCACCAACTGAGCCATTACGGAGACCAACGCGAACCAGGCCGGCGGGCAGGCTCAGCCATACCGGGTCACCGGTCTGGGGGCCGCCGGTTTTAGGGCCGTCGGTCTGGGGGGTCACCGGTGTGAGGGCCGCCGCTCCGCAGCCGCCCCGGAGTGCCTAGCCGGGGCTGCGCCGCCCCGCCGGGCTGCGCCTCGACTCTGTCACGCGGCGACCAGCTGCCCGTAGCAGATGCAGAGGCCGAAGGCGTCGATAAGCAGGAAAGCGGCGATGATGACCCACACCACAGGGACCCGCCACCTTCTAGCGCGTCGTGCCATCACGGGTGGCATGTACCACTCGGGCAGGAAACTGCCGGCCTGCGAGGTGTACACGTCAAGGGGGACGGCGTCGGGCGAAAGGGGCTCGTCGACATCGGCGGCCAAAGCCAACGCGGCCAGGTCCTCGTCGGAGATCTCCGGCTCCTCGACCTCGGTCCCTTCGCCCGGGACATCATCAACCAGAGGCACTTCTTCTCTTACCAGAGCCATCAGCCGTCCCTTCGCACCTATCAGAACCGTGGCCAATGTACCGCTTTACAGGCGCTCTTATGGGCCAGCTCAGCCCGGTTGCTCGCTGAGGTAGAAAAGGGCGGCCTCCTCCGGGCGCAAGAAGGGGGCCGGGACGCCGGCGTTCATCAGCAAAGAGCCCCGGACGACCACGTCGTCCACGTCGGGACGCGAGCGGCCGTCGGTAGCCGCCTGAGCTCCCTTCCCGCCCAGTTCCAGGCGCTTCAACAGGTACCGGCCCGAGGGCTTGAGCCCGTCCAGACGTAAAGGCGACGTCTCGGACTGAGGCGAGGCGTACTCCCGCACCAGCGCGAACACCGCCTCCGACCTGTCCCCGGCCACCACGCCGAAAAGAACCGTGCCGGGGTCGCTCGGGCGCTCGACCCGCACCAGCTCGCCCCCGAACAGAAGGGGCCGGAACGATTTGGCCAGCGCCACCCATTCGGCCACCGCCCGCCGTTCTTCGGGAGTGGTCTCGGTGATGTCCCATTCGATGCCTTGATGACCGAAAAGGGCGACGGTAAGGCGCAGGGCGAGGTCGTGGCGGCGACCGGTCGTCTTGGACCGCTCCGAGGCGACGTGGGCACCGATGAGCTCGAGGGGCAACAACGTCGACTCGCCCATCACTATGTGGACGCGGTCGATGGGGTCGATGTTGTCGCTGGCCCAGACGCGGTCGGTCCGTTCCAGTACCCCGAAGTCGATCCGTGAGCCGCCCGACGAACAGGACTCGATCTCCAGGCCGGGATGGCGTTGCAGCAGCTC
Source organism: Acidimicrobiales bacterium (assembly GCA_035502515.1). GTDB lineage: Bacteria > Actinomycetota > Acidimicrobiia > Acidimicrobiales > Palsa-688 > Fen-671. The sequence goes on from DATJUH010000108.1 coordinate 1,755, forward strand.
GTCCATGAGCTCGTACGTAGCCAGGGTCTGGTCCCGGACGGCCGGCCGGCCTGCTTTCGGACCGCCGCGGTGGACGGGGTCGGCCAGGTCGCGGTTGTGGTCCCACTTGATGAAGTCGATGCCGTACTCGCCCACCAGGGAATCGAGCCGCTCGAGGATGTAGGTAAAGGCCTCCGGGTTGGAAATGTCCAGCACCTGCTGGTTGCGCCAGCTGCGGGGCATCCGCCCCGGCGTGCCCATGACCCAGTCCGGGTGGGCGCGGGCGACGTCTGAGTCAAGGTTGACCATTTCGGGCTCGAACCACAGGCCGAACTGCATACCAAGCGAGCGCACACGGTCGACGATCGGCCCCAACCCGTCCGGCCAGACATCCTTGGCCACGTACCAATCGCCGAGGCCGGCACTGTCGTCCCGGCGGCCACCGAACCAGCCGTCGTCGATGACAAAGCGTTCGACGCCGACTTCGGCGGCGACATCGGCCAGCTCGGCCAATTTCTCATAAGACTGGTCGAAAGTAACCGCCTCCCACGTGTTGAGCAGCACGGGTCGCGATTTCGACGGATGGCGGGGGCGGCGGCGCAACATCGAGTGCAGCCGGGCCGATGCCCCGTCCAGGCCCCGGTTCGAATAAACGGCATAGGTCCACGGAGTTGTCATTGACTCACCCGGGCCAAGGACCACTTCCCCTGCAGCCAGGATCTCGCCCGCCCCTATCAGGGTGGTCCCGGTGTTGAGCCGCTGCGCCAAATAACGCTGGTCTCCCGACCATCCGAGGTGGATGCCCCAGATCTCTCCGTGCCGAAAGCCGAAATCCTTGGTGCCGGCGCACAGGAGAAGGGGCGTATCGGGACCGGTCCGGCCCCGGCGTTGCTCGCGCAGCCAGGTGCCCTGGCTGAGGTCGTGGCGCTGCGGCTGGGCTTCGTTGGCCCACCGCCCGGCGTAGTCGAGCACTTCGACAGTGTCCTCCGGCACCGGGAAGAGGCTCAATAGCTCTTCGACGTCGTAATCGGCTCCGCCGGCCGGCGCCGTGCTGGTGAGGGTCTGGCGGTGCTTGAGCACGCCGTCGCGCGTGAGTTCCAGCCGCCCGTCAAGTGTTAGTTGGGCTGAGGCGTCGACGCCGTGGTAATCGACGGCGTCGCCGGAGCCCTGCCTCTGGAGAGTGACTTTTCTCAGTGAAAAGAGCGGTTGACTGGCCAAACCGCGGCGGTGCCCGGTCAAACCGGGCCACCCGGGCCAGCCGTGCGCACGCGTCGGCAAGAGCGTGATGGGGACACCACTGTCGGGCGGCCGATGACCACGGATCTGCTCACCGGCCAGGGGTAGGGCAGCCAGTTCGTCGTCGGACAGGTCGCCGAGGTCGTTCCCCCAGTACACGACGCGTGGCAGGTGGGGCCCGCCGGTGTCCAGCACCAACATCACGCCGTCGTGGCGCAACGATACCCAGGGCGAGCCGGGGTCGTCAGTTACGTGGGCAGTCGAGGCCACAGGTATTCCTCTTCCTTTCTCTGGCAAATTCTGGTGACAAACTCCGATGACAAATTCGTACCCGGTCCCTCAGGTCTCCTCGTGCCACCTCGGCGATGTCGTCCGCGGCGGGAACAGCGACGCCTGGCAGACGACCATGCGCGGCTCCCGGGAACTGATCGCCGCCCGTAACGCCGACCCGAGCGGGGCGCCGACGTCGTCCACCCGGGTGGCCACGATACCAAAAGCCCCGGCCAGCTGGAGGAAATCGGGGTTCAGCAGTTCAGTACCCGGGGAAGGCCCGCCTGTCTCGCGGTGGCCATAGCGCAACATGCCGTAGCCGCCGTCGTCGACCAGGAGCACAGTGACCGGCAACTGCTCCTGGGCAATGGTCGCCAGCTCGCCGACCGCGAACATGAAGCCGCCATCACCACATACAGCCAGGACGCTCAGCTCCCCGGCGAAGGCGGCGCCAATCGAAGCGGGCAGTGCGTAGCCGAGCGTGCCCCAGCCCACAGGGTACTGGACAGCCCGGCTGCCGCTCGGGCAGTAGTAGTTCCCGAGCCAGTAGCCGGGGATTGTCATGTCGTTCATGACGATGGCATTGCCCCGGGCGGCGCCCTCTACCGAACTCACGAACGTGGTGGCCGGTTGCGTGCGCGGGTCGGACTTCAGCCTGGCCCACACCCGCTCTTTCAGTTCGGGCACCGTTGCGGCCAGCCCTTCGTCCCGCTTTTTCGTCGACTGGAGCAAGCCTTCGATGGCGGCACCGGCGTCCCCGTGGACCGGGAACACGCCTCGGTACCCGAACTCGGCTCGCCCGAGGTCGACGTTGACGTCAATTATGGTGCCGGGCAGACGCAGGGTGGCGTTCTTGGTCATCATGGCGTCGAAATTTGTCCCGAACGCCAGGAGCAAATCGGCCCCCGCCAACAGGTCCTCCACCTCGGGCTCGTGCGGGGGGAAGACGACGTTGCCAGGGTCGGTCGAGCCGAGTGCCCCCCGAGACCCGAAGGTGGTGACGACCGGCGCCTGCAAATGGGATGCCAGTGACGACAGGAGTTCTTCCGCTCCCGATTCGATTACGCCCCCACCGGCCCAGATGGCAACGGTGCCGGCCGAGTTCACCAGGTCTGCCGCCTCTTCGAGCGCCGCTTCGTCGACCGAACGAACAGGCCGTTGAGTTGGCCGGACATCAGTAGCAGCCGGGCCCCGGAGGATATCGGCCGGGATGTCAAGATAAACCGGGCCCTGGGGCGGGGTGAGCGCCGTCGTGATGGCCGAGGCGAGGTCGTTGGCCACAGCCGCGGCCGAGCGCGGCGTAAAAGTAGCCTTGGCCAGCGGTGCGAAAAGGCCGGCCTGGTCCCTGGACTGGTGCAATGTGCCGCGCATGCCGGCTTCGACCACGCTCTGAGGCACCTCGCTGGCGACCAGTACCAACGGGGACCCGGAAGTGGCCGCTTCGCCGAAGGCGGCGGTCGTGTTGGCCGCTCCCGGGCCCGTGGTAACGACCGCACCCCCTAGACGTCCCGACGCCCTCGCCCAACCGTCGGCGGCGTAAACCGCCGTTTGTTCATGCCTCACACTGACCAGCCGAGGAACGGACGGCCCTGACGGTACCCGCCAAAAAGCGAGGTTATGAGTGCCGGGTAGGCCGAAAACGGTGTGCGCCCCGGCCGCCCCCAAAGCGCGCAGGACGGTACCGGCTACGGTGGCGTCCGGGCTCGGCCCCTGGGTCACGCTCGCGCCGGCGAAACCGTGATCGTTTGTGACCAGGTGTAGAAATCCCTGGCCGCCTTGCCTTGTTCGCGGGGACCGTAACTCGATCCCTTTACGCCCCCGAACGGGGCGTAGAAATCGACGCCCGAGGTGGGCGCATTGACCCTCACCATCCCCGCTTCGAGGCGCCCGGAGATAGACAGTGCCCGGTCCAGGTCAGTGGTAAAAATCGCCGCAGACAGGCCGAACTCGACGCCGTTGGCAATGGCTACGGCTTCGTCCACGTCAGTAGCCGGTAACAGCACTGCGATAGGGCCGAAGACCTCGGTTTGGGCCAGCGTTGCCTCCGGTGAGACCCCGTCGACCAGGGTGGGCTGGACGAACCAACCTTTGCGCTCGGCCGCCGCCCCCCCGGTCACCACCCGGCCGCCCTGACTGCGAGCGCCATTGGCGGCCTCGATCACCGACCGGCGGGCGGCTTCGTCGATAACCGGCCCGACCACGGTCACCGCCTCGGCCGGGTCGCCAACGGGAAGTTTTTCGATGGCGGCCACCAGCGCGTCTTCGAAATTAGATGCGTTCCCCACGACGACCACCCGGGAGGTGGCCGTACATTTCTGGCCGGCGTAGCCCATGGCCGCCGATGCGATGGCGTCTGCAGCCCGGCCGAAGTCCGCGTCCTGGAGGACGATGGACGGGTTCTGCCCCCCCATCTCGGCCTGGACCGGCACCGCGTGCTTCGTCGCCTCGGCGATCACGTGGTGCCCGACTTCGACCGAGCCGGTGAAGGAAACGACGTCGGCGGAGGCCATAAGCACGTCCGCGCCGGAGCCATCCGTGGCCAGGACCTCGAACAGCCCGTCCGGCAGATCCTCGGAAAGCAGCTCACCCAGGCGGAGGGCAATGGCCAGAGCCTGTCTGGCCGGCTTGAGGACCACGCCGTTCCCGTAAGCCAGTGCAGGGGCCACTTTCCAAAGGGGGATGGCCACGGGGAAGTTCCAGGGTGTGATGAGACCGGCGACACCGTGAGGCCTTCGCCGGGCCATCAGCAACGAGCGCCCGTCCGGCGGCGGGAAAGTGGCACCGTCGGGGTCGAGGGCCTGTTGGGCGTAGTAGCGCAGGATGGCTACGCCGCGAGCCACTTCGGCGGTCATCTCGGTCCTTGGCTTCCCCACCTCCCGGATGCCGAGCTCAGTCAACTCGGCCGAGGCCTGCTCGACGCGCTGGGCCGCCCGGTTGAGCGCGTTGGCCCTGGCCGGGGCGGGCACGGCCGACCATTCCGTTTGCGCCTGCCTGGCCAGCGCGACGACCGCCGGCACCGCCGCCGGCTCCACCAGTTCGGCCGAGACGAGCACGTCGTCGGGGTCCTGGGGTGAACGGCTCTGGTACACCATCGAGGGCACGGCTAGTCCTCCGTTCCTTAATTGGCTGTTCGCCGCGTTGTCCGAAGCAAGTGCTCAGCCTAAGCAGCCAGTGCCGCTCACAGCACGACGACGCTGCGGAGCACCTCACCCTTGCCCATCCGGGCAAAGGCTCCTTCTACGTCTTCGATGCCGATCGTCTCGCTGACGAAGAAGTCGAGGTCGAGGCGGCCCTGCCGGTAGAGGTCGATCAACAGCGGGAAGTCCCGGCTGGGCAAGCAGTCGCCGTACCACGACGGCTTGAGCGCCCCACCTCGGCCGAAGAACTCGATCATCGGCAGGTCGGGGAACCTCATCTGCGGGTTGGGCACGCCCACCTGGACCACGGTGCCGGCCAGGTCGCGGGCGAAGAAGGCCTGCTCCAGTACTTCGGGACGGCCGACTGCCTCTACGGCGACGTCCGCCCCGAAACTGCTGGTGGCAGACCGGACCGCAGCCACGGGGTCCTCCCGGGCACTGTTGACGGTGTGGGTGGCGCCCAGCGAGCGGGCCCACTCGAGTTTGCGGTCGTCGATATCAACGGCGACGATCGTCGTAGCGCCGGCCAAGCGAGCTCCGGCTATGGCCCCGGCCCCGACCCCGCCGCAGCCGAACACGGCCACGCTGTCGCCCGGCTGTACGTCGCCGGTGTGCATGACCGCCCCGATCCCGGCCATGACCCCGCAGCCCAGCAGGCCGGCGGCCTCGGGCCTCACCCGGGGAACTTCGGTGCATTGCCCGGCGGCCACCAGGGTGAGCTCGGTGAAAGCCCCGATGCCGAGGGCGGGGGATAGCGGCGTCCCGTCCTCCAGGGTCATCGGCTGGCGGGCGTTGAACGTGGCGAAACAGTACTGGGGCTTGCCTTTACGACAGGCCCGGCACGTCCCGCACACAGCCCGCCAGTTGAGGATCACAAAGGCCCCCGCCTCGAGGCCGCGCACCTCGGGCCCAATGGCTATGACTTCACCGGCCGCTTCGTGGCCGAGCAGGAACGGAAAATTGTCCGATATCCCGCCCTCCCGGTAGTGGAGGTCGGTGTGGCAGACCCCGCACGCCTTTACCTGGACCAGGGCTTCACCGGGCCCGGGGGCCGGCACATTGATCGTCTCCAGCGACACTGGCTTGCCCTGTTCGAGGGCAACTACTCCCCTGGATTTATGGCTCATGCACGCGCTCCTATATGAGTTTGGTTGCCCTTAGCGGATGTCGGGACCGGCCCGAGTTTGCCCACTTGGGGCCGGCCCGCTTGGGTTCTGCCCGCTTGGGTTCTGCCCGCTTGGGGCCTGGTCACTTGGCGTTTGTTCATAGGGGGCTTACGTATGGCGAACTTACTCACGGGGAACATACCCGTGCCGGGCTCGCCTGTCGGGGCCTGCCACGTCCGGCCTGTCGCTTTCGGGCCTGTCGCTTTCGGGCCTGTCGCTTTTCCGGCCCGTCGCTTTCCGGCCTGTCGCTTTCGCGGTCGTCAGAGCTGCCCGCTGTGGGGGGAACGTTTTACCTGGACGTTCTCCCCGGCCAGCACCAGCTCCCGTATCTCGCGCATAGCGCGTTTGCGGGTGTCCGGGTCGAGCCGGTCGATGAACAGGACGCCGTCGAGGTGGTCCGTCTCGTGGGCGAAGCACCGGGCCAACCTTTCCGTGCCTTCGATGCGGAGCGGCTCGCCGTGCATGTCCGAGCCTTCGGCGACGACTCGCTGCGCCCTGGCCAACTCGTACTCGAGGCCCGGGATGGAGAGGCAGCCCTCGACGTCGATGACCTCGTCCGCTGACTGGTCGACCAGCACCGGGTTGACGATGTGGCCCATCAAACCGTACTCAGGCGCGGTTTTGTCGGTCACGACAAAGGCAAACACGCGCAGGTTCACCCCGATCTGCGGGGCGGCCAGGCCGGCCCCGCCGGCATCAGCGAGCGTCTCCGCAAGGTCGCCGACCACGCGGCGCAGTCCTTTGTCGAAATCTGCTACCGGGGCGCACTTGGTCCTGAGTAAGGGGTCACCAAAGATACGGATCGGGCGCACCGCCATCAGCAGACACTCTCGCCCGACAGGCGTGGCGACCACGGCGACGCTACTGCCGCGCGGCCGACCGGCACCCGGCCGACCGGCACGCGCCCGACCCACGCGGGGGAATCGCCTCCGGTGGTCCGGGCCTGGTCACCCTCCTCGATAGGCAACACGACCCGAACCGGGTGATGGGGGGTAAAACACATCCCGTCAGCCTACAGACGCGCAAGACCGCCGGCCCCTGGGGTGGACGGGTCTCCTTGACCCCTCGGCCAGTGACCTGAACGGGCCACCGCCGCCCGACGGGCGCAATTGGACTGAAGAGGGCCTTATTTTCCGTCTGCGTCGACTGCCCGGCTGATGAGGACTAGAAAGGCTGTTATGAACGAGCAACAGTTCAACAAGATAAAGTCCGGTAGGGGCTTCATCGCCGCCCTCGACCAGAGCGGCGGCAGCACCCCCAAGGCTTTGCAGCTCTACGGGATCCCGGAAGATGCGTACTCCGACGATGACGAAATGTTCAACATCGTGCACCAGATGCGGACCCGCATCATCACCAGCCCCAGCTTCAACGGGGACCGCGTCCTCGGCGCCATTTTGTTCGAGGACACCATGGACCGCGAAATCGAAGGCCGGGGGTCGGCCGACTACCTGTGGACAGTGAAGAGCGTTGTCCCCTTCTTGAAGGTGGACAAGGGCCTGGCTGCCGAGGCCGACGGTGTCCAGCTCATGAAACCAATACCCGACCTGGGCACGGTCCTGCCCCGAGCCATCGAAAAGGGCGTATTCGGCACCAAGATGCGCTCTTTCATCAAATTCGCCAATGACGCCGGCGTAAAGGCCATCGTCGACCAGCAGTTCGATTTTGCCCTTCAAATCCTGGCCACCGGGTTGGTGCCGATCATCGAACCGGAGGTCGACATCCACAGCCCGGAAAAAGCCGACGCCGAGTCGATGCTGAAGGCCGCCATCTTCGAGCACCTGGACCAGGTCCCTGAGGGCGGGCACATTATGGTGAAGATATCCCTGCCTTCGGTGACGGATTTTTACACCGACCTCATAAGCCACCCGAAGGTGCTGAGGGTAGTGGCACTGTCCGGCGGGTACAGCCGTGAGGAAGCTGACGCCCTCTTGACCGCCAACCATGGCCTGATCGCCAGCTTCTCCCGCGCCCTGACCGAAGGGCTCAACGTCAACCAGACCGACGCCGAGTTCAACGCCGCACTGGACCAGTCCATCGCCAGCATCTACAAAGCGTCGATCACCTGAGCCCCCAGCCGGTCCGGCCAGGCGCCCTGGTCAAGCACTCAACCTTGGAGCAGCTTGAGGGCCAGTCGGCGGCCGCGGCCCTGGTTGAAGGCAAGGGCCACCCACACCCGGAACAACGAGTCGACCAGCGCCTCCTGGTCGGCGCCCAGGAAGACGGGCGTCAGCCCGATCCCGCTGATGACCTCTTCCACAGTTGAACGGTCGTCGTCGGGAGCAGAGAAGAACATGTCGGCTCGCTGCCCGTCCGGGAAGACGGGATCGGCCATATTCTCACCGCCCAGGGTGTTGAAGGCCCGGGCGTAACGAACGTCAGCCGGGAGCGAGGCCCGGGCGTTGGCCACCGGAGCCCCCATCTGGTTGGTGGCGTCGATCACCAGCTTGCCGGCCAGAGCGGCTCCGTTCTCGTTGACGAGATCCTCCACCGCCCCACCAGGAAGAGCGAGCAGCACCACATCCGCCCCAACCAGACCGTCGGCCACCGAGGTCACCCGGGCGCCGGTTTCACCGGCAACGTCGTCATCTTCCGGGTGCCGGGAAGCAAAGGTGACATCTTGTCCGCCGGTCGCCAGAGCCCGCCCCAGAACGCCTCCGATGAACCCAGTCCCGACAACGGTGATCTTCATTCGAATAAACCTCCTGTGTTGGGTTCGGCTCAGGTACGTCGAGTCGCAACACACGCCCGAGCCCGCCAATTCCCGCCTGGGCAGCCGCCTGGCGGACTAGGGCGGCGGTTCCGCCGGAGGCGCTTCGAGGCCGTGGAGGCTCGGCGGTACATCGACGGCGTGCTGCTCGAGGGCGGCCCGGGGCACGATTTCGAGGGCGTCTTCGTTCGTCGATGCCAGCACGACGAAACAGGCGGCGCCATCCCGGTAGGCGCGCAGCCAGTTCACGGCGGTGACACACCACCGGTCGCCGGGCACGAGCCCGGAGAAGTGGTACTGGGGCATGGGCGTAACCAGGTCGTTACCGATGCGGCGTTGGTGCTCTAGGAACTCAGCCGTAACGACAGCACAAATTGTGTGCGAACCGAGGTCTTCGGGGCCGCTGGTACAGCAACCATCGCGGTAGAAACCGGTCAAGGGGTCGAAGCCGCAGGGCTCCAGTTCGCCCCCGAGCACATTGCGCTGCGCCACGGTCCTCCAGTATCTCTCACGCGATCCGCGAGCACCGTCAGAAAGGCTACTCAGGCGCCGACGAACTCGGCTTTCCCCGGGCCCCCGGCCAGGAACGAGCTGACGCCGATCTCGGCGTCACGAGTGGCGAAGGCCTTGGCGAACAGCTCTCGCTCGAGTGACAGCCCCTCTGCCAGTGGCAGCCCGAGACCGTCGTCGATGGCCCGCTTGGCCATGCCCTGGGCCACGACGGCGCCCGCCGCCAGGCGAGAGGCGAACTCCAAAGCCTCGCTCTCCAGCCGCTCGGGTTCGGCCACCCGGTCCACCAGGCCCATCCCGAGTGCTTCGTCCGCGCTCACGTAACGCCCGGTGAGGACGAGGTCCTTGGCCCGGGCCGGCCCGACGAGACGGGCCAGGCGCTGGGTCCCGCCCCCACCGGGGATGATGCCCAGCAGGATCTCGGGCTGGCCGAGGCGGGCGCCCCGGGCCACGACCCGGAAGTCGCACGCCAACGCCAGCTCGAGGCCTCCGCCGAACGCGCCCCCGGCGATGGCGGCCACCGTTGCCCGGGGCAGGGCGGCGATGGCGTCGAGAACGGTGGCAAACGAGGCCGCCACCTCCGCGGCGCGTTCACTGCCTCCGAACTCGGTCACGTCGGCGCCGGCCGAAAAAACTCGGTCCGTGCCGGTGATCACGACGGCCCCGGGGAGGTCACCGGCGAGGGCGTCCACGGCGTCGCGCAGCTCAGCCAGCAACCCCTGCGAGAGCGCGTTTACCGGCGGGCGGCGGAGGCGCAAAATAACCACTTTGCCGTCCCGCTCGGTGAAGATGGTGCCGCTCACGAGCCCAGTGAGCGCAGTATGACGGCGTCACCCTGGCCGCCGCCGCCGCACAGAGCGGCAGCACCGGCCCCGCCCCGGCGGCGCAGTTCATAGGAGAGAGTGAGGGCCAGGCGGGCGCCCGACATGCCCAGCGGGTGGCCCAAGGCAATGGCACCGCCGTTCGGGTTCAGCGCATCTTCGGGGATGGGCAGGTCGGCGGCCGACGCCACGGCCACCGCCGCGAAGGCCTCGTTCACCTCGACAACACCGAGGTCGGCGACGTCGAGGCGGGCCCGTTCGAGGGCGACGGCAATGGCGCGTGAGGGCTGGGTGAGGAGCGACGTACCGGGACCGGCCACCTGTCCATAGGAGACAACCTCAGCCAGGGGCGTAACTCCAAGCCCGGCGGCGGCGGCCCGAGAGGCGACGACCAAAGCCGCCGCCCCGTCGGACATCTGGCTGGCGTTGCCTGCGGTTATGGCGCCCCCATCGGAAAAGGCGGGGCGCAGCCCAGCCAGCTGCTCAGGGGTCGTGCCCGTCCGGATGCCCTCGTCTTCCAGCACGACAATCGGGTCGCCCCGTCGCCTGGGCACGCTCACCGGGACAATCTCTTCGGCCAGACGGCCCGCTTTCGTGGCCATTGAGGCCCGCTCATGCGAACGGGCAGCGAACGCGTCTTGCTCCTGGCGGGTGATGCCGACGGCCGAGGCGTCCCGCTCGGTGGCCGCCCCCATCGTCAACTGGTCGAAGGCGCAGGAAAGACCGTCGACCACGATGTCGTCGCGCAGCACCGCCTCGCCAAAGCCGAGACCGGCCCGCGCCCCGTCGAGCAAGTAAGGCGCTTTCGACATCGACTCCATGCCGCCGGCCACGACGATGTCGGCCTCGCCGGCCGCGATCATCAAGTCGGCCAGGTAGAGGGCATTGAGGCTGGACAGGCACACCTTGTTGACGGTCATGGCCGGGACCCGCATCGGTATCCCGGCCTGGACGGCGGCCTGACGGGCCGGGTTTTGTCCCTGGCCGGCCTGCAACACGTGGCCCATGATCACGTAGCCGACCGCCTCGGGCGTCACCCCACCGCGCCGCAGGGCCTCGGCGACGGCCACGGCACCCAGCTCCACCGGGGCCACCGGCGCCAGCGCACCTCCCAGCTTGCCGATCGGGGTGCGGGCTCCTGACACGATCACGGATCCGGGCATTCGTTACCTCCGGTAATTCGGGCCTCCCTCACTCTCCACGTGCTGCGAAGACGACAGGCGCCGTTCGAGGCGAGCGAGGCAGCCCCGACGCTCGACCCTACGGCATCACGGCTGCAGATCTAGTCGGATCTTCGACTATTGTACTTCCTATGACCGCGGGCGTGCCTGTAGCGGCCGAAGGTCGAAGGCCCGCAAACGTGACGGCCCCAGACGTAACGGCCCCAAACGTGACGAGACTGTACGTGCCCGCCCACCCCGTACGCTTCGTGACCGCGGCCAGCCTGTTCGATGGCCACGACGCCGCCATCAACCTCATCCGCCGGCTGCTTCAGGCCCAGGGCGCTGAGGTAGTCCATCTCGGGCACAACCGCTCCGTGGACGAAGTGGTAACGGCCGCCATCGCGGAAGATGTGCACGGAGTGGCCGTCAGTTCTTACCAGGGCGGTCACGTCGAGTACTTCAAGTACCTCGTCGACCAGCTCCGCGAAGCTGGCCGCGCCGACGTAAAGGTCTATGGAGGCGGTGGCGGCGTCATTGTCGGGCGGGAGATCGCCGAGCTCGAAGCCTATGGCGTCCGTCGGATTTTTTCCCCTGCCGACGGCCAGCGCCTCGGTTTGGCCCGCATGGTAAACGTCCTCATCGAAGAATGCGATACCGACCGGGCCGGCCAGGCGCCCATCTCCCTCGACGAGCTACTGGCCGGGCGGCCGATGGCACTGGCCCGGGTCATCACCGCTCTGGAAGCCGGGTGGCTGACAGAGCGGCAACTCCTGGAAGTCCAGTCCCACGCCCGGTCCGGAGTGCCGGTGCTCGGTATTACGGGCACGGGCGGTTCGGGCAAGTCCTGTCTGACCGACGAACTCGTCAGGAGGTTCCGCTTCGACCTTGGCGACAGCCTGCGCATAGCCGTGATCGCCATCGACCCGACCCGTCGCCGCGGCGGTGGCGCCTTGCTCGGCGACCGCATACGGATGAATGCAATTGGTTCGCCCCGGATCTACTTCCGTTCCTTGGCCACCCGGGGCGCCACCTCAGAAGTGCCACCGCCTGTCCCCCTCATCGTGAACGCGTGCCGGGCGGCCGGGTGCGACCTCGTCATCGTCGAAACCCCCGGGATCGGGCAAGGGAGCTCGGCGGTGACCGACGTCGCCGATGTCTCGTTGTACGTCATGACGCCCGACTACGGCGCACCCTCTCAGCTCGAGAAAATCGACATGCTGGAATTGGCCGATGTCGTCGCCATCAATAAATCTGACCGGCCGGGCGCCATGGACGCCCTGCGCGACGTCCGCCGCCAGTGGGCCCGCGGCCACGAAGCGTTTTCCACCGCTCCCGAAGACCTCCCGGTTTTCGCCACCATCGCATCGCGCTTGAACGACAACGGGGTTAGCGCTCTGTACCAGCACCTGCGCGATGCGATGGCGGCGCGAGGCCTCCGGGTGGCCGGCGGCGCCCTCCCGGCCGTAGCCGGCAAGGTCTCGGATGGCAAAGCGGTCATGGTCCCAAATGCCCGCCAGCGCTACCTGGCCGAAATTGCCGAGACCGTGCGGGCCTATCACGCCCGTACGGCCCAGCAGGTGGCGGCTACGAGCCGGGCCGACGCCGTCACAGAGGCGATTGCCTTCGCCGCCGAGCGAGGTGTCGAGGCCGGTGGTCTCGAGAAGTTGAGCCGTGAGGCGGCCGCCGGGGTCGAGACTGAAGCACGGCGATTACTCGAGAGCTGGCCGGCAACAGTGAGCGCCTACTCGGCCGACGAAATCGAGCTCCGGTCGAACGGCGCCGTAAAGACAACCCACCTGACCAGTACCTCACCTTCAGGGACGCCGGTACCGCGGGTTGCCCTGCCCCGTTTCACCGGCCGGGCCGAGCTGTTGCGGTGGCTGCGGTCCGAGAACCTGCCCGGGAGGTTCCCTTTTACGGCCGGCGTTTTCCCGTTCAAACGGGAAGAAGAGCAGCCGACCCGCATGTTCGCCGGAGAGGGCGACCCGTTCCGGACCAACAGGCGTTTTCACTTACTGGCCGCAGACCAGGCCACGACCCGGCTTTCCACTGCTTTCGACCCGGTCACCCTTTATGGCTGCGACCCGGCCGAGCGCCCCGACATCTACGGCAAGATCGGCACCTCCGGCGTGTCTGTGGCCACGATTGACGACATGAAGGCGTTGTTCGACGGCTTCGACCTCTGTGACCCGTCGACGTCGGTGTCGATGACGATCAACGGTCCGGCCCCGACGATCCTGGCCATGTTCCTCAACACCGCCATCGACCAGAGGCTCGACCGGTTCGCCGCCGAGCACGGCCGGCCACCGACCGCCGAAGAGGCGGCCGGCGTACGCGCCTTCGTCCTCGCCAACGTGCGCGGCACTGTTCAGGCCGACATATTGAAAGAGGACCAGGGCCAGAACACCTGCATCTTCTCGACCGAGTTCTCGCTGCGGGTAATGGGTGATATCCAGGAGTACTTTGTCCGCCACTCGGTGAAGAACTTCTACTCCGTCTCGATTTCCGGCTATCACATCGCCGAAGCCGGGGCCAACCCGATTACCCAGTTGGCTTTCACCTTGGCCAATGCGTTTACGTATGTCGAGGCTTACCTGGCCCGGGGAATGGCTATCGATGACTTCGCCCCGAACCTCTCGTTTTTCTTCTCGAACGGGATGGACCCCGAGTACAGCGTGATCGGCCGCGTGGCTCGTCGCATTTGGGCCATAGCCATGCGCGACAAGTACGGGGCGAACGAAAGGTCCCAACGGCTGAAATACCACATCCAGACGTCGGGAAGATCCCTGCACGCTCAGGAGATGGCTTTCAACGACATAAGGACCACGCTCCAGGCACTGTGCGCCGTCTACGACAACGCCAACAGCCTGCACACAAACGCTTACGACGAGGCGGTAACGACACCGACCCCGGCTTCGGTGCGCCGTGCCCTGGCTATCCAGCTCATCATCAACCGCGAGTGGGGCTTGGCCGCCAACGAGAACCCACTCCAGGGCAGCTTCATCATCGAACAGCTCACCGATGTGGTGGAGGAAGCCGTCCTGGCCGAGCTCGAGCAGCTCTCGGACCGCGGTGGCGTGCTCGGCGCGATGGAGACCGGCTACCAGCGCGGTCGTATCCAGGACGATTCGATGCTCTACGAACAGCGCAAGCATGACGGCACGTTGCCGGTCATCGGTGTGAACACGTTCGTCAGCCCGGACGGGGGGGAGCCTCCGGACCACCTCGAGCTAGCCCGGTCGAGCGAGCAGGAAAAACAGAGCCAGCTCGAGCGGGTGCGCCATTTCCAGGCCCGGCACCGGGACGAGCGACCGGCCGCCCTCGCCGCCCTTCAGAGGGTCGTGCTGGCCGGCGGGAACGTCTTCGAAGAACTGATGGAGACGGTGCGCTGCGCCTCCCTGGGCGAGATCAGTGCGGCTCTGTTCGAGGTCGGAGGCTCGTACCGCCGCAGCATATAAGCGCCGGGGTTGTTTTTTCGCCGCCGCTCGTCGGCCACTAGCTTCGCGACCCTGAGAGGCAGCGAAAGGAGCAGTCTTTATGTGGTCGTACCAGGTGGCGGCGCCCGGCTTCGTCCAGCGCGTCGAGATCCCGGATGACTCGGGAGAGCTGGAGGAAGGGCAGGTCCGCCTGCGGTTGCTGGTAGCCGGCCTGTGCGGGAGCGACATGCCCCGGTTGAACGGCGTCAAAGGGAAATCTGTCAGAGGCGGGTTCGGCGGCGCGCCCGTGCACGAAGTAGTCGGTGAGGTACTGGAAAGCGCCAGCCCACTGTTCAAGACCTCGCAGCACGTCATCGGCACTCTCGGCCCGGAAGCATCGCTGTCTGAGGTCGTGACCTGCTCGGACACCACGATCATCCCCGTCCCTGACGGCTTCGAGGATGTGGAAGCAGTGGCCATACAGCCGATCAGCACCGTCGTGCGGGCCAGCGGGCAGTTCCCCGACGTGCGGGGCCGGACGGCGGCCGTGGTCGGCGCCGGGCCGTGTGGGCTTTCGTTCTGCCACATCCTGAAGCACCGGGGGGTGGCCAAGCTCAGCGTCATCGACCCCGTGGAGCGGTCCGGGACGGCAAAAGCGTTCGGGGCCGACGAGTTCCTGGCCACCACGGGCCGGGACTGGCGGCATGGCCTGGACGGGCGGGACCGGCCCGAGGTGGTGGTAGAGGCCGTCGGCCACCAGAACGAGACCATCGTCGACGCCATCTGGGCCGCGGCCGTGGGTGGGTTCGTGTTCGGCTTCGGAGAAATTACCGACCCGGACTATGTGATCCCGTGCCGCCAGATTTACCTGAACGCGCTGACCTTTGCGTCAGGCCGGACGACCGGCGACTGGCCCCGCGTGCTCAGGGAGGGAGCGGCCTACCTGGCTCAGCACAAGGCAGATTTCGCCGGCTACATCTCTCATGTCCTGCCCCTGTCGGAGGCGCAGCAGGCATATTCCCTGTACGCCCGGCCGCAGGCCGGCCGGCTCAAGGTGGCCATAGTTACAGGAGAGTGAAAGCGGAGAGTGGGCGCTATGGTGCAGGGTGTACACCACACCCGACCCGCTGGACGAGCCCATAGACGAGGACGTGTGCCGTGCCTGACAACCCCCGTGCCGGACAGCCTGCCGCTCCGTCCGACCTCGTTGACATCCCCCGCCTGATAACCGCCTACTACAGCGAGCACCCGGATCCATCGGACCCGGGTCAGCAAGTGTCCTTCGGGACCTCTGGTCACCGCGGGTCCAGCCTCGAGGCAAGTTTCAACGACGACCATATCGCCGCCATCTCACAGGCGATCTGCGACTATCGGGCCCGCGCCGGGATAAACGGGCCTTTGTTCCTGGCCAGGGATACTCATGCGCTGTCGGAACCAGCATGGGTGACGGCGCTGGAAGTGCTGGCCGCCAACGGGGTGACCGTGCTCATCGACGCGGCCGAGGGTTACACGCCGACTCCGGCACTTTCCCATGCCGTGCTCGGCCACAACCGTTCCGGCGAAGGCGGCAAGGCCGACGGCATTGTCGTTACCCCGTCGCACAACCCCCCGTCGGACGGGGGGTTCAAGTACAACCCACCCGAGGGTGGCCCGGCGCCGACGGAGATAACCACGGTGGTCCAGGACCGGGCCAATGCCCTCCTTTCCGAGGGCCTGCGGGGGGTGCGCCGCACTTCGGTCAATTCGGCCAGGAAGGCCGGGACCACAAGAGGCTTCGACTTTCTCGGCTCGTACGTTTCCGACCTCAGCTCCGCCATTGACATGGCTGCCGTAGCGGCGGCCGGTATCCGGGTGGGCGCCGACCCGCTGGGCGGAGCCAGCGTGGACTACTGGGGCGCGATCGGCGAGCACTACGGCCTGGACCTGACCGTTGTCAACCCCATCGTCGACCCTACGTGGCGGTTCATGACCCTCGACTGGGACGGGAAGATCCGCACCGACTGTTCCTCCCCTTACGCCATGGCCTCCTTGATCGAGCGACGAAACGAGTTCCAGGTGGCCACGGGCAACGATGCAGATGCCGACCGTTTTGGCGTCGTGACGCCGGACGGGGGCCTCATGAGCCCGAACCACTTCCTTTCCGTGGCCATCGACTACCTCTTCACGCACCGGCCGGGTTGGTCACCCGGCGCGTCCGTAGGCAAAACCCTGGTCTCATCGAGCATCATCGACCGGGTGACGGCCGGTCTCGACCGCCACCTTTACGAAGTGCCCGTCGGCTTCAAATGGTTCGTGGACGGGCTGCTCGATGGCTCCGTCGGCTTTGGCGGAGAGGAGAGCGCCGGCGGGTCGTTTTTGCGCCAGGACGGGCGAACGTGGACCACCGACAAGGACGGGATCCTCCTGTGCCTGCTGGCCTCGGAAATATTGGCCAAGACAGGCAAAACGCCGAGCGAACACTATCGCGTCCTCACCGAGCGCTTCGGCGACCCCGCATACGCGCGAGTGGACGCGCCGGCCACCAGGGAGGAAAAAGCGGCCCTGGCCCGGCTTCAGCCCGAGGACGTGGCCGCGACCGAATTGGCCGGCGAGCCCATAATCGCCAAACTTACGACCGCACCTGGCAATGGCGCGCCGATCGGCGGTCTGAAAGTCATTACGAAGTCAGGCTGGTTTGCCGCCCGTCCTTCGGGCACCGAGGACGTGTACAAAATCTACGCCGAATCCTTCAGGGGGCCCGAGCACCTGGCCGAGGTCCAGGATGAAGCTCGTTCAGTCGTCTCTGCCGCCCTTAGTGGGTCCCGCGCCGGGGCTCACTGATCGACCTTCGACCAGCGGTGGGCCCGCCTGTTCTGTCGGCGCCGACCCTGGGTCGAAGGGCTGTGGCCGTGGGCTGTGGCCGTGGGCCGTGGGCCGTGGGCCGTGGGCCGTGGACCGTGGCCGTGGCCGTGGGCCGTGGACCGTGGCCGGTAATCTGGGTGGATCCATCGTCTTTGGGTGTCAGAACCCAATGGTAACAACGGTTGTGACACCCAGAGCCGGGCTCTACCCGCTACACCATCGAGCCAGGTGGGCGAAAGCGGCCTCTTGCATGGCTTGGTTGAACTGGTGGCCACCATCGTAAAACTCGCCCACATAGTTTTCCGGAGCGCCGGCAAATGAATACGTAGCCTCGATGCGCTCATGAGCCTCCACCATCCCGTTGAGCGGGAACAACTCGTCGTCGCGGCAATACTGCACGACGAGCGGGGAAGGGGCCCGGCAGGCGGCCAGGTCCGGCCAGTCTCCGATGCTAACGAGGCCCGGAGGGAAAACCATCCAGGTATGCGAAGACACATGGTGGTCGAGTAACCGGTCATATGTCGACATCATGCATACGACGACTGACACCGAGAGCCCCGCCGCCGTGGCCTGCATCAGTGCGGCGCGACAGCCGCCACCGGACAAACCAACACAACCAACACGGTCACTGAGGACATCAGGCCGCGACCTCAGGTACGCCAGCGCGACGCGGTCTTCATAGGCGACGACACCGGCCAGACTGGTGCCGAGCAATGTGCAGTACTTGGCCACCACGTGCTCGTGGCCGGCCGCCGCCCCGTTATAAATGCTTATATTTTCGGCGCCGGCCGGCCCTTCATCCCGCTCCTCGAGGCCTGGCGGTGGCGCCTTGTCCTGGACCATCTCCGCATACTCGAAGCGCCGGCTGCCCCAAAGAAAAACGTCATGGACAAGTACCGCGAACCCCGCTCGGGCTAGTTCATTGGCGAAAGCGCGGTCTCCATAACTGTGACGGCGGAACTCGGCCAGCACGGGACCGGGCGGCTCAGGGCCATCGGCAATCTTTTCCTTGCCGTAAAACTTGAAACCGCCGTGGTCGTGCAGAGCCACGACCCCGGGAAAAGGCCCGGCCGCCCCGGCCGGACGGAGAAGCCAGGCCCGGGTCCTCGGCCCATAACCCACGGACCATGAAACTTCTTCACCGGCCACCCCGTCGCGCTGCCAGGTGCGCTCGATGCGAACGTCGACCGGAGGCTGGTCGATGACAAAACCAAGGTTCTCCCGTACAACGGAAGGAGTTAGCCCTCCGACCTCCGGCCGGCCGGACGGACCAGCCTGCCGGCGAGCGAAGTCGACCCAATCACTGAAGCGCCCCAGGTGCTGGTAGTACCCCGGGTGCTCGTGATGGCTGTCGCTCGAGGGCGACGCCGAGCCCGGTCCGGGCTGCGATGAGGTCACCCGAGGTCCTCGATCACAGATCGCACCGCGGCTACCGCGGTAGTGATGTCGTCGTCATCTACATCGAGGTGGGTGACGAAGCGTACGAGGCCGCGCCCGGCCAAGCTCCCTCTCACACCGTACTTTTCGAGCAGGTGGGCCAGGAACGAGGCAGCACCCCCGGGAGCCTCGGTACCGAAGATGACGATATTGGTCTCCACCTGGGCCGGGTCGAGCTTTATGCCTTCGACCTCGGCCAGAGCGTCGGCCAGCCGGCGCGCCCGCAAGTGGTCCTCGGCCAAACGGTCCACATGGTGGCCCAGCGCATAACTGGCGGCGGCGGCGAGGACGCCGGCCTGGCGCATCGAGCCGCCGAGCCGCTGCTTCCAGCGCCACGCTCCGTCTATGAAGTCCTCGGCCCCGGCCAGGGCAGCACCTACGGGGGCACCCAAACCCTTGGAGAAATCGACCCAAACGCTATCGAAAGGTGCGGCCAAAGCCGACGGGTGCTCTCCGGTAACCGCGGTGGCATTGAACAGCCGGGCCCCGTCGAGATGGGTGAGCAGCCCCCGTTCCTTGGCCAAACCGGTCACCGCGGCGATGTCGGAACGGCGCCAGACGCTCCCGCCGGCCAGGTTGGCCGTCTGCTCGACCCACACCAGCCGCGGTTCCGGCGCGTACCGTGACACCGGCGACAACGCGCCGGCCAGTTGCTCCGCCGTGTAGATGCCTCGCTCGCCGTCAATAGGGCGGACCTGAGCGCCGGCGATGGCGGACGGGCCGCCCGCTTCGGCGTGGAGGGGGTGGGCCGTGCGGTCGCAGTAGAACTCATCTCCCGGCCGGCAGTGGAGCGCCAGGGCGATCTCGTTGCACATGGTCCCGGAGGGCAGGAAGACGGCAGCCGGTTTACCCAGCAGTTCGGCCACCGTTTCGACCAGCTCGTTTACGCTCGGGTCCTCACCGAGCTGCTCGTCGCCTACAGCGGCGTCGAACATGACCCGCCTCATGGCGTCCGTGGGCCTGGTCACGGTGTCGCTGCGAAGGTCGACGCGAACAGGCCACGGCGTGGGTTGAGGAATGAACTTTGACTTCACGTACCGATCATCGCGCGCCCGGATGACATCTGGTTTACGTATGATGACCCTGGCCCGCATCATAACGAGGCATAGCGGGCCAGCCCCGGGAGCACCCACCACCAATCAGCTCGCAGAATGCAAATGGAGCCAGCCATGACCAGTTCGCCGTCCACCGGTAATGCCGGCCCACGGGCGTTGATAATCGTCGATGTGCAAAATGACTTTACGGAGGGAGGCGCCCTCGAAGTGGCGGGCGGAGACGAGGCCGCCTACCGGATCGGGCTCTATCTCGGCCAGGCACGACGCCATTACGCCCTGGTAGTGACCACACAAGACTGGCACATCGAGCCGAAGGACAACCATTTCATCGAATACCCGGCCCACTGCGTGGCGGGATCGCCGGGAGCCGACCTCGACCCCGAACTCTCGCGTGGAGCCGGCCGTCAGGTAACCGATCTCGTCGACTCACAGGTCCACAAAGGCCAGTACTCAGGCGACCTCTCCGGCTTTTCCGGAGTGGACGAGTCCGGCCATCGGCTCGGGGACCTTCTGAGCCACCACCGTGTGCAGGGGGTCGATGTTTGCGGCCTGGCTGAAGATATTTGCGTCGCCGCCACTGTCCGGGACGCGCTGGCGGCCGGGCTCTCGGCTCGCCTGCTCACCGATCTCTCCAGAGCCACCTCGGCCAGGGCGGCCGAGGCGACTGAGCACGAGCTGGCCTCGGGCGGCGCCGCGGTTATCAAATCGTCGGCCGCCTGGGCCCGGGAAAACACCGGCACTTTATAGAGCGAGATTTTATGGCCACCGTCTCGGTGGGTACCCTGTAGGTCATGGTAACCGGAGGTTATCGTGACCTGTTCGTCACCATCGCGATGTCGGCCGCTACGCTTATCGGCCTGTTGTTCGTGGCCCTTTCAGTTTCCGAGAGGCGCGCCGGCAACCGCTCACGGGTCGTTCGCCAGTTCAGGGCCGCGGCCGCCTTTCTCGCTTTCATCAATGCGCTCTCGGTAACGCTTTTCGGGCTCGTGCCGGGCACCAACGTCGGATATCCTGCACTGTTCCTCGGCATCACCGGCCTCATGTTTACCGCCGCCGGAGTCCGGCGGACTCTTGAGTTAACGGTCCGGCGACAAGTCTTGACGCGCGTCCCCTTTCTGGTGGTCCTGCTATTAGTCGTATTCGGGTCCGAGTTCGCCTTCGGGGTCGTCCTGCTGAATAATCCTCACGACAGTTCGGCGCTGTCAAACGTCGGGGACATCCTGATCGTCTCGTTGCTAATCGGCATAGCCAGGGCCTGGGAGCTGGTGAGCGAGTGGAACACTGGGCTCTGGTCGTCGCTCGGAGCACTCCTCGGCCCTCCTCCGGGTACCGATAAGGAGGGTGCGGACGTAGCAGGCGAGCAATCAACACCTGGGGTTCCGGACACGGCACCGGGCGATGAGCAGTAATATCACGGCCCTTTTTTCAGCCTGACGGCGAGGATGACCCGGGCGGGGACCAGGCCTTTTGGTGTTGATGGGGCTGACGGGTAGCGGCCGGCATCGAACAGAGGAGCCCGAAGAGCGACGTTAGGCTTTGTCGAGGGCCGGGCCGCTCGACTAGGAATAGAGACAATAGACAACAGGAACGCAACCTAGTAGACGGAGTGTCACCGATGGCCAGGATTTCGATACAGATGTGGACGGTCCGGAAGGAGGCCGAGCGCTCGCTCCAGGAGACGCTGGCCCAGTTGAGCAGCATCGGCTACAAGGCGGTGGAAACGGCCGGGACCTACGGGCTGTCCCCTGCCGAGATGCGGGCTGAGCTAGACCGCGCCGGCCTCCAACTTTCCAGTGCCCACACCAAGCTCCCGGACAAACAGACGGCGGAGGCGACCTTCACCGAGCTCACCCAGCTGGGCGCCCCGGCGGATTTTCCCAGCCTGCGACCGGAATCCTTTGCCGACGACGATGCCATCGGCAGGGCGGCCGATGCCTTCAACGCGGTGGCGCCGATGGCCAAGGCGCACGGGATCGAGCTCGGGTACCACAACCATTGGTGGGAGTTCGGCCGCGGTCACGACGGGAAGTTGGCGTACGAAAAGTTCGTCGACCAACTGGATCCCGACGTAACCCTGGAGGTTGACACATACTGGGCGCAGGTGGGTGGTGTCGATGCGGCGGAACTGGTGCGGTCACTGGGTGACCGGGTCCATTACTTGCACATCAAAGACGGGCCCATCGACCAGGGGGCGGACAACCACACTGCTGTAGGTGACGGGAAAATGGACGTCGACCGCGTCCTCAGCGCCAACGGTGGCGTCCGTTGGGACATCGTGGAACTGGACGGTTGCCAGGGAGATATCTGGGAGAAAGTCCGCCGCAGCTACGAGTACCTGTCGGCTCGCGGACTGTCATGAGCCGAGCCGCCCGGAGAGAACACCAAGCTGGCCGAGAAGAACCAACGTAATGGGCGCAAACGAAGACGATCGGACTGTCGAGCTTCGAAGTGGTGGCAAAATGCCGCTACTCGGCTTCGGGACGTGGCAGGTGGAGGGGCCGAACGCCCGTCAGGTGGTCCGGACCGCGCTGGACGTCGGCTACCGCCACATCGACACCGCCACCGGTTACGCAAACGAACAATACGTCGGGGAAGCCATAGCCGACAGTGGAATTGACCGGCACCAAATCTTCATAACCACCAAATGCCCTCCTGAAAATGTCGGCCGGGAACGGGAGACATTTGCAGCCAGTCTGCGCGCTCTCCAGACTGATCACGTCGACCTCTGGCTCATCCATTGGCCCCCGGGCGGCGAGGCCAGACCGGACATGTGGAAAGTGTTTATTGAGGTCGCCAACGAAGGCAAGGCGGCGGCCATCGGGGTAAGCAATTACAGCACGGGCCAGATCGACGAACTCATAGAGGCGACCGGCGTTGCCCCGGCGGTTAACCAGATACCGTGGAGCCCGTCGCTCTACGACGCGCGCCGCGCCGCCGAACTGGCCGAACGGGGCGTCGTCCTCGAGGGGTACAGCGGGCTGAAACGCAGCCGGCTCAACTCCCCGGTCCTGACGGAGATCGCAGAAGCCCACGGTGTCACCCCGGCTCAGGTCGTTCTACGCTGGCACCTGGACCACGGCTTCGTCGTCATCCCCAAGTCCGTCCACCGTGAGCGGATGGAGGAAAACTTCAACTTGTACGGTTTCGAACTGACCGATGAGGAGCTGATGAAGGTCGACGACCTCGCGCATCTCGGCTAGGACGAAAACGGTCTTCCGGGCCTGGACGTATTGGGTCGGTGGCCGGCGGGGCCCCGGAGCGCCACCGTTCGACGGTCCATTGCGGACCCGGAAGGATCACAGCACGGCGATCGGATTTACC